>DMYQ01000138.1:0-8978 GCA_003482555.1 Janthinobacterium sp. | reverse complement strand
ACCATGGCGATGCCGCGCTTGGCGGGCGGAATGTCGTTCATGCGCGCCCCGCCTATGTGCAAGTCGCCGGCGCTGATTTCCTCCAGCCCGCAAATGACGCGCAACAAGGTCGACTTGCCGCAGCCGGAGGGGCCGACGAAGACGACCAACTCGCCATCCTCGATCTGCAAATCGATGCCGTGCAGGGTTTGCACTTCACCGTAGGCTTTTTTAATGCCCGCTAACTTCAATGCTGCCATGTCGTCCTCACTATTGTCATTCCGGCCTGGCTGATGCCATGCTCTATTATGATTTGCAACCGTCTTAAATGCCGACCTGGCCGAACCAGGCGCCGTAGCCGGGCAGGGTGACGCTCTTGCCGCGCGCTACGCCGGGCAAGCCGTGGCCGTCCAGGGTGGTGGCCGCGGCCGCGTCGGGCCAGTCGAAACTGCGCGCCTCGGGGCCCAGGTTGAAGGCGGCCAGGATGGCGGGCGCGCCGGCCAAGTCGCGGCGGAAGGCCAGCACCGGTTCCGGCGCGTCGAAAAAGGCGATCTCGCCGCGCGCCAGTTGCGGCCAGCCGCGGCGCCAGGCCAGGATGTTACGCGCGAAGCCCAGCGGCGCTTGCGGCCCGCCCTGCTGGTCGACGGCGCGCGCCAGGTGTTCGGGCGGCACCGGCAACCAGGGCTTGGCGCTGCTGAAGCCGGCGTTCGGGCTGTCCGCCTGCCATGGAATCGGCGTGCGGCAACCGTCGCGGCCCTTGAATTCCGGCCAAAAAGTGATGCCGTACGGGTCTTGCAGCACGTCGAAGGGCAAGTCCGCCTCGGTCAGCGCCAGCTCGTCGCCCTGGTACAGGCAGGGCGTGCCCTTGAGCGCCAATTGCATCGCCAGCACCACTTTGGCCAGCTCCGGCGATGGCTGCAAGCCGCCCCAGCGCGTCATCACGCGCACGCTGTCGTGGTTGCCGACCGACCAGGAGGCCCAGCCGCCGGCGACGCGGGCTTCGAATTGCTCGACCTGGGTGCGGATGTGGGCGGCGGAAAATTCGGCCGTCAGCAAGTTGAAGCTGTACGCCATGTGCAGCTTGTCGCCGCCGGCCGTGTAGTCGGCCATGGCGGCGAGGGAATCGTCGGCGCCGATTTCACCGATGGAGATGGCCTGGTATTCGTCGAGCAGGGTGCGGATGCGCTGCAGGAAGGGCACGTTTTCGGGCCGCGTCTTGTCGTAGATGTGGGCTTGCATGCCGTAGGGATTGACGGACGAGACCATGGTGCTGTCGCGCAGGGCGGCCGGCGGATTGTTGCGCAATTGCTGGTCGTGGAAGTGGAAATTGCAGGCGTCGAGGCGAAAACCGTCGACTCCGCGCTCCAGCCAGAAACGCAGATTATCCAGGTGCGCCTGTTGCACTTCCGGGCAGTGGAAATTCAAGTCGGGCTGGCTGCTCAGAAAGTTATGCAGGTAAAACTGGGCGCGGCGGGCATCCCATTGCCAGGCCGAGCCGCCGAAGACGGAGAGCCAGTTGTTGGGCGGCGTGCCGTCCGCCTGCTGGGCGGCCCAGACATACCAGTCGGCCTTAGCATTGTCGCGGCTGGCGCGGCTTTCGGCGAACCAGGGGTGGGCGTCGGCCGAGTGCGACAGCACCTGGTCGATCATGATCTTCAGGCCCAGGGCGTGGGCGCGCGCCACCAGGCGGTCGAAGTCCGCCAGGGTGCCGAACAGGGGATCGACGTCGCAATAGTCGGAAACGTCGTAACCGAAATCCTTCATCGGCGAGGTGAAGAAGGGTGAGATCCAGACGATGTCGACGCCCAGGCCGGCGATGTAATCGAGCTTGGCGGTAATGCCGGGCAAGTCGCCGACGCCGTCGCCGTTGCTGTCGAGGAAGCTGCGCGGATAAACCTGGTAAATGACGGCGGCGCGCCACCAGTCGGCGGCTTGAACGGTGGGGCTTGCTGGGCTAGTCATAGTGTTCACGCAATCGGTGTTTCTATAAAGTGCCTGCCATCTTGCTTGCAGGCAGTGCGGTGGGCGGGAGGCGTCTGGTCGATCTTCACGTACATCGAACTCAAAGCGCTTTGGGTGCGAATTCAGTATAATCCAAAGCGCTTTGAAAAGTAAAGTTATTTACGGTCGATTAAAGTGACGGAATGTCTGCAATGCGGCGATTGCGCCTGCCGGGCGCCTGCAAAAAAGCCGGCGGCGCAGGCGGGCCGATCGGATTGATGGAATTCGCCGTGGCTTGCCGGGCTCAGGCGGGCGCGGGGCCGGCCGTTTCGCCCGGCAGCAGCACCGGCTGCCACAATTCCTGCAGCTCGGACGGCGGGGTGCCGTCCATCAGCGCGAACAGCATGGCGATCATCTTGGCGCCGGCCCGGCGCGGTTCCGGCTGGTGCACGGTGGTGACGTTATAGCCGGCCAGGCTGTCTTCCATCACGCCCCAGACGATCAGCGACATGTCGCGGCCGATGTCGATGCCGGCGTCGAGCAGGGCGCGCACCGCGCCCACGCCCGACATGTGGTTGTCGACGACAACGGCGCTGGGGCGCGGCGAGCGGGCCAGCAGGCGCTGCATGGCCTGGTAACCGGCGCGCCTGTCGTGGGCGTTGTCGATCATGTTGTCGGGATCGACGGCCAGGCCGGCCTCGCCCATGGCCGCGTGAAAACTGTCGATACGCTGGCGCACGAAGGTCATGTCGGGCGTGGCGCTGATCAGGCCGATGCGGCGGTGGCCCAGCGACACCAGGCGCGCCACGGCCAGGCGCATGCCAGCTTCGTTGTCGTAGTCAAACCAGGCGTGCGGCTGTTGCAGCAGGGTGCGTCCGTGCGCGACGAAGGGCAGGCCCTGCTGCGCCAGATAAGAGATGCGCTCGTCGTACAGCTTGGTGCGTCCGACGATCAAGCCGTCCACCCGGCGCCCGGTGACCATTCTTTCGTAGGAGCGCAATTCGTTGGCGGGCGAGGCGGGGGCGATGATCATGTCCATCTGTTGCGCTTCGAGCGCCTCGGACATGCCGCCGACGATATCGAGGAACATCGGGTCGGCCAGGTCGTTCGGTTGCAAAGGATAGATGATGCCGACGATATTGGTGCGGCCCACGGCCAGGCTGCGCGCCATTGGATTGGGCCGGTAGCCGGCAGCCTGGGCGGCGGCCAGCACCCGCTCGCGCGTGCGTTCGCTCACTTCGGGGTAGCCGTTCAAGGCACGGCTGACCGTGGTTTCAGAAATTCCGAGGATTTTGGCGAGTTTTTTGAGATTCATGGGTGCCGCGTTAGGGTGATGTCGCGGCGCTGGTGCCGGCGAGTGGATGCGACAGTTTATCTGATATTCGGTAAAACTTTCCAGGCTGTCAATGCGCGGGCGCGCAGGCGGCGGAAGGGGCAAGAAGACGAGGGGTGGCGCGCGGAGGGGGACGGGGGCAAAAAAACGCGCGGGCGGCCGGCGCGGATTGCGTCGACTTGCCCCGATCCGCGGATCGGACCGGGGCGCACCCGCACTAAAGAAGGGCACTACATTACTTCACTACGATGAAGCCGCCGCCGCGCAGGGCAGTCTGCGCACCATTTCCCGGCTATTCCACACTGGTCAGACAGCTCTTACCACCATGCTTCGACCTGGAAGCCGACCGAACTGCCATTGGTTTTTTTGCCGAACACGCCGCTGGTCGACAAGGCGTCGCCCGCGCCGGCCGCCGCCTGCGCCGCGTCGTTCCACTTGGCGTAGGTGTAAAAGGCGCGCAAAACCGGACGCGACCAGAAACTGTTGCCAGCCGCCAGTTGCGGGGCGATGGTGAACTTGGTCAGGTGGCGGGTGGCCTGGCCGTCCGGCTTGACCGTGTCGAAACCGAGTTCGGCGGCCAGGCTCAGGTTGTCGGCGAAGTGATACACGGGACGGGCGCCGGCCGAAGTCCACTTGCTGTGCACGCCCGCCGTTTGCTTGTCTTCATACACGAAGGTGGCCATGCCGGACCAGTCGCCCTTCGGCTGCACCATCAACTGTTCGGTCAGGCGGGCGACCTTGTCGTCGCTGCCGGCGCCCAGATTGATGCCGCCGGTGGTGGCGGCGCTGCCGGTGCCGTATTGCAGCGCGACCTTGTTGAAGCCGCCCAGCAGATTCGCTTGCGTGTGCATGGCGGTCAGCAGGTAGCCGCCGGCGATGGCGCTGGCGGCGGGGGCGTTGCGTTTCTGGTTCACTTGCAGGCCCAGGGTCAGTTCGCCGTCCGGGTTGACCTTGATGGCGGAGACGCGCAGGTCGTGGGCGAAGGCGGTGCGCTTGCTGTCGGCCACCTGGGCCGCGTTGCTATTGGTGCTGTCGGCGCTCAAGCCGTAGGCGGGATCGGCGTTGCGCACGATGGCATAAGCCAGTTTGGCACCGCCCAGGTCGATGTTTTCGATACCGGCGCCGGGGCCGCTATTGTTCCAGAAATAGTAATCGATGATGTGCACGTCCTGGCGATCGTAGTAGCGCTTGCCGACCCAGGCCTTGGCGTCGGCCAGGGCGCCGCTGCCGACATGGTCGACGACCACGTTCAATTCGCGCCAGGCCGGGGAAGATTGTTCCCAATCCTGGTTTTGCGCCACCGAAAAGGCGAGCAGGGTGTTGATGTGAAAGGTGCTGCCGTTGGGCGCCTTGAAGGCGTCGCCACCGAATTTCAATTCGCTGTAGGTTTCGCACTCATTGCCGAGCCGATATTTGGAGCCGGCGCCGGCCAGGCCGAAGCAGGCTTCCTTGCCGCCTTCGCCGCTGGTGCCGAAGCCGGAACGCAGGTAGCCGCCGAAATCGATAGGCAGGGCGGCCTGGGCCGCCGACGCGCTCAGGGCCAGGGCCAGCGCGGCCGGCAAGGTTTTCATCAAGTGTCTGCTCATTTTATCTCTCCGTATGGTTTTTGAATTTTTAGCGGTCAGTGCCGCGCTTTGCCGCCGTCCGCCGCCGAGCTCGCCCCAAATGCCGGGGATGGCGCCATGCGGTTTTGTGCTCAATATCAAAGCGCTTTGATTATATTTCAAAGCGCTTTGAGTATATTTCAAAGCGCTTTGAAAAGTAAAGCGCTTTGGCGCGGATGGTGTTGCGATTTGGCTACGAGTTGAATTTGATGCTCAGGCGGGGGCGCGCGGCGCGCGCGGGCATGGGGAGGCTGTGGTGGATTGCAGGTCGTTGGGTCGAAAACGCAATGGGGCGGCCGTCATACCGCACGGCCGCCCCATCTAAGAGCCCGCTTTCCAGGCTTCGGGCCTGGTGGGGCGGGGTTTTAAGGCATTAGAACTTGTAGGTGGCGCCGATGTTGAAGAAACGGCCGACCGCGCCCGCTTGATGCAAAGCCGGGTTGTAGTAGGTCGTGGCTGGACCGCCGTACGTCTGGAAATCCAGTGGCGGTTGTTCGTTGAACAGATTTAAGATCGACGCGTGCACGCTCATTTTTTTGTCGAATTCATAACTTGCGAACATGTCGAGCGTCGTGAAGTGCTTCACCGAGCAAAATTGCGTCGGCGCGGTGCCGAACGCGTTGCTGCCGTTGCGGATCGCATCGTTGCAGTTCTGGGCGCTGGCGGTCGACGGGTCAAGCACGCTGTAGCTGCCGACCCAGTTGACGGTACCGGTAACCTTCAGCGGACCCTGATCGTAGGTCAGAATGAATTGCGCGCGATCCTTTGGATTGCCGGTATCGCCCGAAATGCCGGACGGGCCGTGGGTGCCGGCCAGTTCGATGGACGGCGCGCCGACGGTGCCTTGCTTGTACGAGAACATATGGGTCTCGTTCAATTCGGCGGTCAGTTTGGAGGCGTTTGGTAAAGCGAATGTCCAGCGCGCGTCCATGTCGATACCGCGCGTTTCGGTAAACAGCGCGTTTTCATACGGGTACGGCGCATACACTTCGTTGCCGATGCTTGGTGTGCGGCTGACGGTGCTGCCATCGGGCAACACGAAAGGCTGGGCAGTGGGCGCGCCGCGTACCAGGAAAGGCGTGGGGTCGTAAGACGGATCGATGCTGGTACTGATGATTTGGTTGTCGACGCGGATATGGTAGTAGTCGAAGGATACGTTGAAGCTCTTGACCGGATCCAGGATCAAACCCAGAGTGTAAGATTTCGACGTTTCCGGTTTCAAGTCCTTACCCGCCAGTTGCACGCCGCCCAAGGCCACCGCGCACTGTTGCGGATAGTTGCCAGGCGTAAGGGTTGGATCGACGCCATCGTTCGGGCACAGAATCGGGTCGCGCACCGAATTGGAGGCGAAGTAAGACCCGGTGTTGCCCGACTCGGCCGGATTTGGGGCGCGGAAGCCTTCCGTGTAGGTGCCGCGTACCGTCACTTCCTTGACCGGTGCGTACTTGAAGCCGACTTTCGGCGTCGTCGCATGGCTGCCGCCGCTGATCTTGTCGAAACGCAGCGAGCCGTCCAGTTCCAGGTTTTTCAACACCGGCGCGACCACTTCGGCGTACGCGGCGGCAATGTTCTGGTTGCCGATAGCCCAGGCATTATTACCCATCTGGGTGCCGTTCGCCACTGAATCGGGGGCGCGGGCATTCAATTCACGGTGGGTGAATTCGGTGCCGAGACCAATCGAGAGCGGGCCGCCGGACAGATCCATCAATTCGCGCGAGCCGCGCAAGGAAGCGAATTGCAGGATGTCGGTGGCTTTCGAATGATCCGTCGGCGCGATGAAATTGCGCAGCGCGGGATCGTTGCCGGCGGCGGCGGCGCCCACCAGATATGGATGCACCGGATCGTCGAAAGCGGCTTGCAAATTCGGGATGATGAAGTTGTTGCCATCGATGGATTGCTTGACCGTGTTTTCGGTATGGCCGATCGACCCGTTCAAATCCCATTTGCCGACCGTGCCAGTGAATTCCGCGACCACACGCACGGTCTGGGTCTCCACGGTCGTGCGGGCACCGCCCAGTTCAGGGAAATTGTATTGCAGAATTTGCCTGGTGCCGGTGGTGTTGCCGGGATAGCTTGCTGGCACAGTAATGAAGACCGGACCGTTCGCGGGCGTGATTTGGGGGAAGATACCCGGGCCGAACGCCAGCGCGCTCAAGCCGCCATTGTTGCCGGCCGTCGAGTTATACGAGCCCAGTTGCTCGGCGTTCGATTGAAAGACAGAACCCTTCAAATTCATTTGCCAATTGTCGCCCAGTTTCTGGGTGTACGAGGCCATCAGATTGATGTTCTTGGTTTCCGGTTGCAGTTCGAGGTCGTTTTCCCGGTAAGAACACTGTTTGGCGTTGAACTGGGCGTCGGTGCAGCCGGGCAAGCGGGTGTAAGCGCCACTGTCGGGATCGATCAGGTAGCCGGTCAGGCTGCCGGTCAGGCCGTTGTTCGAGGGCGTGGGAACGCCGCGGGTACGGTCGCGACCGCCAAGCGCGGTCCAGTCGGTGCGGGTAAAGTCTTCATTGCGGTCGGTCAGCTTGATCTTGTTTTGATGGCGGTATTCCAGCGCGATATAAGCGTTGCGGCCGTCTTTTTCCAGGTCGCCCCAGCCGTAAATGCCGGACACGTGGGCGGTTTTGCCATCGCTGTGCGAGCTTTCGCCGCCTTCGGCGGAGATTTCGCCGCCGACATAGCGTTTCTTCAGAATCACGTTGACGACGCCGGCCACGGCGTCGGAGCCGTACACCGACGAGGCGCCGTCTTTCAGCACTTCGATGCGCTCGATCGATTCGAACGGGATCTGGCTGATGTCGACGAAGCTGCGCTGGCCGTCATCGGACAGAGCGTACGGGGCCATGCGGTGGCCATCGATCAAGACCAGAGTGGCGCCGACCGACAGACCGCGCAAGGAAATGCCGCTGGCGCCAGCCGCGAAAGCGCCGTTAAACGATTGCGACAGGGTGCCGGCGCCGTTCGCGGTGATGTTGCGCAGTACTTCGGAAACGGTGGTGTAGCCGGACGACTTCAAATCCTGCAAGGTCAACACTTGAACCGGGCTCGGTGTTTCTTTGTCGGCGCGGCGAATGTTCGAGCCGGTGATTTCGACCCTTTGCATCGCCGCTCCGTTGGTGCCGGCTTCTTGCGCGTGGGCGGACATGGCCAGGGGGGCCAGGGCGATACTGCTCAATGCCAGACGGATGGCCTGGGGCAGGGCTTTGCTCTTGAATCGATTTACTAGCACATTCATTCAAATCTCCAATGGAAAACACGAAGCGGACTGGGAGTGTCGGACCCATGAACAATACGCAATCGTTGTCTGGTTGTCTGTACATCTCCTTGCCTATCAGATCATCTTGAATGAATAATGTCAATACAACCATATTTTCTTGTTGTTAATTTGTGACAAGTGTGTGACAGGCACTGCCACACACTTGGTTAAACGACACGTGGCAAATCCCATACAACTGGTATCCCATGTGCCAAATGATGTACTCGTGTAACGTAATGCAAAAAAAACACCTTGATTCACCACATTATTTGACCTCAACCAGGAAAAATTACCCCCATTTGACCGGGCGGCGCATGTCAATCTCCGTTGCAAAAAAGAGTCGAAAAAACCGCGCGGCTAGCCGTCCGCGCCCGCGCTTTTGCAAGCCGGCCGCGTGTGTATATGGGAAACGGCGCCATGCGCTGGCCGTCAACCGGCACCAGGG
Organism: Janthinobacterium sp.; assembly: GCA_003482555.1. GTDB lineage: Bacteria > Pseudomonadota > Gammaproteobacteria > Burkholderiales > Burkholderiaceae_D > Janthinobacterium. The sequence continues at coordinate 420 of DMYQ01000138.1, read as the reverse complement.
TCGCGCCCACCCGTCAGGCCGCGCAGCGCGATGCCGCTGGCCTCGGCCGCGAAAGCCTGGAAAAAGCCCTGGCTGAGTGTGCCCCGGTCGTTGGCGGAAATGTTACCAACACTTCGGAGACGGTCATGTAGGCGGATTTTTTCAGATCGTCGGCCGCGATCAATTGCGGCGGACTGGCCATTTCCTTGCCGGTGCGGCGGATGTGCAAACCGCTCACTTCGACGGTCTGGATCGCCGCATCGGCGCCGGCTTGCCGCGCGCGGGCGGTGGCTGGGGCCAGCGGCGCCAGCGCGATGCCGTCAAGGGCGGGGCGTATTGCTTGTGGCAAGGCTTTACTCTTGAAATTTCAAATTAAAACGCGCATTAATTTTTTCCAAAAGAATACGAAAACATTGAGCGCTGAAAGCGCGCGAACCCATG
>DMYQ01000121.1:7380-8894 GCA_003482555.1 Janthinobacterium sp. | reverse complement strand
GACGACCGGCAAGGGCCGCGGTCGGGAAGCGGGGCGGCTTCGTTCGCGGTCCGGGTATGCAAAGTGGCGATATAAGATTGGTGCAAGGGTGACTTAATGCCTGATGACGAAGTCTGCGTTATAGGGAAATTGCATGCTGCACGCAACTCCATGACACAGCGCGGGTTTATATTTTTCCAACATCAGGATAGCGGCGGCCAACTTGGTCATTTTCTCGCTGGGCGAACTCAGCACTTCGACGGTGGTCGCGTCGCCCTTGCTGTCTATCTTCACCACCATCCGCAAAGCCCCTTCCTCATGCAAGATCGCATTGCCTTCCTGGATACTCTTGTTGATATGCATCATGCCATTCACGGGAAAAGGTGGCTCGTCGTCGGGCGCCATCGTTTCATATCTCGCGCGCAGCATGCTTTTTTGTGCCGCGCTCAATTCCGCATAACGTTTATTCAATGGAATGCCGGAACCGGTGAAGGAGTCGCGCCGGATATGCGAACCGGTTTGCGGCTCGCTCTCCTTGATCCTGTATTCGGCCGGCGTGTCGTCGATCGCCATGGCGCTCTGGCACAAGAAAGCCAGAACGCCAGCGGCGCATACCTTGATCAGCATAATTTCCCCTCATTTCCTCAGATATTACATTTTGCTTAATAAATAATGATTATGCAAGTTTATAATATAATGCCGCGTGCATCGCGGTCCGACCTTAAAAGAAAAACTGCGCGGCGCGCGCTTGAGCGGCACCCATTCATGCCACAATTGCGCGGCTCTTACTCACAGCGGCATCAGGAATACCATGCATACCTTGCTCAATCAGTGGCACCCGCGTTGCATCGCGCTGGCCGGCGCCGCCATCGGTAACGACGGCGCCCACGACATCGACCATTTGCACCGCGTCTGGCGCAACGCCACCGTCTTGCTGGCCGACTACCCCGAGGCCGACGCCCTGGTGGTGATGGCCGCCAGTTATCTGCACGACCTGGTGAACCTGCCAAAGAACGATCCGCAACGCCACCTCGCCTCGCGCCAGGCGGCCGTGCTGGCGCGCGCGCGCCTGGCCGCGCTCGATTTTCCGGCCGACAAACTGGCCGGCGTCGTCCACGCCATCGAGACCCACAGCTTTTCCGCCGACCTGAGCCCGGAAACGCTGGAAGCGAAGATCGTGCAAGACGCCGACCGCATCGACGCCCTCGGCGCGGTCGGGCTGGCGCGCCTGTTTTACACGGCCGGGCGCATGGGATGCGCGCTGGCGCACGCCGACGATCCGATGGCGCTGCGGCGCGAACTCGACGACCGCGCCTACGCGCTCGACCATATCGAAGTCAAGCTGAGCACCCTGCCGGGCAAGATGCGCACCGGCGCCGGGCGCCGCTTGGCGCAGGCGCGCCTGGGCCTGCTGACCGCTTTCCGCGACAGCTTCGTCAAAGAGTGGGCCGTGGCGCCGACGCCGCTGGCAGGACAGCCGTGACGCCGCGCCCGCCCCTCCCCACGGCCGCGGCCGCGCGCCCGCCATGTCCACA
>DMYQ01000121.1:1915-7183 GCA_003482555.1 Janthinobacterium sp. | reverse complement strand
CCCATCCTGGTGGGCGACTTCGTCAACGGGCGCGACGCCCAGGCGCTCTGGTACGGCATCCTGGCGGCCACCTTCGGGCTGCTGCAATTCATTTGCATGCCGATGCTGGGCGCGGTCAGCGACCGGGTCGGCCGGCGCCCCGTGCTGATGTACTCGATGGCCGGCATGTGCCTGAACTTTCTCGCCACCGGCTGGGCCCCCAACCTGGCTTGCCTGTTCATTGGCCGCGTGCTGGGCGGCGTGTCTTCGGCCAGCATGTCGGTCGCCTCGGCCTACGCCTCAGACATCTCGACGCCGGAAAACCGCGCCAAGAGTTTCGGCAAGGTGGGCGCCGCCTTCGGCCTGGGCTTCATTTGCGGCCCGATGCTGGGCGGCCTGCTCGGTGCTATCAATCTGCACCTGCCGTTTTTCATCGCCGCCGGCCTGTCGGCGGCGAACCTGGTGTACGGTTATCTGTGCGTGCCGGAATCGTTGCCGCTGGCGCAGCGCGCGCCCTTCAAGCTGTCCCGTGTCAATCCGCTGACGGCGCTGCTCAAGCTGGCGCGCCGCACCGAAATCCGCGGCTTGATCGTGGCCTACGGCCTGATGACCTTTGCCCAGATGATGTTGCAGTCGACCTGGGTGCTGTACACGCATTTCCGCTTCAACTGGAGTCCGCGCGAAAACGGCGTCGCCCTGTTTTGCGTGGGCCTGTGCGCGGCCGTGGTGCAAGCGGCCCTGCTGGGCCCCTTGATCAAGCGCTTCGGCGAAGCCCGCCTGGCCCTGCTGGGCATGGCGTCCGGCGCCATCACCTACCTGCTGTACGGCCTGGCGACCCAGGGTTGGATGATGTACGTCTTCATCCTGTGCAATCTGCTGGCCTTCGCGGCCGGGCCCGCCCTGCAAGGCATCATTTCGAAGCTGTCGCCGGCCAATGAACAGGGTGAGCTGATGGGTTCGCTGCAATCGATCAGCAGCCTGGGCATCATCATCATGCCCCTGGTCGGCAGCGTCATCCTGGGCCGGGTCAGCCATCTGGTGGCCGGCGACTGGCGCGTGGGCAGCACCTTTTTCCTGTGTGTCGCCATGCAGGTGATCGCCATCGCCGTGGCGGCCCGCTATTTCAAATCGCATCACATCAGTGTGCAGGTCCAGGCGGCGCCATCGAGCCCTGGCTGAAACCCGGAGGCGCGTCGCTCATTGTTGATTAGAATTATATCGGTGACAATGGGACTTCGGCTATTTCTCCGCGGCTTGTCGCGGCACAGATGGGAAAAGGCATGATGGACGCATTTCCGCGCGCATCGTCTGCCGCGCACTCAGCCGCGCCCCGTTTCACCGTCCCGCCGCGCAATCTGGCGCAAGACCTTGACAGCGGAGCCCCGAACTGCAACCATGCCGTTATGAAATTTATCGAATCCCATCGCGCTTGCCCGCAGAGTTGGCCCCGCCGACGACACGCGGCCGCTTGACAGGGATTTTTTATCAACGCCGCCTCGATTTGGGCGGCGTTTCGCATGCGCGTCCCGAACCGGCGGCTCCAAAGGAACTTCGATGAGCTTGCCAACCCAGCCGCCCACCCTGCCCGTCATCCTGACCGGCGACCGCCCCACCGGCCCCCTGCACCTGGGCCATTTCGTCGGCAGCCTGCGCAACCGCGTCGCCTATCAGCACGATTACCGCCAATTCATCATGCTGGCCGACGCCCAGGCCCTGACCGACAATATGGACGACACCGGCAAGGTGCACCGCAATGTCATCGAAGTCGCGCTCGACTACCTGGCGTGCGGCATCGACCCGGCCAAATCGACCATCCTGATCCAGTCGCAAATCCCGGAACTGGCCGAGCTGACCTTTTATTACCTGAACATCGTCACCGTGGCGCGCCTCGAGCGCAATCCCACCGTCAAGGAAGAAATCCGCCTGCGCGGCTTCGAGCGCGACATCCCGGCCGGCTTCCTCACCTATCCGGCCAGCCAGGCCGCCGACATCACCGCCTTCAAGGCCGGCCTGGTGCCGGTCGGCGAAGACCAGATCCCGATGATCGAGCAAACCAATGAAATCGTGCGCCGCTTCAACCGCGTCGCCCAGCGCGAAGTCTTGGTTGAATGCAAGGCGCTGGTGCCGGAAATCGGCCGCTTGCCCGGCATCGACGGCAAGGCCAAGATGAGCAAGTCGCTCGGCAATACGATTAACCTGGGCGCCACGGCCGACGAAATCCGCGCCGCCGTCAAGAAAGTGTATACCGACCCCTTGCACCTGCGCGTGCAAGACCCCGGCCACATCGAGGGCAATGTCGCCTTCACCTATCTGGACGCCTTCGATCTCGACCAGGCCGGCCTGGCCGAGATGAAAGCCCATTATGTGCGCGGCGGCCTGGGCGACAGCGTCGTCAAGGCGCGACTGGAAGCTTGCCTGCAAGAGATGCTGGCACCGATACGGGCGCGCCGCGAAGAGTTGGCCAAGGATCGCGGCCACATCATGCAGATATTGAAAGACGGCACCTTCAAGGCGCGCGAAGTGGCGGCCCGCACGGCCGACGAAGTCAAGGCGGCGCTGGGCCTCAGCTACTTTTAAGCGACTTTTGATCTATGCGTCCGGGCCGACTGGGGTAAAATACCCGGTTCCGCCCAGGCGCGCCCGACGCCGCCCCCTCCCTATCGAGAATTCCGCATGCAAACTTTCATCATTGGCAAAGACGCCGCCCTCGAATCGACCATCGCCACCATGCAAAGCAAGCTGGCGGCGCGCGGTTTCACCCTGAACGAATCGTCGCTGCTGCACGAAGTGGACGGCATCTGGTCGACCCACATGAAAGACAGCGAATGTCCGATGCTGTTTTCGAACGGCAAGGGCGCGACCGAACTGGCGGCCCGCGCCAGCGCCTACGGCGAGTTTTTCGAGCGCCTCGGCACGCATTATTTCTGGACCCATTTTTATCTGGGCGAAACGCGCGCCCGGCGTCCCTTCGTCCATTACCCGCAAGAACGCTGGTTCGCGCCCACGCCGGACGGCGCCTGGCCGGCCGAGCTGCTGAACCCGGAATTGCACGCCTTTTATAATCCCGAAGGCGACATCGGCGACGACGTGCTGGTCGACCTCAATTCCGGCAACGTGGCGCGCGGCATCTGCGCCCTGCCCTACACCCGCCTGCGCGACGACAGCCAAGCTTTCATTCCAGTCAATATCATCGGCAATCTGTATGTCAGCAACGGCATGGCCGCCGGCAACACGCTGATGGAAGCGCGCACCCAGGCCCTGTCCGAAATCTTCGAGCGCGCCATCAAATACCGCATCATCGCCGAAGGCCTGTGCCTGCCGGAAGTGCCGGACGAAGTCATCGCCCGCTTCCCCAGCATCCACGCCGGCATCGCCGGGCTGCGCAAGGCCGGCTTCGGCATCCTCGTCAAGGATGCCTCGCTGGGCGGCCTGTACCCGGTGATGAACGTGACCCTGGTGCATCCGAAGGATCAGGGCGTGTTTTCCAGCTACGGCGCGCACCCGCGCTTTGAAATCGCGCTGGAACGGGCCATGACGGAATTGCTGCAGGGCCGCGCCCTCGATTCCCTGGAAGGTTTCCCGGAACCGGGTTTCGACATGAGCGAAATCAACGCCGTGGCCAACCTGGAAATCCACTTCGTCGATTCGAGCGGCGTGATCAGCTGGAATTTCATGGGCGACACGCCGGATTTCCCTTTCGCCGACTGGAACTTCAGCAACACCACCGAGGAAGATTACCACTGGCTGGTCAATTGCATCCACGGCGAAGGCAAGGACATCTACGTTGCCGACTTCAGCGAGCAAGGCGCTTACAGTTGCCGCATCCTGGTGCCGGGCATGTCGGAAATCTATCCGGTGGAAGACCTGGAATGGGAAAACAATAGCGTCGGCAACGCCATCCGTCCGCAACTGCTGCGCCTGCACGATCTGAGCGAAGACGAGGCGGAAGAATTGCTGGCCGACTTGCAGACGATGAACTTGAACGACGAGCGTCCGCTGTGGGAAGTGCTGGGCCTGGCCATTCCGCTGGGCACGCCGTGGAAGCAATTGCGCGTCGGCGAACTGAAAACCCTGCTGGCCCTGGCCGTCGGCGACCAGGAAGCGATACGCGAAGGCTGCGACTGGATCCACCACTTCAAGGATCTGGCGCCGGCGCGACGCCTGGTGTACCGCTGCATCGACAGCATCCTCAACGTCGGCGACGTGGAAAACTACCGCCGCGCTATGCTCATGCTGTACGGCGCGGAAACCGTGCGCCAGGCGGAAGCGCTGCTCGACCGCAGCGAGCGCTTCTTCGGCCTCGACACCCTGGGCGTGGACATGGAAGGCAGCGCCATGCACCAGACCCTGCTGGCCGCCTACGACAAGCTGTTCGCGGCCGACCGCTAAGACCTATCCTGTAGCAAGGGTAGCGCGGCGTTCGGGCCGCTGCCGCGCGCAAGCGGGCAGCGGCCTTTTTACATTCCATCCGCAGCGACTGGATTGACATGCAATATATTCCGCTTGCCCTGTTCGGCATCCTGTATGCGGGCGCCACGCTGGCCTGGGACGTGCCGGCCCTGGCCGCCGCGCTCTACCTGGCGCTCAGCCTGCTCTGCTTTGGCGCCTACGCGCTCGACAAGTCCGCCGCCAAGGCCGGCCGCCGGCGCACACCGGAAAGCACCCTGCTTCTGCTGGGACTGGCCGGCGGTTGGCCGGGCGCCGTGCTGGCCCAGCAGTGGCTGCGCCACAAGTCCAGCAAGGTGTCGTTTCGTTTCAAGTTCTGGATCAGCGTGGCGCTCAATTGCGCGGCGTTCATCTACTGGGCCGGCGCCGGACGGCTGGGTATCTAATCAAAGCTGGCCGCCGTGCGGGCGCTCCTTGAGCAAACCGTGATCGGCCAGTATGTCTTGCACCAACTCCAGCCGCAGCACGGGATTTTCCTGTGCCAGCAGACGCTGCTTTTCATCGATATCGAGCGCCAGCAACTCGCACCAGCGATTGGCGACCCAGCCGCACTCGTCGAGCCGGAATGGCGGCAACAGGGGCATCTGCTCCGGCGGCGTATTGCGCTCCCGCAAAGAACGGATCAACGCGCCCAGCGCATTCGCCACATTCTGCTGCTCGGGCGGGATATCCACTTCCTTGTCCGGCGCCAGTTGCGCCACTTCGGCCATCCACAGGCCGTTCCTGAGGCGCTCGCTGGACAGTATCCTGAAGCGGCCCCGGCCCTCGCACTGGATATGCAAGAGGCCGGCCAGCGGTGCGGACCATTCTTTCACGCGCGCGAAGGTGCCGACCTCGGCCAGC
>DMYQ01000121.1:0-1796 GCA_003482555.1 Janthinobacterium sp. | reverse complement strand
AATCATTCCCTATCTTGACACGAATCCGGTGGAGGCGTCCGCAACTAATAGTGTCCAGCACGCTTGTTCGTTTCCTGCGACGCATTTTGCTCCGCCAACAATCCGGCCAGCGCCAGCACTTTCGGCTGGGCCGCGTCCTTGCGCGAGATCAGCATCATGTTCACCGAGCGCAGCTTGCCACCCAAGCGATGTTCGGACAGCTTGGCGCGCTCCGAATAGGTGTCGAGCACGGCCACCGGTATCAGCGCGAAGCCCATGCCGGCCACGCAACAACCGAGTATCGCGTGGTAAGAACCCAGTTCGACGATTTTCGCCGGCGCGACGCCGGCGTCCGCACACCAGGCTTCCAGGCGCTGCCGGTGCGGACAGTCTGGTTCGAACGCCAGCAAGGCGCCGCTGCGCAGGTCGCGCGCCGAGCGTATCGGCCCATGCCCGGGCGGGCCGATGATGACCAGATCTTCGACGCAAGCGAGGACGCTGTCCAGGCGCGCATCCGACACCGGTTCCGCCACCAGTGCCGCGTCCAGCTCGCCAGCCAGCACGCGCGCCGTCAAGGGCTGCGGCGCGCCGGTGCGCAAGCTCACCGTCAGCTTCGGATAGCGCTCATGCAAGCGCGCCAGCAAGGCGGGCAGCCGGATGGCCGCCGTGCTTTCCATGGCGCCCAGGGCCAGCACGCCGTGCGGAACCGTGTCGTGCATGGCGCCGCGCGCCTCGTCGGCCAGGCTCAGCAGGCGAACGGCATACTCCAGCAAGACCCTTCCCTGCGCCGACAATTGCATGCGTTTGCCTTCGCGAATGAAGAGGGCCACGCCGAGATCGGCTTCCAGCTTCTGGATGCGCGTCGTCACATTCGAGGGCACCCGGTGCAGCACGGCGGCGGCGCGGGTGATGCCGCCCGCGCCGGCCACGGCCCGAAAGACGCGCAGATCGGAAAGTTCCATATTCTTATTTTGAGAATAAAATGTTTGTTTTAATTCAATTTTCCTGAATACCACGAACATTTAGACTGGATTCTTCACCTGAAAGTGGTACAACGCCGACCAAGGATGCATGATGCTCGTCACCGTATTTCGTTCCAGATTGAATCCAGAGACCCAGGATGACTACCAACGCTGGGCCACGCGCATGAGCGCTCTCGTCGCCGACATTCCCGGCTACCTGTCGCACAAGGGCTTCATCGCCGCCGACGGCGAACGGGTCACGATTGTCGAATTCGCAAGCGAAGAGGGAATGCGTTTATGGGCGCCCCACCCGGAACATGTCGCGGCAAAGAAGAAAGGCCGCGATTCCTTTTTCACGGATTACCGCGTCCAGGTATGCGGCGTCCTGCGCGACAGCGCGGATCGCGCGCGCCCGCCCGGCAAAGGCTGAGGACGACGAAGGGCCAAATTCCCATGCTTGTTGCCTAGACAAGGTTTCCGTGGCAAGATGTCTTGCCGGCCGCCCTTGCGCCGGCGCCGCCTTTACAGCTGACAGGAGAACTTATGTGGACACATGAAGAAAGCATAGAAACGAGCGCCGGCGCGGAACGTATCTGGGGATTGTTCGAGGACGTGGCGCGCTGGAAAGACTGGAACGCCGGCATCGAACGCATCGAATTGCACGGACCGTTTGTTGTGGGCACCACTTTCACAATGCAGCCGCCGGGCCAGGAAACTTTCACGAGTACCCTGGTCGAAGTCGAGCCAGGCCGGAGTTTCACGGACAAGACCGTCGTCGATGAAACGGTCGTTCTCGTCAGCCACAAACTGGAACCACTCCCCTCCGGCCGCACCAGAATCACCTATGCCACCAGC
>DMYQ01000174.1:25365-26939 GCA_003482555.1 Janthinobacterium sp. | reverse complement strand
CTGATCGCCGCCGCCCACGTGGTCTGCCCTTACTCGAACGCCACCCGTGGCAACGTCGACGTCACCTTGACCCTGGTCTAAGTCCCGGCGTCAACAGGGGGGCCCGCCGAGGGGGCCGCCCGGAGCGGCCCCCTCGAAGCGGCCTGGGGGGGCCTTGCCCGGCACCTTCGCCGCCCCCCCATTTCGCGTTCGACCGCCGCGTGCTTTAGAATCGATGCTTCGACACATTAGGAGCGGGCATGACTGACTGGCAATGGCAAGCGTTTCACCAATTATCCGGCGCGGATCTGTACGCCGCCCTGGCCCTGCGCCAGGATGTTTTCATTCTCGAACAAAAATGCCTGTACGCGGATCTCGACGGCTACGACCAGGCCGCCTGGCATCTGCTGGGCTGGCAAACGGTGGATGGCAAGCGCCGCCTGGCCGCCTATCTGCGCTGCCTGGCGCCGGGCGCCAAACACGGTGAAATGTCGCTCGGCCGCGTGCTGACGGCGCCGTTTGCGCGCGGCACCGGCATCGGCCGCCGCCTGCTCGATCAGGGCATCGCGCGCGCCGTCGCGCAATTCCCCGACCTGCCCATCCGCATCAGCGCCCAGCAACACCTGGAACGTTTTTACCAGGGCTACGGCTTCGTCACCTTCGGCTCGCCCTATGACGAAGACGGCATCGCCCACGTCGACATGCTGCGCGCCTAGCATTCGCGGCGCGCGCTTGAAAACGGCGCTGCCCGCAAACGGGCGTGTTTGCGGCTCGCAATCAGCACCACGGCGCTCATGCTCGCCTGATCCGCAACGGGCTCGCACTCGTCGGCGCCAGCCCGCGTTCCATCGCCGCCCGCGCACGCGAACGGCGCTTCGCCTATCCCTGGGTAAGCTGCTTGAGCCGCGTCGCGAGAAGCTCGTATTTTTGCTCTGAAGTATCTGCCAACGCGGCATCGCGCGATGACGGAGTATCGTCGAACGGGATGGGTTCGGCGAACTGACTAACCGTCAGATCCCACTTTTTTCCATCAATTAGATTATAGAAGTGCGTTCCGCCGGATGTCTTGGTGGTAAGAATCTCACCCCCGAAATAATCTTGCACGACAAGCGAGGTAATGCTGCAATGATTTTTCGCCGGATTTGATTGCGACCAGCCATCAGTCGGACTTGAAGTGTCTGCCGACCATACCCGGGAAAGCGCCCTGTATAGATCGAGCGGAGTGGCAAACGTGTTCAATGCGGAAGTCATCTCAATTTCTTGATTCATTACAAAAAATCCCTATTCCAGATCGGTTAATGGTTAAGTACAAGCAAGGTCGCCAATATGCCAAGTGTAATCCAATAAACAGAAATTTTGCGGCGGTACTGTCGAATGTGGGCTGAAAACAAAGTCGAATGCGCGTGCGCTTTTTTACGCGAGCCGCCACACTTGGCAGCAGGGTCGGGCGCAGCGCCGAAGCAGCCCTGCGCCAGGTGAACGAAGCGCCCGCGGCGCTGACCCAGCTGTTCACCGAACACGGTGTCGCGGCGGCCGATATCGGCGCTTTCGACCTGGGCAAAAAAATCGCCGAAGTGGGCAAGGAAGACGATGCC
>DMYQ01000174.1:17651-25219 GCA_003482555.1 Janthinobacterium sp. | reverse complement strand
TCGCCTTCGGCCGCAAGGCCGGGCCGGCGGTGGCGATCTCGAAGGGGGCGTTCGACAATCTGGGCGCGCCCTTCGGTTACGGCGCCGTGCAAGAGGCGGCAGCGAAGCCGGCCGCCGCGCCGCCCGCGCCCGGATCGCTGAACTACGCCGTGCCGGGCGCGATCCAGTTCGCCCAGTCGGTGCACGCCGTTTTCAAGCTGAAATAGGCGGCGCGCCGGCATCGTCGATAATCGAGCTTTCGGTGACAGGCGCAACATGAAAACACAGCAAACAGCCCTGATGTCCTGGAGCGGCGGCAAGGATTCCTGCCTGGCCCTGTGGCGCGCCCGCCGCGCCGGGATGACGGTGCCCCTGTTGATCACGGCGATGGATGAAAGCGGGACGCGGGCGCGTTCGCACGGCGTGCCGCCCGCGCTGCTGCTGGCGCAGGCGGCCAGCCTGGACGCCGAGCTGCGCTTCTACAGCGCCAGTTGGGCCGCCTACGAGGAAAAATTCATCGCCATGCTGCGCGCCGCCGCCGCCGAGGACTTCGGCCACGCCATCTTCGGCGACATCGACCTGGCGCCGCACCGGGCCTGGGAAGAAAAAGTCTGCGCTGCGGCCGGCCTGATTCCGCAGCTGCCGCTGTGGGACGAGCCGCGCCGCCGCCTGGTCGACGAATTCATCGCCGCCGGCTTCAAGGCGGTGGTGGTGTGCGTCGACGGCGAGCACCTGCCGGCCGAGTTTTGCGGACGCGACTTCGACGCCGCCTTCCTGGCCGACCTGCCGCCCGGCGTCGACGCCTGCGGAGAAAACGGCGAATTCCACACCTTCGTCTACGATGGCCCGGCGTTTCGCGCGCCGGTGGCGCTGCGCCGCACGCGCATACTCGATTACCGGTCGCCCGGCGGCGCCACCGACCATTTCCAGGAGCTGGCGCCGGCCTCAGAGGCGGCCCGCGCCGGTGCGCGCGGACGAAAAAAAAGGCGATCCAGGATCGCCCTCGTCCATGCGCCGCGGCGGCGCCTAAGGCGTTTTTTTAATCACCGACACCAGCTCGACGTCAAACACCAGGCCCGCATACGCCGGAATGTTTGCGGTGGCGGTCGGGCCGTAGGCCAGAGCGGATGGAATCACCAGGGTGCGCTTGCCGCCCACGGCCATGCCGGCGACGCCCTGATCCCAGCCGGGAATGACGGCGCCGACACCCAGGGTGAACGTAAACGGGCCACCGCTGCCGTGAATCGCCGAACTGTCGAACGACGCCACGGCGTGGCTGTTCGCCAGGCCCGAGTTATACAGCCAGCCCGTGTAACTGACTGAAACGGTGTCGCCGGCCGCCGCCACCGCGCCGCTGCCAAGCAGGGTGTCGGTGACCACGAAGGCGGCCGGCTGGGTGGCCGGATCCGGCGGCGCCACCGTGACGCCGCCCCGGGCGCCACCGCATGCGGCCAATACGAATGCACAGAAAAGTGCGGCTATCATTTGAAGCATCGATTTCATGGTTACCCTTACAAGACAGTAAATAAGCGTCGGACTCGCGCGCCAATCGGATCAGCAGTGTAACAGGAGTGGGCCGGCGCGGATGCCGGCGCGGGCGCGCCGAAACATGCCGATACACACGCCCGCCGTTTCTTAAATTTCCACCTGGGTGCCCAGTTCGATCACCCGGTTGCTCGGGATTTGATAGTAGTCGGCGGCGCCGCGGGCGTTGCGCGACATGGTCACGAACAAATGCTCGCGCCACGGCGCCATGCCGGCGCCCGGCGTCGAAATGACGGTCTGACGCGCGATGAAGAAGGAAGTCTCCATCATCTCGAACGGCAGGCCGTGTTCGGCGCACAGGGCCAGCACGCCCGGAATGTCCGGCTCGTCCTTGAAGCCGTAATGGACATTGAGCTGGAAGCACTGGTGGCCCAGGTCGATGATCGTCACTTGCTCGGACGGCGCCACCCACGGTTCCTCGCGCATAAACACGGTGAGGAAGACGACGCGCTCGTGCAGCACCTTGTTGTGCGACAGATTGTGCAGCAGCGCGTGCGGCACGCCGTCGCTTTCGCCGCGCAGGAAGATGGCCGTACCGGGCACCCGGGTGGGCGGCGCGATGAACAGCGAAGACAGGAAGTCGTCCAGCGGAATGGCGTGTTTTTGCAGGTTCTGGAACACCAGCATGCGGCCCCGCTTCCAGGTCAGCATGACGATGAAGAGGATGGCGCCCAGCAGCAGCGGGAACCAGCCGCCGTGGAACAGCTTGAGCGCGCTGGCCGAAAAGAACATCAGGTCGATGGCGACGAAGAAGATGGTCGCCGTCCAGCACAGCACCAGGTTCATTTTCCAGCGATAGCGGATCACGAAGAAGGTCAGGATGGTGGTGGCCAGCATGGTGGCGGTGACGGCGATGCCGTAGGCGGCGGCCAGGCTGTCCGAGGAACCGAAGCCGAGCACGGCGAGCAGCACCACGACCAGTTGCAGCCAGTTCACCATCGGCATGTAGATCTGTCCGATTTCACTCTCGGAAGTGTGCAGCACGCGCATGCGCGGCAAGAAGCCCAGGGCGATGGCTTGCTTGGTCATCGAAAAGGTGCCGGAAATGGTCGCCTGCGAAGCGATCACGGTGGCCATGGTCGACAGTATCACCAGCGGATACACGCTCCACGCCCCCAGTTGCTGATAAAACGGATTGCTGATCGCTTCCGGATGGGCCAGCAGCAGGCCGCCCTGGCCCAGGTAGTTCAGCGCCAGCGCCGGGAAGGCGATCAAGAACCAGGCCATGCGGATCGGCTCCTTGCCGAAGTGGCCCATGTCGGCGTACAGCGCCTCGGCCCCGGTAAAGGCCAGCACCACCGCGCCCAGCGCGACAAAGGCGACCAGGCGGTTGGCGTTCATGAAGTGGACGGCGTGCCAGGGATTGACGGCCGCCAGGATGGCCGGCACCTTGATGATGTTGATCACGCCCATGGTGGCCAGGGTGGCGAACCAGATCAGCATGATGGGCGCGAACCAGCGCCCGATGCCGGCCGTGCCGTGCGACTGTACCGTGTACAGGGCCACCAGCACCAGGATGGTGAGCGGCACCACATAGGTTTTCAGCGCCGGGGTCGCCACTTCCAGACCCTCGATGGCCGACAGCACCGAGATCGCCGGCGTGATCACGCTGTCGCCGTAAAACAGGGTGGCGCCGAAGACACCGGTGAGCATCAGCGGGAAGGTCCAGCGCGAATTCTTGCTGACGGATGAGAGCGCCAGCGCCATCAGGGCCATGATGCCGCCCTCGCCGCGGTTGTCGGCGCGCAGCACCAGGGTCACGTACTTCAGCGAAATGATGAGGGTCAAGCCCCAGAAAATGAGCGAGACGACCCCGAGCAGATTTTCGTGAGTCAGCGCCAGGCCATGCTCGGCGAGGAAAACCGTCTTCAGGGTGTACAGGGGGCTGGTGCCGATATCGCCGTAGACGATGCCAACGGCGGCCAGGGTCAGCGCGACAAGACTGCTTTTTTTATGTTGCGACGTCAAGGTTGCACCCGAATTTGTTTTGTTGCATCGCACAATAGGATATGTATTAGCAAATTGCAAGTGTATTTTGGCATGGGCGCTAGCCTCCTATTTCTTCGAAGAATTTTTATAAATCAAGCCGCGCCCCGCGGATGCTTGAGCTTGGTCAATATTCGCCCATTTTACCCCCGCCAGGCGGGTTCGGCTGTCCTCCGCGGCCGCGAAGGGGCGCTTTCCGCGACTATGCGTGGCCGTGTGTTGGCGCCGACGCCAGATCGACCCACGGTGCCGATTGTGCTTGACCCGGGGCGCCGCCTCCAAGAGCCGCATGACGCCCGCGCTGGTGTTCATTTGCCCAGGCCAACGGATCTCGGCCGCCTGGTTCAATCTGGCGTCGGCGCGAACAGAGCGCGGTCGGTGTCGTCCAGGTGAAAATACCGGGCGAGCTCATGCGGCGATGGGGGGACCGGCGTGGCGGCCGTGGTTCCCGCCTTGCTCGTTCGAGAGAAAGTGACTGGCATGTATCCTTCCAGGGGGCGTTCGACGAAAGGAACATTAAAGTACACCAAGCTTTCGTGGCCACGAGCGAATAGCCCAGTACCTTGTGGACCACAACGGTTTACACTGGGCGGCCTTGCTGAGATACAAGCTTCATCGCCTGGTCGAGTTCACTCGTCAACTGCTGAGCAGTCGCTTTATTGGCAGAAACATCTTTTGGTATGACGATCGGGGTGCCAAACGCGATACGGATGAGCGGCCTACGAAGCAGATGAATCAAGCGAAAGCGTTCCGGGCCATCGTAATGCGCCGGAACGATTTCGCCTTTGGCACGCAATGCGATCATGGCCGCGCCCCGCTTCGCGTCGGCATTGTCTTGATTTCGTGTGCCCACAGGAAAGATTAAAACGAGACCGCCCTGCTCGACGAGGGAAACCGCGTGTTTGATGGTTGCGGTCGATGGATTGCCCCGGTCCACCGGAAAACCGCCGCCGGAGCGAACAAACCAGCCGCTGATCGGATTGTCGAAGAGTTCTTTTTTGGCCATTTGATGCAAGGTGCGTGGCAGGACCGCGTAGCCGACCCATAAAGGATCGACGTAACCCACGTGATTGCAGACGACGACTTTGCCGAGCGGGCCGTTCAGGTGCTCGGAACCAGTGACCGTCACTTTGCCAAGCAGCGACATCAAGCTCCTCAGTACACGAATGAAGATTGGCGGTTTTTGAGCGACTAAGGATTGGTTGTTGATCATCGGGGAAACAGAGCGGTTGTTGGCAAACGAAGAATAAACTATATCCCCATCCGATGCCAGGCGATCTGCGCCGGCTGGTACAGGCGTTGGCCAAGCGCGGGATACCGCAAACCCCGGGCCGCCGCCGCGCCCGGCGGCGGCGGCCCATTTCGGCGATAATGAACTTCCCCCACCCACACCGCTCCCGATCGCCGTCCATGAATCCAGGTATGTTGTTTGCCGCCCTAGCCTTTTTTTGCTGGGGCCTGTTTCCCCTGTACTTCCACGCCATCGGCGAAGTCCCACCCATTGAAATCCTGGCGCACCGCATGCTGTGGTCCCTGCTCTTCCTCGGCATCGTGCTGACCGTGCGGCGCCAGTGGGGCTGGGTCGGCCAAGTTGCCTCCCAGCCGCGCGTCATCGCCGGCTTCGTCGCCAGCGCCTTCCTGCTCTCCGGCAACTGGTTCATCTATATCTGGGCCATCAACAATGGCCATGTGATCGACGCCAGCCTCGGCTATTTCATCACCCCGCTGCTCAACGTGATGCTGGGCTTCCTGCTGCTGCACGAGCGGCCGCGCCGCCTGCAGTGGCTGGCGATCGCCGTGGCCGCCTGCGGCGTGGCGCAACTGGCCTGGCAGAGCGGACAGATGCCGTGGATCGCGCTGGCCCTGGCCGTCACCTTCGGCGGCTACGGCTTGCTGCGCAAGACGGCCAGGCTGGGCGCCCTGGAAGGCTTGTCCTTTGAAACCATGATCCTGTTTCCGCTGGCCCTGGCCTATGTCGCCTGGCTCAGTTGGCACGGTCAAAACACCTTCATGAACAGCGCCCACGACAGCACGCGCTGGTTGCTGGCCGCGTCCGGCCCCATCACCGCCGTGCCGCTGCTGATGTTCGCCTCGGGCGCGCGGCGCATTCCCATGTCGGCCCTGGGTTTGCTGCAATACATCTCGCCCACCATGCAGTTGCTGCTCGGCGTATGGCTCTTCCACGAAGCCTTCACGGCCGAGCGCATGACGGGTTTCTTGACGATCTGGAGCGCGCTGGCCCTGTATGCGGCCGAAGGCCTGTGGCGGGCCCGCCGCGCCGCCCCCGCCGGCGCCTGAAAGTCCGGCCCGGCGCGCGACGTTTCGCGCTGGCCGGATCGAGGCGTTTATCGTATCCTGTCCATCTTCTGTTATCACCCGAGATCCTTCAATGGCAAATTACGTCTATACCATGAACCGCGTGGGCAAAATCGTCCCGCCCAAGCGCCAGATTTTGAAAGATATTTCGCTCTCGTTCTTTCCTGGCGCTAAGATCGGCGTGCTGGGCCTGAACGGTTCCGGCAAGTCGACCCTGCTCAAGATCATGGCCGGCATCGATACCGACATCCAGGGCGAAGCCGTGCCGATGCCGGGTCTGAACATCGGCTACCTGCCGCAAGAACCGGTGCTCGATCCCGAGCAGACCGTGCGCCAGGTGGTCGAGTCGGCCCTGGGCGAAGTGTTCGAAGCGCAAGGCAAGCTGGACGCCGTGTACGCCGCCTATGCCGAGGAAGACGCCGATTTCGACGCCCTCGCCACCGAGCAGGCGCGCCTGGAAGCGATCATTTCGACTTCCGACGGCGGCAATTTGAATTTGCAGCTGGAAATGGCCGCCGACGCCCTGCGCCTGCCGCCGTGG
This sequence comes from Janthinobacterium sp., assembly GCA_003482555.1. Taxonomy (GTDB): domain Bacteria; phylum Pseudomonadota; class Gammaproteobacteria; order Burkholderiales; family Burkholderiaceae_D; genus Janthinobacterium. Next base: position 18,852 of record DMYQ01000174.1, on the reverse strand, counting down.
GACGCCAAGATCGGCGTGCTGTCGGGCGGCGAAAAGCGCCGCGTCGCGCTGTGCCGCCTGCTGCTCTCGAAACCCGACATGCTGCTGCTCGACGAGCCGACCAACCATCTGGACGCCGAATCGGTGGATTGGCTGGAACAATTCCTGCTGCGCTTCCCCGGCACCGTGGTCGGCATCACCCATGACCGCTATTTCCTGGACAACGCGGCGGAATGGATACTCGAACTCGACCGCGGCCACGGCATTCCGTGGAAGGGCAATTACAGCTCCTGGCTGGAACAAAAGGGCAATCGCCTGAAGCAGGAAGAGGCGACCGAATCGTCGCGCCAGAAGACCATCGCCAAGGAACTGGAATGGGTGCGCCAGAATCCGAAGGGCCGCCAAGCCAAGTCGAAGGCCCGTCTGGCCCGCTTCAACGAGCTGTCCGAGCACGAATACCAGAAGCGCAACGAGACGCAAGAGATCTTCATCCCCGTCGCCGAGCGCCTCGGCAATGAAGTGATCGAATTCAAGAATGTCTCGAAAGCCTTCGGCGACCGCTTGCTGATCGACAATCTGTCATTCACGGTGCCGGCCGGCGCCATCGTCGGCATCATCGGCCCGAACGGGGCCGGCAAGTCGACCCTGTTCAAGATGATCACCGGCAAGGAACAACCGGACAGCGGCGAAGTCGTGGTGGGCCAGACGGCGCGCGTTTCCATCGTCGACCAGAACCGCGACTCCCTGTCGGACGGCAAAACCGTCTTCGAAGACGTCTGCGGCGGCGCCGACATGCTCACCGTGGGCCGCTTTGAAATGCCTTCGCGCGCCTACCTGGGCCGCTTCAACTTCAAGGGCGGCGACCAGCAAAAGATCGTCGGCAACCTGTCGGGCGGCGAACGCGGCCGTCTGCATCTGGCGAAGACCCTGCTGATGGGCGGCAATGTGTTGCTGCTCGATGAACCGTCCAACGATCTGGACGTGGAAACCCTGCGCGCGCTCGAAGACGCCCTGCTGGAATTCGCCGGCAGCGTGATGGTCATTTCCCATGACCGCTGGTTCCTCGATCGCATCGCCACGCATATCCTGGCCTTCGAAGGCAACTCGCAAGTGAGCTTCTTCGACGGTAACTATCAGGAATATGAAGCGGACAAGAAGAAACGTCTGGGCGAAGAAGGCGCCAAGCCGAAACGTATCCGCTACAAGCCGCTGACGGTGTAGT
>DMYQ01000174.1:10686-17514 GCA_003482555.1 Janthinobacterium sp. | reverse complement strand
GGCGGTCGACTTGCGGCCCTGGTCGGCGCTTTGGCCGAAATGTTCCACTTCAGCCGTCAGAGACACATTCTTGTTGATCGCATACTGGGCACCGACGGAAGCATACAGGCCGGACTTGCTGTCGCTGCTGGAGCCGGCCGCCGCACCGGTGCCGTCCATGCTGTCATGGGTACGGGCCACGCCCAGCTTGCCGAACACGCCGACTTGATCGCTGACCGGCATGGTTGCCTTGCCGGCCACGTAGAAGGCGTGGGAATCCGTGTGGATGCCGCCCGGTACGCCGTTTTGCGTGAAGTTATAGGTTTTGCCGCCGAAGTCGGTGTACCCGCCCTCAACCGCCCAGGTCTTATCGAAATCGTAACCGGCGAACAATTTACCGGCGGACTTGTAACCGCTGTGATCGTCGCTGCTGACGGCGCCAGGCACATCGAATTTATAGCGGCTGGCGGTGACGCCGGCGCCAACATAAGCTCCCTGCAAGCCATCGGCGTGCGCAATGGACATACCGGACAGTGCGGAGACGGATGCAACTAATGCGAAAAGAATCTTTTTCATGGCGCTTAATCTTTCAGAAAAATGTGAAGGGATCGCTTAAGTTCGCAGTTCGTCGAATTGCGATACAGCCAAGATACCACCTCAAAAAATTCACGTCCGTCCGCATTTGGTAAGAAATGTGACGAAATGTAAGCGGCGCCAACAAACCTGGAATTACATTTTAGACTGGAAGTTGAATAATTTTAAAATAAATAGCATATTTATCGCGTATTTTAGACGATGTTACGGAAGGTTAAATTGACGCGGGGACCATGAAAATGTCGCTCCTTGTTAATGCCATGTTGCCAATTTTCTTGCGTCTTTCCTGCCATTAGTAACAGACTTCCATTGCCCAAAGATAACTTCACCGTCTTTGGCAAGCGTTTGTGTTTGAGAATAAAGATTCTCGGCGCGCCTATGCTGAGCGAGGCAATGGCTGGCTCCTCGCCCAGCTCGCCTTCATTATCGCTATGGAAACCCATGCTGTCGTTCTGGTCGCGATAGTAATTGAGCAAGACGCTGTTGAAGCCGCGCCCGCAAGCCAGTTCCACGGCCTCCTTGAGTTGCAACTGCAGGGCCGTGAAAGGCAGGGGCGCCAGGGTCATGCCGGAATAGCGGTAGCGCGCCGTGCCGTGCCAGGCCGTCAGGCGCGGTTGCGCATGGCGCTTGCCCCAGACGGTGATGTGCTCGGCGCGCCAGGCGGTCTCGGCGATCAGGCGCGCCAGCAAATCGCCGTCCGCCGCGCCGCCCGGCAGCGCCAGCCGCTCCAAAAAATGCAATTCGCCATCCTCGAGCGGAATGGGGGCCATGGCCCCGTCAGCGGAAAATAAATCCATGGCGTGTCAAAAAGGGGGCGCTAACGTTATCATGGGAGCATTGAGTAGGATGAGGATATTCAGCATGAAAAAACGCCAATTTCTGGGCGCCGCCGCGCTGGCCGGCGCCGCGCTTCCCACTGTAACGCAAGGCGCGCCGGCGCGCACGCGCGGTCCCGCCCTGCTGACGGTGACCGGGGCGATCGCCAAGGCCAACCGCGGGCCCTTCGATGCGGCGCTCGATCAGATGATGCACAAGCAAAAGATCAGCTTTGAGAAAGCCTATGCCTTCGATTTCGACGCCCTCCTCAAGCTGCCGGCGCGCAGCATCAAGCCGACCCTGGAATATGACGGCAAGGCGCATGTCTTGCGCGGCCCGTCCCTGCTCGACGTGCTGGCGGCGGCCGGCGCCAGCCTGAATGAAGGGGGTTTGCTGGTGCTGCGCGCCGTCGACGGCTTCGCCGTCAGCCTGAGTCCGGCGCAAGCGCGCGCGCAAGGCTTCATCGTCGCCACTCATCTGGATGGCGCGACGATGGCGCTGGGCGGCCTCGGCCCCCTGTGGGCGGTGTATGACGCCGACCGCGTGCCCGCCATGGCGGCCCGGCCGCTGGCCGAGCGCTTCGGCTCTTGCCCGTGGGCGCTGTACCACGTCGACGTGGTGGCTGGAAAAAACTGAAGCGGCTCAGACTCTCAGGCGTAGGCTTCGGCCAGCGACATCACACGGGGCGTCACGCTGATGCCGATGCCGTTGAACAGGGTGTCGATGGCGGCCAGGTTGGCGCTGCATTCCTCGGCGGTCCAGCCCTTGAACAGGTCAGTGCCACTTTTTTGGAAGTGCAAGTCGAGCACCTTGCCCTTGTCCTTGTGCAGATAGCCCGAGCTGTAGGTGTTTTCAAAACCGAGCAACTTCAATTGATCGAGCATCTCTTGCGGCGGATTATCGGGATCGGTTGCCAGGAATACACCGAAAGTCTTGCCGGGCGGCTTGGCTGCGATATCGACATCGTAAATGCCGGGCGCCTTCGCCACTGTCGTGCTCTTCAAAAATAACATGTTCACACTCCTGTCCATGGCGACGGCAAGGCCGCGCACCTGGTTTTTAGCTGTCGGCTTACCACATCGGAAAAACATTCCCACGATCAAGCTTATTGCTTATTCCCCTGTTTGTCGACTACTCCAGACAATTTTTTGGGAATGCGTCGCATTAAAGTGGCGACCCTTGTGACAGCGCAGTGTGGCGGCCGGCGCTCTTGCCACTATTGCATCGACGGGCGGCCGGCCTCATACTGGCTGGCCGCCCGCCAGTCGGCGCGGGGTCGCCGCGCGCGCATTTACGGCCCATTACGGCCCATTACGGCCCATCCTGTCCGAGGACGTCCGAGAAAAGAATTCATGCGCCTGCTTTCCCTCAAATACCGCCTGTTGTTATGGATCAGCCTGATCCTCGTGGCCGGCTTCCTGGCCACCAGCCTGGCCAGTTACATGGCCTCGCGCGACGCCATCGAACAGGGCATCTTTGAACAGACCCTGCCGCTGACGGGCGACAATATCTATTCCGAAATCCAAAAGGATATCCTGCGCCCCGTCTTCATTTCCTCGCTGATGGCGCAAGACACCTTCGTGCGCGACTGGATACTCAAGGGCGAGAACGATCCCAGCCAGATCACGCGCTACCTGAGCGAGGTCAAGAAAAAATACGCCACCGTCAGCAGCTTCCTGATCTCCGACAAGAGCCACAGGTATTACTACCCGGGCGGCATCCTGAAGTCCGTGCGCGAAGGCGAGCCGCGCGACGCCTGGTTCTTCCGCGTGCGCGCGCTGCGCGGCGCCGACTATGAAACCAATGTCGACGTCGACATGGCCAACCACGACAGCACCACCATCTTCATCAACCACCGCGTGCTCGACTACCAGGGCAACTTCATCGGCGCCACCGGCGTCGGCCTGACCCTGGCCAGCATGAGCGGCATCATCGAACGCTACCAGGCCCGCTTCCACCGCAACATTTACTTCACCGACGCCGCCGGCACCATCGTCCTGAGCGCACGGCCGGGGCAGCGCGGCACGATCCGCACCCTGCCCGGCGTGCGCGACGTCGCCACCCGTATCCTGAACCGCAGCAGCCACCCGACCCGCCTCGCCTATCAGCTCGACAAAGCCACCATCCAGCTCAACTCGCGTTTCATCCCGGAACTGGGCTGGTATCTGCTGGTCGAACAAAACCTCAGCGACGAAGTGCGGCCGCTGCGCCGCGTCTTCATCCTGAATCTGGCCGTCAGCTGCGCCGTCACCCTGCTGGTGCTGACGCTCACCCTGTTGACCGTGAACCGCTTCCAGCGCCGCCTGGAACGGGTCGCCTCGACCGATCCCCTGACCGGCCTGCTGAACCGCAAGGCGCTCGAGTTGCTGTTCCGCGGCACCATCCTGCTGAGCAAGCGCAGCGGCCGGCCGCTGGCGGCGATCCTGCTCGACATCGACTTCTTCAAGCAAGTCAACGATACCCACGGCCACCTGTGGGGCGACACGGTGATACGCGGCGTGGCCGAACTGGCCACGAAAGCGGTGCGCGAAAGCGACGTCGTGACGCGCTGGGGCGGCGAGGAATACCTGATCTTGCTGAACGATTGCACCCTGGATCAGGCCGCGCAGATCGCCGATACCCTGCGCCGCGCCGTCGAGGAGCACGACTTCAAGATGCCGGCGCCCAAGCTGCGCGTGACGATCAGCCTGGGCGTGGCCGCCTATCGCGAGGACGAAACGGAATCGGCGTTTTTCTCGCGCGCGGACAGCGCCCTGTATCAAGCCAAGAACGACGGCCGCAACCGCCTGCAACTATCCCCCGCTCAAGGCTGAGCATAGCCTGCTAGCTTATTGCGCGTTTGCGCCGTGCCAGTTCCGTGGTGGGCGCCACCAGTGCCTCGTATAGCGCGCCGCTGGCGCCATCCCACGCGCTGACCGCGCGCCGCTGCCGCTCCACCGCGGCCAGGTCGCCGCGCGCGATCGGCCCGCTCAAGGCGCGCGCCGGGCCCAGCTTGAAGACATTCGCCACCGTTTCGCTGACCAGCGGCTGCGCCAGTTCGCGCGCCAGCGCTTCCGGGATGCCGGCCGCCTGGTAGGCGCGCAGCGCCGCGTCCAGCACCGTCACCAGGTAGTTGCTGGCGAAGACGGCGGCGGCGTGGTACAGGGTCTTGCCCGCCGCGTCTATCGTCACCGGGCGGGCGCCCAGCGCCAGCAGGGCCGGCTCCAGCAGCGCCAGCGCGCCCGCGTCGCCCTCGATGCCGCAAAAGGTGCCGCCGAAGTGCGCGGCCACGGCGGCCGGATCGGCGAAGCTGCGGATCGGGTGCACGCTGGCGACCAGGGCGCCGGCGCTGGCGGCGGCGTGCAACTGGTCCGAGGCCAGCGCCCCGCTGCAGTGAAACACCACGCCGCCGCGCAGCGGCACCGCCGCCGCCAGGGCCTGGCAGGCGACGCCTATCTGGTCGTCGCCGACGGCCAGCATGGTGAAGTCGGCCGGCCGCAGCCGCGCATGGTCGGCGACGGCGACGCCGGCACCGATGAAGGCGACCGCTTCGCGCGCCGAGGACAGCGAGCGCGTCAGCACGTCTTGCACCTGGAAGGCGCCGCCGGCCGCGAACAGGCGCCCCAGCGCCCGCCCGACGTGGCCGGCGCCGACGATGTTCAGGGTCGCCATCAGAAGCCCGAGCCCGGCAAGCGCAGAAATTCCAGCTCGGCTACCGTCGACGCCCGTCCCAGAATGGCGTTGCGATGGGGGAAGCGGCCGAAGCGGGCCACGATGTCGCTATGCTTGCGGGCGAAATCGAGCATGCCCTCGAAGCCGGGAGCGGCCTGGCACAGGCGTGTGAACAGGGCCACGGCGCGCGCCTGCCGGGCGCCATCCTCGGCGTGCTCGAAGGGCATATAGACGAAGGCCCGTTGCCACGGCGGCAGCGTCGGGTCGGCGCCGGCGTCGACCAGGGCAGCCGCCGTCGCCAGCGCCAGGGCGTCGCCGGCGAAGGCCGCCGGCGTGCCGCGCCCGACATTGCGGGTGAATTGGTCGAGCAGCAGGATGCGCGCCAATTGCTCCGGCGCCGCGCGCCAGTGTCTCAGCCCGCCGGCCAGGGCGCGCCCCATCAGCGCGCCGAAGCGCACCCCGATGGCGGCGTCGAACTGCGCATCCTTGCGGAACCACTCGCCGCGCGGCATGGCGGCCTGGGCCGGGAACCAGAATTCCAGCACTTGCGCGGCTTCGGCATCGATGGCGTTTTCCCCGTCCATGGCGTGCTCCTCAGTTGCGGGCGTGCGACAGCTGGAAGCTGTCGATGCCGTCGAAAACGGCCAGTTCGGCCGCCAATTCAGACAGCGGCGCGCCGCTGCGCTTGCTCAGCGCGATCGCCACGAAGCGCCACTCCTGTTTGCCGGTGTCGCTGCCTATGGTCAGCGAGCCGCCCGCGATTTCATAGCCGCGGCTGAGGGCGATGCGCCGCAGCGCGTCTTCGCGCGGCATGAATTCCTTCTTGAAGCGCATGGTGATCGCCACCGCGTGCCGCGACGGTAGTTTGGCCTCCAGCCGGGACAGGAAGATCATCGACATCGCGCACATGAAGGCCAGGCCCATCGCCGACACGTAAAAGCCGATGCCGACCATGATGCCGATCACCGACGAGGCCCAGATCGAGGCGGCCGTGGTCAAGCCGCTGATGTTGAAGCCCTCGCGCATGATGACGCCGGCGCCCAGGAAACCGATGCCGGTGACGATGCCCTGGATGATGCGGGTCGGGTCGTTGCCGGCAACGAACGCGTCGTGGCCGCCGAACCAGTACTGGGAATAGCCGCCGATCACGGTCAGGGCGCAAGAAGCCATGCACACCAGGCCGTAGGTGCGCATGCCGGCCGCGCGCCCGTGGTAAGAGCGCTCGTAGCCGACCATCAGGCCCAGCAACAGGGCGCCGATCAGGTTCAGCAGGATCACGCCATTCGTGGCCAGCTCCGTCAGCGACCAGTAACCGTGCAGGAAATCCATCATGTGGGGAAGATTGTCATGGCAGCCATTCAAGGTGTCTTCTTGCTCAATTGTTTTTCAAAGGCGACGTCGAGCTTGCTGACCCGGCGCGGCGTTTGCGGCCCCAGGCCGTTGACGAAGGCGACGAACTGGTCCAGCTCGAGCGGCGCGCACAGGGGCGGTTTGCCCGGCCCTTCGGTGAGGAAAAACAGTTCATTGCCGGTGCGCGCCATCGAATACTGGGCGTTGCCGCTGCGGATTTTCAAGCGCTCGATGGCGGATGTGGCTCGGGTCGATCGCATGGTCAGAGTGCCTCGGTACGGGTGTTCAGCCAGGCCAGCGCGGCGCCCGACAGATGGGGAGCCAGGCGCGCGCGCACCGTGGCGTGGTAATCGTCGAGCCAGCGCGCCTCGTCGGCGCGCAGCAGCGCCGGCTCGATGCAGCGGGTGTCGATCGGGCACAGGGTCAGGGTTTCAAAGC
>DMYQ01000174.1:5014-10546 GCA_003482555.1 Janthinobacterium sp. | reverse complement strand
GCGCGATCGAGCACGCAATTGAGCACCAGGTTTTCCAGCCGCACGCCCCAGCGGCCGGGCCGATACACGCCCGGCTCGATCGAGGTGATCATCCCTTCCAGCATGGCCGTGTGCGGCTCCGGCGGCGCCGTCTGCGAAATCGCCTGCGGACCCTCGTGCACGTTGAGGAAAAAACCGACCCCGTGGCCGGTGCCGTGCCCGTAGTCGAGGCCGGCCGCCCACAGGGGCGCGCGGGCGATCGCGTCCAGCATGGGCGCCCGCGTGCCGAGCGGGAAGCTGGCCGAGGACAGGGCGATCAAGCCCTTCAGCACCAGGGTGAAGTCGCGCCGCTGCGCCGCCGTGATGGCGCCCACCGGCACCACGCGGGTGATGTCGGTGGTGCCGCCCAGGTACTGGCCGCCGGAATCGATGAGCAGCAAGCCGTCGCCCTCGATGATCGCGTGGGCGGCGGCCGTGGCGTGGTAATGCATGATGGCGCCGTTGGCGCCGAAGCCGGCGATGGTGCCGAAGCTGGGACTGACGAAGCCGGGCCGGCGCGCGCGCGCGGCCGTCAGGCGGCGGTCGATATCGAGTTCGCTCAAGGGCGCCCGCAGGGGATCGGCCAGGACCGGCTCCAGCCAGGCGAAAAATTCGCACAGGGCGACGCCGTCCTGCTCCATCGCCCGGCGCACGTGGGCCGCCTCGGCCGCGCTCTTGCGCGACTTCGCCAGGGTGCTGGGATTGAGCGCCTCGAGCACGGTGGCGTTGGGCGGCAGGGCTTCGCGCATGCGCCAGCTGACGCGGCGCGGGTCGAGCAGCACGCGCGCCGGCGGATTAGCTAGCGCCAGGGCGGCCAGGGCGGCCGGCGCGCTCCCGTACGGCGCCAGGTCGACGCCATCGGCGGCCAGGGTGGCGCGCAGGGCCGGGTCGATCTTGCCCTCGGCCACGAACAGGGTCGCGCGCGCCGGACCGATCAGCGCGTGGGCCAGGAATACCGGGTTGTAACGGACGTCGGCGCCGCGCAGGTTGAACAGGTAGGCGATGTCGTCCAGGCTGGACACCAGGTGCCAGTCGGCGCCGTGGCCGGCCATGGCGGCGCGCAGCGCGGCCAGCTTGCCGGCGCGGCCGCTGGCCGCGTGCGGCGGCAAGTGCTCGAACACGGCCGCCGTCGGCAGGCCGGGGCGTTCGCTCCAGACCGCGTCCAGCAGGTCGAGGTCGGTGCGCAGGACGGCCCCGCGGGACGCCAGCGCCGGCCGCAGCAAGCCCGCCGTGGCCAGGCCCAGCACTTCGCCGTCGACGGCCACGCACTGGCCCGGCCGCAGGTGTTCGGCCAGCCAGTCGATATACAGGGTACTGGCGCCGGACGGGAGCTTCATCAGCCGCAGCGGCGTGCCGGCCAGGTCGCTCTCGGCCTGGGTCCAGTAGCGCCCGTCGGTCCAGACGCCGGCGAAATCGGCCGTGACGATCAGGGTGCCGACCGAGCCGCGAAAGCCCGACAGCCAGGCCCGCCCCTGCCAGCGTGGCGGCAGGTATTCGGACAGGTGCGGGTCGGCGGACGGCACGACGACGGCGTCGACGGCATGCTCGCGCATGGCCAGGCGCAATTGCGTCAGGCGCGCCGCGACGGCGATTTTTTCAGGTGTGGTCATGGGCTAGTCGAAACGGTGGTTCGGATCCGCCGTGGCGGCAAACTCTATGGGCAAACTCTATGATACCGCGATTGGGCGCCGCCGTTTCATGCGATCGCCGCGGCCAGCCCCGGAATGGCGCGGCGGCGGCGCCCGTGTGCGGCGCGCCACGGATAAATTCCAGAAATCGCCGCGAAAAGCCCACGCCGGCGGCTAACGCAGGCTAATATCATCCTACAAAATCACGAACCGGCGTGGAGGTGGACGGCATGGGGGAGACGCTGGTGCGGAATATCGAAATGACGGACGGCGCAACCTTTCCGCGGCGCCTGCTGGGACATGGACGGCTGCGCCCGCACGGGCCGGCCTTCCGCGAAAAGCGCCTGGGCATCTGGCGCACCTGGAGCTGGGAACAGGTCAACGAAGAAGTGCGGGCGCTGGCCTGCGGCCTGGCCGCGCTCGGCTTTCGGCGCGGCATGCGGCTGGCCATCGTCGGCGACAACCGGCCGCGCCTGTACTGGGCCATGCTGGCCGCCCAATGCCTGGGCGGGGTGCCGGTGCCGCTGTACCAGGACGCCCCGGCCGCCGACATGGCCCACGTGCTGGCCGACGCCGGCGTCGCCTACGCCATCGCCGAGGATCAGGAACAGGTCGACAAGCTGCTCGAAACAGGGCCGCTGTATCCCGGCCTGCTGCGCATCGTGTTCGACGACCCACGCGGCCTGCGCCACTACCGCCAGCCTGAATTGCTGTCCTATGCCGCGCTGCAGGAGCTGGGCCGCGAACACCAGCGCGCCCAGCCCGGCTTCTTCGCGGCCGCCGTGGCGGCCGGCGCCGGCGCCGACTGCGCCATCATCCTGTACACCTCCGGCACCACCGGCCAGCCCAAGGGCGTATGCCTGAGCCATGCCGCGCTGCTAACGGCCGGCGCCGGCGGCGTCGCCTTCGACCGCCTCGGCGAACACGAGGATATCCTTTCTTACCTGCCCATGGCCTGGGTCGGCGACTGCCTGTTTTCGCTGGCGCAGGCGCTGGTGGCCGGCTTCACCGTGAATTGCCCCGAGTCGGGCGCGACGGTGCAAAGCGACTTGCGCGAAATCGGCCCGACCTGCTATTTCGCGCCGCCGCGCGTGTTTGAAAACATGCGCACCGGCGTGATGATACGGATGGCCGACGCCGGCCCCCTGCAACGGCGCCTGTTCCACCACTTCATGGCCGTGGCCGGGCGCTGCGGCGCCGCCATCCTCGATGGCAAGGCGGTGCCGCTGCGCCAACGCCTGGCCTATGGCGCCGGCCGCCTGCTGGTGTACGGCCCCCTGAAGAACGTGCTGGGCCTGTCGCGCGTGCGCGTGGCCTACACGGCCGGCGCCGCCATCGGCCCCGAACTGTTGCGCTTTTACCGCTCGCTGGGCGTCAACCTGAAGCAATTGTACGGCGCCACCGAAACCTGTGCCTACGTCTGCCTGCAGGCGGACGGCGACGTCAAGTTCGACAGCGTCGGCCGGCCCGCGCCGGGGGTGGAAGTCAAGCTGGCCCCCAACGGCGAAGTCCTGGTGCGCTCGGCCGCCGTCATGAGCGGCTACCACGGCCACCCCGAAGCCAGCGCCGCCGCCTTCGACGCCGACGGCTTTTTCCGCACCGGCGACGCCGGCCTGTTCGACGCCGACGGCCACTTGAAGATCATCGACCGCGCGGCCGACGTCGGGCGCATGAACGACGGCGCCCTGTTCGCCCCCAAGCACATCGAAAACAAGCTCAAGTTTTTCCCCTTCATCAAGGAAGCCGTGGTCTTCGGCCACGCGCGCGACAGCGTCTGCGCCTTCGTCAACATCGACCTCGCCGCCGTCGGCGACTGGGCCGAGCGGCGCGGCCTGGCCTACGCCGGTTACGCCGACCTGGCCGCGCACGCGCAAAGCTATGAACTGATCGGCGACTGCGTGGCGCGCGTCAACCGCGAACTGGCCTTTGAAGCGTCCATGGCCGGCACGCAGATTCGCCGCTTCCTGATCTTGCACAAGGAGCTGGACCCGGACGACGGCGAATTGACCCGCACGCGCAAGCTCAGGCGCGCCTTCATCGCCGAAAAATACGCACCCCTGATCGCCGCCCTGTACGCGGGCCGCCACTCGCAATACATCGAGAGCGCGATCCGCTTCGAAGACGGGCGCGCCGGCGTGGCCAGCGCCGAGCTGCGCATCTGCGAAGGCCGGACCTTCACCGCGCCGGGAGCGGCCGCATGAGCGAGAGCGTGCTCCTGGAGCTGAAAAACATCGCCCTGTCCTTCGGCGGCGTGCAAGCGCTGAGCGACATTTCCTGCGACGTCAGGCGCCACGAAATCCGCGCCATCATCGGCCCCAACGGCGCCGGCAAGAGCTCGCTGCTCAATGTGATCAACGGCGTCTACCGGCCGCAGTCCGGCGCCATCGTCTACCGCGGCGAGCGGCGCCAGCGCATGGATTGCCACGCGGCGGCCAAGGCCGGCATCGCCCGCACCTTCCAGAACATCGCCCTGTTCAAGGGCATGACGGTGCTCGACAACATCATGACGGGCCGTAATCTGAAGATGAAGTCGAACTTCTTGCTGCAGGCGCTGCACTGGGGGCCGGCGCGGCGCGAGGAAATCGCCCACCGCGAAAAGGCCGAGGAAGTGATCGACTTCCTGCAGATCCAGGCGATCCGCAAGACCCCGGTGGGGCGCCTGCCCTACGGCCTGCAAAAGCGGGTCGAGCTGGGCCGCGCGCTGGCGGCCGAGCCCGAGCTGCTGCTGCTCGACGAGCCGATGGCCGGCATGAACCTGGAGGAAAAACAAGACATGTGCCGCTTCATCCTGGACGTCAACGCGCAGTTCGGCACCACCATCGTGCTCATCGAGCACGACATGGGCGTGGTGATGGAGATTTCGGACCGGGTCGTGGTGCTCGACCACGGCAAGAAAATCGGCGACGGCACGCCGGCCCAGGTGCGCGCCGATCAAGGCGTGATCGACGCCTACCTGGGCGTGGCCCACGAAAGGGCGGCATGAACCCGGGATTTTTTTGCGAAGTGTTGATCGGCGGCTTGCTGTCGGGCGTGATGTACGCGCTGATGGCGCTCGGCTTCGTGCTGATTTACAAGGCTTCCGGCGTCTTCAATTTCGCCCAGGGGGCGATGGTGTTTTTCGCCGCCCTGAGCTGCGCCGGCCTGGTCGACGACTTCGGCCTGCCGCTCTGGCTGGCCATCGCGCTGACGATGGCGCTGATGGTGGCGCTGGCCCTGGCGATCGAACGGGTAGTGCTGCGGCCCCTGCTGAACCAGCCTGAAATCACCCTGTTCATGGCCACCATCGGCCTGGCTTATTTCATCGAGGGCCTGGCCCAGCTGATCTGGGGTGCCCAGGTGCGCAAGCTGGACCTGCCGATCGAAGACGTGCCGATCGCCTGGCTGCTGGCGCGCTACGACATCAACGTGTCGCAATTCGACGTGGCGGCGGCGGCCGTCTGCGCCCTGCTGGTGACGGCGCTGGCGCTGCTGTTTTCGCACACCCGCATCGGCCGCGCGCTGCGCGCCGTGGCCGACGACCACCAGGCGGCGCAGGCGGTCGGCATTCCGCTGCGCCGCATCTGGGCCGTGGTCTGGTCGCTGGCCGGCATGGTGGCGCTGGTGGCCGGGCTGCTGTGGGGGGCGCGCAACGGCGTCCAGTTCGCCCTCACCTTCGTTGCCCTGAAGGCGCTGCCGGTGCTGATACTGGGCGGCTTCACCTCGGTGCCGGGCGCCATGGCCGGCGGCTTGATCATCGGCGCCGCGGAAAAGCTGGCCGAGGTGTATCTGGGGCCGCTGGTGGGCGGCGGCATCGAAGGCTGGTTTCCCTACGCGCTGGCGCTGCTGTTCCTGCTGCTGCGCCCGGAAGGACTGTTCGGCGAAAAAATCATCCGCCGCATCTGAAGAC
>DMYQ01000174.1:0-4933 GCA_003482555.1 Janthinobacterium sp. | reverse complement strand
AGACAAGGCAAGGAGCCGACCATGTTTTACCGCGAAGCGGGACAATTCAAGACCAGTTACCAGGCCGACGGCCAGATCTTCCCCCTGCGCCAGGATCGCATCGCGCTGGCGGCGACCCTGCTGGTGGCGCTGTTCGCCCTGCCGTGCTGGGCCTCGCCCTATGCGCTCGCGGCGATCCTGACGCCCTTCCTGATATTTTCCCTGGCGGCGCTGGGCTTGAACATCCTGACCGGCTACTGCGGCCAGCTCTCGCTCGGCAGCGCAGCCTTCATGGCGGTCGGCGCCTTCGCCACCTACAATTTCATGGCGCGCCTGCCCGGCATGCCCATCCTGCTGGCGTTCGCGCTGGGCGGCCTGTGCGCGGCCCTGGTCGGCATCGCCTTCGGCCTGCCCTCGCTGCGCGTGCGCGGCTTTTACCTGGCGGCGGCGACGCTGGCGACGCAATTCTTCGTGCTCTGGTGCCTGAGCAAGATCCCCTACCTGAGCAACAACAGCGCCTCGGGCGTGATCACGGCCCAGCCTATCGTCATCCTCGGCTACCGCTTCGATACCCCCGCCGCCAAATACCTGCTGGTGCTGGGCATCGTCGCGCTACTGGCCCTGCTGGCCAAGAACATGATCCGCTCCAACACGGGACGGGCGTGGATGGCCGTGCGCGACATGGACATGGCGGCCGAAGTGATCGGCTTCCGGCCCCTGCGCACCAAGCTGCTGGCCTTTGCCGTCAGCTCCTTTTACTGCGGCGTGGCCGGCGCACTGTACGCCTACGCTTACCTTGGCACGGTCGAGCCGGAGGCTTACAATCTGGAGCTGTCCTTGCGCATCCTGTTCATGATCATCATCGGCGGCCTCGGCTCGGTGCTGGGTTCCTTTCTGGGCGCCGCCTTCATCGTGCTGCTGCCGATCGCGCTGAATATCCTGGCGCACGCGCTGGCGCTGCCGGGCGGCGTGGCCTCGAACCTGGAGCAGATGGCCTTCGGCGCGCTGATCGTGTTTTTCTTGATCGTCGAACCGCACGGCCTGGCGCGCCTGTGGCAGATCGGCAAAGAGAAATTGCGGCTGTGGCCATTCCCCCGTTGAAGCGCCACCTGTTTTCATCCCTGGGAGAAGAAAAGATGAAGTGCATCAGATTGCTGTTATTGGCCGGCGCCCTGGCCGCCGTCATGGGAACCGCCGCCGGGGCCGCGCGCGCCCAGGACCAGTTCATCGCGCTGCCGTCCTACCGCATCGGCCCGTACGCGGCCGGCGGCTCCGGTTTTTACGGCGGTATCATCGATTACTTCAAGCTGGTCAACCTGAATGGCGGCGTGAACGGCGTCAAGATCGCCTGGGAAGAATGCGAGACCGAGTACAACCCTTCGCGCGGCATCGAATGCTATGAACGCCTGAAGACCGGGAACGGCGGCGCCACCCTGGTCGACCCGCTCTCGACCGGCATCGCTTACGGCATCCTGGATCGCCTGGCGCAAGACAAGATCCCCATGACGATGCTGGGCTACGGCCGCTCGGACGCCGCCAACGGCAAGGTCTTCCCCTACGTTTTCCCGCTCATCACCAGTTACTGGAATCAGGCCGCCGGCATGATCAAGTACCTGGGCCAGAAGAGCGGCGGCATGGACAAGCTGCGGGGCAAGAAGATCGTCCACCTGTACCACGATTCGGCCTTCGGCAAGGAACCGCTGCCGGTATTGGAAGCGATGGCGAAACAGTATGGCTTCGAGCTGCTCAAGATCGCCGTCGCCCCGCCCGGCAGCGAGCAACAGTCGCAGTGGATGCAGATCCGCCAGGCCCACCCCGATTACGTGATCCTGTGGGGCTGGGGCGTGATGAATTCGGTCGCCCTGAAGACGGCGCAGCGCACCGGCTTCCCGCGCGAGAAAATGCTGGGCGTCTGGTGGGCCGGTTCGGAAGAAGATACCTTGCCGTCCGGCGCCGCCGCCAAGGGCTATAGCGCGATGACCTTCAACACGCCGGGCGAGTACCCGGTGATGGCGCAGATCCGCAGCCGGCTGTACGACGCCGGCAAGGGCAATCTGAGCGAACACTCGCGCATCGCTTCGGTGTATCACATGCGCGGCGTCACCGCCGCCATCCTGTGGGTGGAAGCCATCCGCGCGGCCCAGGAACACTACGGCAAGGGCAAGGTCATGAGCGGCGAGCAGGTGCGCTGGGGACTGGAAAATCTGAACGTGGACGCGGCGCGCCAGCGGGCCGACGGCGCCGAAGGCATGTTCCCGACCGTGAAAACCAGTTGCGAGGACCACGAGGGTTCCGGCGCCGTCAAGGTGCAGCAGTGGGACGGCAAGAAATGGATCGTCGTCACGCCGGACTGGATCGTCGGCGACAAGGCGCTCACGCGCAAGCTGGTGGAGGAATCGTCGGCCAGGTACGCGGCCGAGAAAAAAATCGTTCCCGCCTGCCTGAAATGACAACCGAGCGGACAACGGAGCGGACAACCGGGCGCGGCATGGGCGGGATTGAAGCTCCCTGCCTGTCGGTGCGGAATATCGAAGTCATTTACGAGCACGTGATCCTGGTCTTGAAGGGGGTCTCGCTGCAAGTGCCAGAGGGGAAGATCGTGGCACTGCTGGGCGCCAACGGGGCCGGCAAGTCGACCACCCTGAAAGCCATTTCGACCCTGCTGCGCGCCGAACGGGGCGAAGTCAGCAAGGGCGAGGTGCGCTTGCGCGGCGAGCGCGTCGACCAGTTGACGCCGAATGAACTGGTCAAGCGCGGCCTGTCGCAGGTGATGGAGGGGCGCCACTGCTTCGCCCATTTGTCGATCGAGGACAATCTGCTGACGGGCGCCTACACGCGCACGCTGTCGCGCGCCGGGCTGCGCCTGGAACTGGAGCGCGTGTATCACTATTTTCCGCGCCTGCGCGAGCGCCGCGCCACCCTGGCCGGCTACGCTTCCGGCGGCGAGCAGCAGATGTGCGCGCTGGGCCGGGCGCTGATGGCCAAGCCCTCCGTGATACTGCTGGATGAACCGTCGATGGGTCTGGCGCCGCAAATCGTCGCCGAGATTTTCGGCATCGTGGCCGACTTGAACCGCGAAGAAAAGGTATCCTTCCTGCTGGCCGAGCAAAACGCCAGCGTGGCGCTGCGCCACGCCGACTTCGCCTACATTCTGGAAAACGGGCGCGTGGTGATGGAGGGCGCGGCGGCCGAACTGGCTGACAATGCCGACGTCAGGGAATTCTACCTGGGCGTGTCCAGCGCCGGTCGCGGCGGTTTTCGCGACATGAAATTTTACCGCCGCCGCAAACGCTGGCTGGCATGAGGAAAACGATGCAACTGGAAAAAGCCAAGAAGCTGTGCCGCGCCCTGCCCGGTGCGCAAGAAGATATCAAATGGGGCAGCGACGTGGTCTTTTCCGTCGGCCTGAAGATGTTTGCCGTGGCCAGCGGCGCCGGCGAGGCGCCCGCCATCAGCTTCAAGGTGGAGGACGAGCGCTTCCTCGAATTGACGGATCGCCCCGGCATCATCCCGGCGCCCTACCTGGCGCGCGCCAAATGGGTGCGCATCGTCAGCGCCGACGCCCTCGACGACGCCGAGGCGGCCGCCCTGCTGCGCCGTTCCTACGAACTGGTATGCGCCAAACTCACGAAAAAGCTGCGCGGCGAGATCGAGGCCGGCGCCCCGGGCCCGGCCTGAAGCAGTGTTGCGTTTGATGGACGGCATATCCCCGCGCGATACCGGCGGCGGCAAAAGTGCGGGATAATGCGCTACACATCATTGGTGCAAAGATCATGCAAGAATTTCATCGCAATCGGGCCCGCGCCCTGCTCGACAACGCGGAAGTGCTTTTCAATCAAGATCAAGTGCAAGCGGCCGTGACCCGCATGGCCGCCGTGCTGAACGCCCGCTTCAACCACCCCGACTGCGAAGAATTCCCGCTGGTGCTGGGCGTGATGGGCGGCGCCGTCATCTTTACCGGCAATTTGCTGCCGCAACTGAGCTTTGCCCTCGAATTCGACTATATCCACGTCAGCCGCTACGGCGACGACGACCGCGGCGGCGAAGTGGTGTGGAAGGTGATCCCGCGCTCAAACGTGGCCGGGCGCACCGTCATCGTCCTCGACGACATCCTCGACGAGGGCGAAACCCTGGCCCACGTCAAGCAGCGCCTGCTCGACATGGGTGCGGCCGAAGTGCTGCTGGCCGTCTTCGCCGACAAGGCGATCGGCAAGGCCAAGCCGGTCAAGGCCGACATCGTCGGCCTGGTGATCCCGAACCGCTTCGTGGTCGGCTTCGGCATGGACGCCTATGGCTACTGGCGCAACCTGCCGGATCTGCGGGCGCTGCGGCCGGAAGACTTGAAACAAGACTGACAGCCCGCGCGCGCGGGCACGGGCGGATTAGCCCGCTGTCAGATTCAGGCGCGCGCGCGCGGCCTCGTATTCCTGCTTCAGGCGCGCCACCATGTCGGCCACGCTCGGCACGTCGTGCATCAAGCCCACGCCCTGGCCGGCGCCCCAGATGTCGCGCCACGCCTTGGCGCTGCCGGAACCGAAATTCATCGAACTCTTGTCCGCTTCCGGCAGCGCGTCCGGGTCCAGGCCGGCGGCGACGATGGATTTTTTCAGGTAGTTGCCGTGTACGCCGGTGAACAGATTGGTGTACACGATGTCGGCCGCCGCCGATTCGACGATGGCGTCGCGGTAGCTGTCGTCGACGTTCGATTCCTTGGTCGCCAGCCAGCGCGAACCGATGTAGGCGAAGTCGGCGCCCATGGCTTGTGCGGCCAGGATGGCGTCGCCGGTGGCGATCGAGCCGGACAGCGCCAGCGGGCCGCTGAAGAATTTGCGCACTTCGCCCACCAGCGCGAACGGCGACAGGGTGCCGGCGTGGCCGCCGGCGCCGCTGGCCACCAGTATCAAGCCATCGAGCGCCCGCTTCCAGGGCTTTTTGCGCGTGGCGGATGGAAATC
>DMYQ01000265.1 GCA_003482555.1 Janthinobacterium sp. | reverse complement strand
CTTCGTCGGCAGCTTCAGATGTGTATAAGAGACAGCAGTAAATATCGATATGTTTCTTCGAGGAACGGCAACAATAAGGGATGTATGGACCAGTTCAAGGCGATGCAGATCTTCAAGTGCGTGGCGCTGTGCAAAAGCTTCACGCAAGCGGCCGAGCAGCTCGACTTGCCCAAGCCGACAGTGACCAACGCGGTCCAGAGCGTCGAACAGCAACTCGGCGTGCGGCTCTTGCAGCGCACCACGCGCAAGGTCAGCCTGACGCTCGAGGGCGGCATTTACCTGGAGCGCTGCATCCGCCTGCTCGACGACCTGGAAGACGTCAACGCCCTGTTCCAGGGGCCCGATCACCTGCCCAGCGGCACCATCCGCGTCGACTTGCCGGAGCGCCTGGCGCACCAGAGCGTGATCCCGGCGCTGCCCGATTTTTTCAAGCAATATCCAGACATCCAGGTGCGGCTGGGCTCGAACGACCGCTACATCGACCTGGTCGGCGAAGGCATCGATTGCGCGGTGCGCGTCGGCACCCTGCGCGACTCCAGCCTGATCGCCAAGCGCATCGGCGAACTGGCGCAACTGAACGTGGCCGCCCCCGCCTACCTGGAACGGCACGGCCGCCCGCACAACCTGGCCGATCTGGCGCGCCACTACGCCGTCAATTATTTTTCCAGCCAGAGCGGACGCGACCTCGACTGGGAATACGAAGAGGATGGCCACAGCCGCACCATCGCCATGCGCAGCCTGGTCTCGGTCAGCAGTACGGAAGCCTACCTGGCCAGTTGTCGCGCCGGGCTGGGCCTGATCCAGGCGCCGCGCATGGGCATGCAAGAGTATCTCGCCTCGGGCGAGCTGGAAGAAGTGCTGCCGCGCTGGCGGCCGGCGCCGCTGCCGGTCGCCATCGTGTATTCCCACAACAAGCATTTGTCGCCGCGGGTGCGGGTGTTTGTCGACTGGCTGGCCGGCGTGCTGGAGATCGCCTGAGGGAGACGACCCCGTATCGTCGGTGGCGGCCGCTTGCCGCGCCACCGGCGCAACGTTAAACTGTGCGCGACACCGAAGATACGACTCATCGAGCAATTGCGACAACCAGGGCGATATCATGAACAAAATCGAAGCAATGAAACGCATCAACGACCGCCTTGGCGCGCCGGCGCTGACCGAACAGAACACGCATTTTTGCAATGTCGTTGTGTACGGCACCGACGAAGGCTGGTGGCTGAAGATTCCCTACCTCACCTTCAAGCGCGAGTTGCATTTCGTGCTCAACAACGAGAAGACCAAGAGCTTCCAGCATTTGACCATCAACGCCAACCAGATCCTCAGCCCGGGCATGAAATTTCGCAGCAGCGACGGCGCCGCCGACGCCTTCATGTCGGCGTCCACGCCGAAGCGCCTGATCGACCTGTTACCGGGCGGCAGCAAGTACAACTTCACCCGCCACGTGGTCAACGAATACCGCCATTGATACCCGGCTTGCGCCAGGCCGGCCTTGAGCGCGGATGCCGCAGCGGCGTGTCCACCTTCCGAAGCAATGCCGCAGCGTCCGCGTCGTGCCGGCGCCAGCGCGCGAAGGCCGCGCCGCCATCGCCAGACTCAGGATTCGCGCGCCAGCGCCAGGAATTCCGTGCGCAAGGCCAGGTTCGGCTGCAACTCGCCCAGCATGGCCGAGGTGATGGTTTCTTCGCCCGGCGTGCGGATGCCGCGGCTTTCCATGCACAGGTGGCGGCAGCGCACGACCACGCCCACCGCTTTCGGCTCCAGCACTTCCATCAGCGCGTTGGCGATCTGGATCGTCATGCGCTCTTGCACTTGCAAGCGCTTGGAGAAACAATCGACCAGGCGCGTCAGTTTCGACAGGCCGACGATTTTGCCGTTCGGCACGTAGCCGATGGTGGCCTTGCCGAAAAACGGCGCCAGGTGGTGTTCGCAGTGGCTGTAGACGGGAATGCCGCGCACCACGATGAGCTCGTTGTACTGTTCGGCGCCGTCTTCGAAGGCTTTCAACAGTTCGACCGGGTCCTGGCCGTAGCCCGACGTCCAGTGCTTCCACGCCTTGCTCACGCGGGCCGGGGTCTCGATCAGCCCAGGACGCTTCGGGTCTTCGCCGAAGCTGGCGAGCAGGCGGCGCCAGTCGTGTTCTGAGAATTCTTCTTTGGACATGCTACAACACCTAAAAAATTGCGGTGCCGACAGTATATAGAAAATGTGGGCACGGCATATTGCGTCAACTTGCGGCTCAGAGCTTGAGAGTTTTTCGGGCGTGAGCGAGGCGGCCGATCTCCCAAGCTCTCAGCGCCCCGGTGGCCGGTGGGCGTTCACCAGCAGCGCCGATATGGACACCGTGCTCGGCGTTTCCGGCCATTCATCGTCCGGCCCGAACCAGCGCGCCTCGGCGATTTCGCTGGCGTCGACCCGGATCTCGCCGTCCAGGTAGTCGGCCGTGAAGGCGATCATCAGCGAATGCGGGAAGGGCCAGGGCTGGCTGGTGAAATAGCGCAAATTGTGGACGCGCAGGCCGACTTCTTCCATCACTTCGCGGTGCACCGCCTCTTCGATCGATTCGCCCGCCTCGAGAAAGCCGGCAAGCGGACTGAAGCGCTTGGACGGCGACATCGTGTGCATCGCCAGCAAGACCGAATCGTCCTTGCGTATCAAGACCATCATGGCCGGCGAAATGCGCGGATAGGCGATCATGCCGCAGGCCGGACACTTGAAGCAGCGCTCGCCCGGTGCCAGCGCCATCGGTGTCGCGCACGCGCCGCAAAAGCGGTGGCTGCGCGCCCATTCGGCGATCTGGCAGGCGCGCCCGGCCAGGCCCAGCATCTGGTCGTCGATGACATTGAACAGGGAGCGCAGGCCGCGGTAACTGTATTGCGGATCGGGCACGGCGTCGTCGTCCGCCCACACCGCTTGATAGTAACGCTCGTTCCACAGGCCGATCGGATGGGCGCGGCTTGTGTCGATGCCGGCGCCGGCCAGAAAGGCCCCGTCCGGCAAGCTCAGATCGGCTTCGCGCAGCAGCAGGCGGTCGCGGTGGAACACGAAGGTGAGCGGCTCGGCATCGGCCGGCGCCGTCATCAGGGGCGTGAAGGAAACGGGAGTCTGTAGCATAAGCCTGTATCAAAAAAGTGGGGTGACGTTACTGCTGACTGCTGACGGCAAGACGGCGCGCAATTGCTTGAGCAGCAAGCCGATGTCGAACTGATGATTGCCGACAAAGAAGCCCTTGCCATCGATGTATTCGGCATCGGTCAGCGTGCCGCGCACTTCGTAGTCGAGGTATTTGATGACTTCGTTCTTGACAAAATTGCCGGTCACGGTGGGCCGGCATTCGACGCCATTGGCCAGCAGCCGGATGGTGATGTCCTTGCGCGAAAACGGCGACAATTGACGCATGCATATTAAATATATTAACGGAAATCAAACCATCCCAACGATTCTCGCTTGGAAAGTATCGCGCCCCTCTGACAGACCAGCCCGACTCACCTTGGGAATGCAAAAATTTCAACAAGAGTGACTTGAAGTATAGCGTAATTACGATCATTTTTTCATCTCAGAAAAAGTAATCAATAGATAATATTTTCATCGCATCAAATGACCGTCTTGAAGACGAATTTCCTCTCCATTTCACTATTGAGTATCAAGCTGACGTCCAAGCAAGCGAACCTGGAAAACGCTTTCTATGCCAGTGTAACGGCCGGCAGCGGCCGGCAAAAGCGCGTCGCCGCCGACTGGAACAAGGTCATTGACAGCGACGGCGGCAGCGCCTTCCGCGTCAACCTGCTCGACCAGGACAGCGGCAATCCGCAGTTATAACCCTGCGGCTATGACCCGCGGCTCAGAAAAAGGGACGCGCGCGCCTGGCCCAGGCAGTGATGAGCAGGCAGACGATCAGCATGGCGCTGAACTCCCAGCCGCCGCAGCTGCGGCCGACCACAAAAAACCTCTGCTGCCAGTGGAACAGGTGGATACCGACCACATACAAGACGCCCAGCGCCAGGCCGCCGCCCGCTTCCAGGAAGGTGATCGTGCAGGCCAGCGCAAGTGCCGCTACCGGCATCTTCTGGTCGAGTGTATGTTTTATCAACTAATTTATATGCCTTGCGCCGCGCGCCGTTTAAGCTGTCGCTTATGGAAAGTCATACGTCCGCGCGCCCATCCGTCCAAGTTTTCGCGCAAGCGGCCCCGAGCCGCTTCTACTCAAGAAACAAAATCCGTTTAAAAACAAGCGCTTAGGAATTTTTTCAAGGACCGGATGGAGCAGGCATACGCCTTGCTAAGTACTGTCCTCGTAGCATACGTTTGCATGCATTCAAGAACGCGGGAGGACGCAAGATAGCGTCGGCCGTGTTTGGGTTGCCTACCATAAATCAAAGAGCCCGCCCCCGGCGGCGCTTGAATCGGAGGAGTCAAGATGAAAAAATCACGGCCATTAACCTTATACATCCTAATAGCGATGGTACTGGGCATCGGGGTGGGTTACGCCTGCCACCAGGCGTTTCCCGAAAAATCCATGACGGACGATATCGCCGCGCATATTTCCATCGTCACCGACGTCTTCCTGCGCCTGATCAAAATGATCATTTCGCTGCTGGTGTTCTCCACCCTGACGGTCGGCATCGCCCACATGGGCGACGGCAAGACCGCGGGCCGCATCGGCGCCAAGGCTTTCCTCTGGTTCATCTGCGCCTCGCTGCTATCACTCGTGCTCGGCATGGTGTTTTCCAACTATTTCCAGCTCGGCTCGCACATGGGCCTGGCCCTGCCCGACGCCGGCGCCTCCACCAACCTGAAGACGGCCGCCTTCACCCTGAAGGATTTCGTCACCCATCTGGTGCCGAAGTCGCCGATCGAAGCCATGGCCAACAATGAGATCCTGCAAGTGCTGATCTTTTCGCTGTTCTTCGGCACGGCCCTGGCCGGCATGGGCGAAGCTGGCAAGACCCTGTGCAAGGTGGTCGATCAGCTGGCCCAGGTCATGCTGCGCATCACCGGCGCCATCATGGCGCTGGCGCCGCTGGCCGTGTTTGCCGCCATCGCTTCCGTCGTCACCACCCAGGGTCTGGGCGTGCTGGTCACCTTCGCCAAGTTCATGGGCGCCTTTTACCTGGGCCTGTTCTGTCTGTGGATGTTGCTCATCGGCGCGGGTTTCGTCGTCGTGGGCCCGCGCATCCTGAAGCTGGTCGGCCTGATCCGCGAACCCTTCCTGCTGGCGTTTTCGACCGCCAGTTCGGAAGCGGCCTATCCGAAACTGCTGTTGGCGCTGGATCAATTCGGCGTGCCGCGCAAGATTTCCAGCTTCGTGCTGCCGCTGGGCTACTCCTTCAATCTGGATGGCTCGATGATGTATTGCACCTTCGCCGTGCTGTTCATCGCCCAGGCATACGGCATCGATATGTCGATCGGCACACAGATCACCATGTTGCTGGTGCTGATGCTGACTTCGAAAGGCATCGCCGGCGTGCCGCGCGCCTCGCTGGTCGTCATCGCCGCCACCCTGACCCAGTTCCATATTCCAGAAGCGGGCTTGCTGCTGCTGATGGGCGTCGACCAATTCCTCGACATGGGCCGCTCGGCCACGAACGCGGTCGGCAATGCCGTCGCCGCCGCCGTGGTGGCGAAATGGGAAGGCGGCCTCGCCTCGGAAGCGGACGCGGCGCGCGACCATGCGCTGCGCCTGGCCGAGCCGAACGCCGATATCTTGCAAACCGCGCGCAAGGCCGCCTGACGCGCACGCCGATCCGCAGCGATCCAATCGACAGCGATCCGATCGGCAAGCCCGGCAGTCTGTAGCCGCCCGACATCCATGTCCGGCGGCTTTTTTTATGGCGGGACCGGGGCGGTCGCCCGCCAGGCGGCCCCCGCCGCCGTTTCGATGCGATACTGTCGCCTGCGCCAGTCTGAACAAATTTGAATGAATACATGATGAATATTGGCAGCAAGATGGCGGCGCGCGGACGGCAGCGGGCAGCGCGATGGTCGGGCCGGCAAGCGATGGCCTGGTGCCTCGTGCTGGGCGGCTTTTTACTGATCGTCTACCTGGCCTTTTTCTGGACCGAGCGCCTGGCCATCGGCAAGCTGCAAGTGAGCGGCGCCCAGCGCCTGGAAATGTATGTCAGCAGCCTGGAAAACGCGCTGGAAAAATACGACTTCTTGCCCAAGACCCTGGAATTGAACAAGGACGTCACCCGCTTGCTGCAACACCCGGACGATCCGGCCCTGGTCGCTTCCGTGAACCAGTACCTGGAGCAAATGAATATCCAGGCCAAGTCGACCACCATCTATATCAGCGACTTGAACGGCATCACCCGCGCCGCCAGCAATTGGCGCGGCAAGGACAGCTTTATCGGTGACAACATCTCCTTCCGCCCTTACGCGCAAGACGCGCTGCGCGGCACGCCGGGCCGCTTTTACGGGGTCGGCACGACCAATCTGGAACCCGGTTACTTCTTCGCCCACGGAATTTATTTGAACGGCAAGATGCTGGGCCTGGCAACCGTCAAGGTGAATATCGAAAACCTGGAACAGCGCTGGGTGCAGGGCGCCGACAAGGTAATGCTGGCCGACGAGCACGGCGTCATCTTCCTCACTTCCGTGCCGGCCTGGAAATACAAGACCCTGACCCCGCTGGCGCCCGACATCCGCGCCCTGCTCGATCGTACGCGTCAGTACTATTCCCATCGCCTCGATCCCGTCCCCTTCCTGTCCGACCGTCTGCTGGGCGACGGCGCCCGCGTGGTCAGCGCGCGCGAGCAAACCTGGCCGGGCGCCGCCAAAACCGTTTTCGGCGTGATGACCCGCCTGACCCTGAAGTCGCCCCGCAACTGGCAATTCATTTATCTGTCCGACTTGACCCAGGCCAAGTCGAGCGCCCAGGCCGCCGCCGTCTTCACCTGCGTCGTGCTGGGTTTTTTCCTGTTGCTGTTTTTCTATCTGCGCCAGCGGCGCCAGGCTTTCACGCACAAATTGCGCGCCAAGGAAGACTTGCAGCACGCCTATGACAACCTGGAAACCATGGTCGAGGAACGCACCTCGGCCCTGAACGCGATGACGCGCAGCCTGAGCGAGGAAATCGTCGTGCGCAACCAGGCCGAGCAAAAGCTGCACCTGACGCAAAACGAGCTATTCCAGGCCGGCAAGATGGCGGTGCTGGGGCAAATGTCGGCCAGCATCACGCACGAGTTGAACCAGCCGCTGACGGCGCTGCGCACCATGTCCGACAACGCCGTCATCCTGCTGGAGCGGGGCCGCCTGGACGATGCCAAGAAAAACCTGGCGACGATCTCGCAAATCGCCGGCCGCATGGGCGCCATCACGGGCCAGTTGAAAGGCTTCGCGCGCAAGTCGACCACCAGCCTGACCTCGGTGTCCATCCCCACCGCCGTCGGCAACGCCCTGTTCCTGGTGGAACGCCGCATGGAAGTGGAAAAGGTGCGCTTCGCCATGCACTTGCCCGGCGACGATGTCTTCGCCCTGTGCGAAAGCAACCGCCTGGAACAGGTGCTGGTGAACCTGTTCACCAACGCCCTCGATTCCATGGCCGGCTGCGCCGTGCGCGCCCTGACGGTGGACGTGGTCGAAGAAAACGAGCGCGTGCTCATCCGCGTTGCCGATTCCGGCCCCGGCCTGTCGGACGAAGAGCGCGCCCGCCTGTTCGAGCCCTTCTTCACCACCAAGCCGCAGGGCGTCGGCCTGGGCCTGGGCCTGGCGATTTCCGAGCAAATCACGCGCCAGTTCGGCGGCGTCCTGCGGGCTGAAAATCCGCCCGCCGGCGGCGCCCTGTTCACCATCGAACTCCACACCGCACAGCAAGAGGTCAAACATGTTTGATGGTCTGAAAGTATTCCTCGTCGAAGACGATCCGACGGTGCGCGCCGGCAGCGAGCAAGCCCTGCAACTGGCCGGCCTGGACGTGCACGCCTTTCACTCGGCCGAGCTGGCCTACCGGCAACTGGCACCCGGCTTTCCCGGCATCGTCGTCAGCGACGTGCGCCTGCCCGGCATGAGCGGGCTCGACCTGTTGCAGGCGGTCAAGGCGCTGGACGCCCACCTGCCCGTGATCCTGGTCACTGGCCACGGCGACATCACGATGGCGGTGCAAGCCATGCGCGACGGCGCCTACGACTTCATCGAAAAGCCGTATTCCTCCGAGCAACTGGTGGATGTCATCTTGCGCGCCCTGGAAACCCGGCGCCTGACCCTGGAAGTGCACAGCCTACGGCGCCGCCTGGAAGATGGCGACGGCATCGAATCTCGGCTGCTGGGCAACTCCAGCGCGATGCGCGACATCCGGCGCCTGATCCTGGACGTGGCCGACGAGCCGGCCGACGTGCTCATTTACGGCGACACCGGCACCGGCAAGGAAATGGTGGCGCGCTGCCTGCACGAGTACAGCCACAGGCGCAAGGCCAACTTCGTCGCCGTCAACTGCGGCGCCATCCCGGAAAGCATTTTCGAGAGCGAGGTGTTCGGCCACGAACAGGGCGCCTTCACCGGCGCGGCCAAGCGCCAGGTGGGCAAGATCGAGCACGCCGACGGCGGCTCCTTCTTCCTCGACGAAATCGAAAGCCTGCCCCTGTCGCTGCAAGTGAAACTCTTGCGCGTGCTGCAAGAGCGCTATGTCGAGCGGCTCGGCTCGAACACGGCGGTGGCGGTGGACGTGCGCATCATCGCGGCGGCCAAGCTGGACCTGGAAGAATTATCGAACCAGCAAAAATTCCGCAGCGACTTGTATTACCGCCTGAATTTGATCGTGCTGCACCTGCCGCCCCTGCGCGAGCGGCGCGAAGACATCCCCATGCTGTTCGACCACTTCGTGCTGGCCGCCGCCACCCGCTACAACCGCGCCGCGCCGGTGCTGGCCAGCGCGCAGATGCACAGCCTGATGGCGCACGCCTGGCCCGGCAATGTGCGCGAACTGCGCAACATCGCCGACCGCTTCGTGCTCGGCATCGCCGGCGGCGCCTCCGGCCTGTTGGCCACGAAAGCGGCGCCGGCCGCCTCGCTGGCCGACCAGGTCAACGGCTTCGAGCGCGCCCTGATCGAGCAAGAGCTGCGCAACTACGCCGGCAACGTCAGCGAGGCGAGCGCCGTGCTCGGCCTGCCGAAGCAGACCCTGTATCACAAGATGCAGAAATACAATCTTGTGGCGGAAGAGTTCCGCTAGGCGC
>DMYQ01000131.1:1246-3748 GCA_003482555.1 Janthinobacterium sp. | reverse complement strand
GCCTCCGAGGTGCGCAACCTGGCCCAGCGCAGCGCCGGCGCGGCCAAGGAAATCAAGACCCTGATCGGCGATTCGATGGAAAAGGTGACGCTGGGCGCGCGCCTGGTCGACCAGGCCGGCAGCACCATGCAGGAAATCGTCTCGAGCGTGAACCGGGTCACCGACATCATGACCGAGATCACCGCCGCCAGCAAAGAGCAGAGCGACGGTATCGAGCATATCAACCAGGCCATCAACGAGATGGACAGCGCCACCCAGCAAAACGCCAGGCTGGTGGAAGACGCGGCGGCGGCCGCCGATGCGCTCGAGCAGCAGGCCAAGAGCCTGGTGCAACTGGTGAGCGTGTTCAAGGTGGCCGGCGGGGCGCCGCGGGCCTCGGCCGGATTCCAGTCGCTGCCGTCGGAGACGCGTTCTCCAAAGGCGGTTCCGACCAAGGTGCGCAGCCTGGCGCACCGCGCCTAGCGGCCGGCGGGCCGTCGCTCGACGGTCCTCCGAGGTATTTTCAACCCACTTTCAACCCGGTTCGGCAATCAGAGTGAAGCACAGGAGGCGCGCGCGGCGGCAGCCGGTCGCGCGGCGTCCTGCCGCCTTCGCCGGTGCCGGCGCCGCACAGGAGACATTATGACCAGCACCCGCCCCTTGCGTCACCCGTTTGCGCCAGCGATGCTCGCGCTCGCCGATGGCGCGATTTTCCGCGGCCTTTCCATCGGCGCGGCCGGCCACGCCACCGGCGAGGTGGTGTTCAACACGTCCATGACCGGCTACCAGGAAATCCTGACCGATCCCAGTTACAGCCGCCAGATCGTGACCCTGACCTATCCGCACATCGGTAACACCGGCGTCAACGCCGAGGATGGCGAATCCGGGCAGGTCCACGCGGCCGGCCTGGTGGTGAAAAACCTGCCACTGCTGGCCTCGAATTTCCGCTCCACCCAGTCGCTCTCGGATTACCTGAAGGCGCGGAACGTCGTCGCCATCGCCGGCATCGACACGCGCAAGCTGACCCGCATCCTGCGCGAGCGCGGCGCGCAAGGCGGCGCCATCGTCGCCGGCGCCGAGCAGGCGGAGCGGGCGCTCGATCTGGCGGCCTCGTTTCCCGGCTTGAACGGCATGGATCTGGCGCGCACGGTGTCGACCCGCGAAGCTTACGAATGGGACGCCACGGAATGGGCGCTGGGGCAGGGCTTCGGGCGCCAGGAAGCGCCCCGTTTCCACGTCGTCGCCTTCGATTTCGGCGTCAAGCGCAATATCCTGCGCATGCTGGCCGGGCGCGGCTGCAAGGTCACGGTGCTGCCGGCCCAGTCGACGGCGGCGCAGGCGCTGGCGCTCAAGCCGGACGGCATTTTCCTGTCCAACGGGCCGGGCGACCCGGCGCCCTGCGATTACGCGATCGCCGCCACCCGCGAGCTGATCGAGCGCGGCATCCCCACCTTCGGCATTTGCCTGGGCCACCAGATCATGGCGCTCGCTTCCGGCGCGCGCACCCTGAAGATGAAGTTCGGCCACCACGGCGCCAATCATCCGGTGCAGGACGTCGACAGCGGGCAAGTCATGATCACCTCGCAAAACCACGGTTTCGCCGTCGATCCCGAGTCGCTGCCGGCCAACTGCCGGGTCACCCATATTTCCCTGTTCGACGCTTCCCTGCAGGGCTTCGCCCGCACCGACAAGCCGGCGTTCTGCTTCCAGGGCCACCCGGAAGCCTCGCCCGGCCCGCACGACATCGCGGGCCTGTTCGACCGTTTCGTATCCATGATGGAGACACATAAAAATGCCTAAGCGTAGAGATCTCAAAAGCATTTTGATCATAGGCGCCGGCCCGATCATCATCGGCCAGGCCTGTGAATTCGACTACTCCGGCGCGCAAGCCTGCAAGGCCCTGCGCGAAGAGGGTTACAAGGTCATCCTGGTGAACAGCAATCCGGCCACTATCATGACCGACCCGGACATGGCCGATGTCACCTATATCGAGCCGATCACCTGGGAGGTGGTGGCGCGCATCATCGAACGCGAGCGCCCGGACGCGGTGCTGCCGACCATGGGCGGCCAGACCGCCCTCAATTGCGCCCTCGACCTGCACCGCCACGGCGTGCTGGAACAATACGGCGTGGAGCTGATCGGCGCCTCGCCGGAAGCCATCGACATGGCCGAGGACCGCTCCAAGTTCAAGCAGGCGATGACGCGCATCGGCCTCGGTTCGGCCCGTTCCGGCGTGGCCCACACCATGGCCGAGGCCTGGGAGGCGCAGCAGGAGCTGGGCTTTCCGGTCATCATCCGGCCCTCGTTCACCATGGGCGGCTCGGGCGGCGGCATCGCCTACGACGCCGAACAGTTCCACGCCATCTGCACCCGCGGCCTGGAACTGTCGCCGACCTCGGAACTGCTGATCGAGGAATCCCTGATCGGCTGGAAGGAATACGAGATGGAGGTGGTGCGCGACAAGGCGGACAACTGCATCATCATCTGCTCGATCGAGAATCTCGATCCGATGGGCGTGCACAC
>DMYQ01000131.1:0-1088 GCA_003482555.1 Janthinobacterium sp. | reverse complement strand
GTGCACACCGGCGACTCGATCACGGTGGCGCCGGCGCAGACCCTGACCGACCGCGAATACCAGATCATGCGCAACGCGTCCCTGGCGGTGCTGCGCGAGATCGGCGTCGACACGGGCGGCTCCAACGTGCAGTTCGCCGTCAATCCCGAAGACGGGCGCATGATCGTCATCGAGATGAATCCGCGCGTCTCGCGCTCCTCGGCCCTGGCTTCGAAGGCGACCGGTTTTCCGATCGCCAAGGTGGCCGCCAAGCTGGCCGTCGGTTTTACCCTCGACGAGCTGCGCAACGAGATCACCGGCGGCGCCACGCCGGCCTCCTTCGAGCCCTCCATCGATTACGTGGTGGTCAAGATCCCCCGTTTCACGTTCGAGAAATTCCCCACCGCCGACTGCCGCCTGACCACGCAAATGAAGTCGGTGGGCGAGGTGATGGCGATCGGGCGCAGCTTTCAGGAAGCCTTCCAGAAAGCGCTGCGCGGCCTGGAAGTCGGGGTCGACGGCTTGCGCGACGGCGGCCGCCACGGCCGCGCCGTGATCGACGAGGAACTGGGCGCGCCCGGACCGGAACGCATCTGGTACGTGGGCGACGCCTTCAACGAGGGTTATTCCCTGGCCCAGGTACACCAGTTGACGCGCATCGATCCCTGGTTCCTGACCCAGATCGAGGATCTGGTGCGCACCGAAATCTGGCTCGCCACGCAGGCGCTGGAGGCGCTCGACAAGAACACCCTGTTTGCAATCAAGCAGCAGGGCTTCGGCGACCGCCGCCTGGCCGCGCTGATGGGCATCAAGGAGGCGCAGGTGCGCGAACGGCGCCACGCGCTGGGCGTGCGTCCCGTCTACAAGCGGGTCGACACCTGCGCCGGCGAGTTTTCCACCGATACCGCCTACATGTATTCGACCTACGACGAGGAGTGCGAGTCGCGCCCCACCGAGCGCAAGAAGATCATGGTGCTGGGGGGCGGCCCGAACCGCATCGGCCAGGGCATCGAATTCGACTACTGCTGCGTGCACGCGGCCCTGGCGATGCGCGAAGACGGTTACGAGACCATCATGGTCAACTGCAATCCGGAGACCGTCTCGACCGA
>DMYQ01000146.1 GCA_003482555.1 Janthinobacterium sp. | reverse complement strand
GCCGACCGCCAGTTCAGCGCCATCCCGGTCATCATGCTGACGGCGAAAAGCATGGAAGAAGACAAGCTGGCGGGCCTCAACAGCGGCGCCGACGATTACGTCACCAAGCCCTTTTCGCCGCGCGAACTGCTGGCGCGGGCGAAGGCCCTGTTGCGCCGCAAGAGCCCGGAACACGCGCAGGCGCCCATGCGCGCCGGCAACGTCGCGCTCGACCCCGTTTCCTGCACCGTCATGATGGACGAGCAAAAGATCGACATCGGCCACGCCGAATACAAATTGCTCAAATTCCTGCTGGCCCATCCGGAGCGGGTGTTTTCGCGCAGCCAGTTGCTCGACAAGGTATGGGGCGACCATGTCGTCATCGAAGAGCGCACCGTCGACGTCCACGTGCTGCGCCTGCGCAAGGCGCTGAAGGAAGCGGAAAGCCTGATCAAGACCGTGCGCAGCGTCGGTTACATGCTGTCCGAAAAATAAAGAGCCTATGAATCCGAAATTGCTGTTCTGGGTGCCCGCCGCGCTGCGCATGGCCCTGGTGCTGGCGGCGGTGGCCGTGTTGTGGGGGCTGTTCGGGGCCGTCGTCGCCCTGATCTGCGCCTTTTGCATCATGGTGGTGATGGTTTTCGTCCAGCTCTCCTATCTTTATCAGTTGAGCAACTGGCTGGACAGCCCGCACAGCGCCAAGCTGCCCGACGGCTGGGGCGCCTGGACGAATATCTTTTCGCGCCTGTACCGCTTGCGCCGCGACGATGAAAAGAGCCAGGCCGAGCTCAGCGAATGGCTGGCGCGCTTTCGCCAAGCCATGCATTTGCTGCCGGACGGCGTCGTCATCATGGACGACGTCCTGTTTCTGGAGTGGTGCAACCCGGCCGCCGAAAAGCACCTGGGCCTGACCCAGGAGCGCGACAAGGGCATGCGGGTGACCAACCTGATCCGCAGTCCCGAATTCATGGATTACATCATCCTGGGGCGCTACGAGCAGCCGCTCACCCTGAGTTTTCGGAATCGCAAGCTGATCGTCCAGATCATCCCCTTTGAAAACCGGCGCCAGATCCTCGTCACCCACGACGTCACCGAGACCGAGCGCATCGAAAGGATGCGGCGCGACTTCATCGCCAATGCCTCGCACGAATTGCGCACGCCGCTGACGGTGATCGTCGGCTTCCTGGAAATCGCGTCCACCGAGCTCGACCTGGACGCCCCCACGCGCGCCGCCCACATCAAGCTGATGACCGAGCAAGCCCACCGCATGCAGCATTTGATCGAAGACATGCTGACCCTGTCGCGCCTGGAATCGGTCGACTACCCGCTGCGGCCCGAGCGGGTCGACGTCAAGATGCTGATGGAGCAAGTGCTGCGCGACGCCCGCGCGCTGTCGGCCGGCAAGCACGAGGTGAGCATGGAATGCCGCGGGCCGGACGTGCTGGGCAGCGCCGACGAGCTCCACAGCGCCTTCGGCAACCTGGCCTCGAACGCGGTGCGCTACACCCAGGCCGGCGGCAGCATCCATCTGGCGTGGCAAGACAGCCCTGGCGGGCCGCAATTTCTCGTCAAGGATAGCGGCATCGGTATCAGCCCCGAGCACATCTCGCGCCTGACCGAACGCTTTTACCGGGTCGACAAGAGCCGCTCGCGGGAAACCCAGGGCACCGGCCTGGGCCTGGCCATCGTGAAACACGTGCTGCTGCGCCACGGCGGCACCCTGAGCATCAAATCGGCGCCCGGCAAAGGCAGCAGCTTCACCGTCAACATGCCGAAATCGCTCATCTCGCCCGTCAACGGCGAACTGCAACTGCACTGAGTCACCGCCCCGCAACAATGCAACAATGGGGTCAGGTCTCGCATTGTCGGTTTCCTCGCGGAGGGCCGCGCGTTGGAGGCAGGGCGCGCTTGATCGGCCGCCGGGGAAGATAGGCGGGCATGGCCGTGTTCGCCGCCCGGCAAATGCGTTACAATCCGCAACGCTATTCCGCCCGTCTCTCTTCCATTTATGCACCCTAGACGCCTTTCCCTGTTTGCCCTCGCGGCATGCTTCCTCGCCGGCTGTGGCAGTACAACCGTCGCCCCTCGGGTCCCCCTTGCCCCCCTTGTGATAGCGCAAAAGGTCGCGCCGCCGCGCAAGATCCGCATCGGTCTGGCACTGGGCGGCGGCGCCGCCCGCGGCTTCGCCCACATCGGCGTGATCAAGGCCCTCGAATCGCAGGGCATCGTGCCCGATATCGTCGTCGGCACCAGCGCCGGCGCCGTCGTCGGCGCCCTGTATGCGGCCGGCAATTCCGGCTTCGAGTTGCAAAAGATCGCCTTCGACATGGACGAGGCCGCCATTTCGGACTGGGCCATGCCGCTGTTCGGCAAGTCCTCCGGCGTGCTCAAGGGCGAGGCCCTGCAAAGCTATGTCAACAAGGCCGTCCACAATCAAAACATGGAAAAGTTGAAGATTCCCTTCGGCGTGGTGGCCACGGACTTGAAGAACGGCATGCCGATCCTCTTCCGGCGCGGCAATACGGGCATGGCGGTGCGCGCCTCGTCGGCGGTGCCGGGCGTGTTCCAGCCGGTCACCATCGGCGGCCACACCTATGTCGACGGCGGCCTGGTGGCGCCGGTGCCGGTGCGTTTCGCGCGCGACATGGGTGCTGATTTCATCATCGCCGTGAATATTTCCACTCAGACCGACGCGCAGGCGGCCATCAGTTCGATGGAAGTGATCATGCAAACCTTCAGCATCATGGGGCAGCGTATCAATCAGTACGAGCTCAAGGACGCCGACGTGGTGATACAGCCGCGCCTGGGCTTGATGAAGGGCAATGACTTCGCCGGCCGCAATCAAGCCATCCTGGCCGGCGAGCAAGCCGCCTTTGCCGTGATGGATCAGATCAAGAAAAAGCTCAAAGCCAAGCGCGGGCAATAGTCATTGTCCATGAGGTCGTTGATGACCTCGTTAACTATTGTTGCAAATGTTGTTGCAAATAAGCGTGGGCCAGGCGCGCCGCACCCGTAGCGGGAAAGCGGGGCGCTGGCGTACAATTCGCTTTCATTTTATCAAGGATCCATGATGCAATCGAAACCTATCCTGTCGCTCGACGACGTTAAAAAAATCGCCGCGGCAGCCGAGGCGGAAGCCATCGCCAATCAATGGGCGGTGGTTATTTCCATCGTCGACGATGGCGGTCACTTGCTGTGGCTGCAACGCATGGACGGCGTGGCGCCGATTTCCGCGCATATCGCGCCAGCCAAGGCGAAGACCGCGGCCCTCGGCCAGCGCGAGTCGCGCATCTATGAAGAGATGATCAACAATGGCCGCATGTCTTTCCTGAGCGCGCCCGAAATCGAAGGCATGCTCGAAGGCGGCGTACCTATCATCGTTGACGGCCACTACGTGGGCGCGGTCGGCGTGTCCGGCGTGAAATCGGCGGAAGACGCCCAGATCGCCAAGGCCGGCATCGCCGCGCTGGCTTAAGTTTTTCCTCTCCACGCCCACCGTCCGGATTACCTTGGCTCGACAGGCGGGCGAATATTCTCGCCCTGACAGCGGGGCGGAATTTGCCACCGTTGCGCCGGCGAGAAGGGCGGGCCCGGCTCGCCGGCGCCTGCGCTTCCCGCTTCTTTTTCGCCCATTTCCCGTCTCTTTCCCTCGCTCGGCGATTGCCGGCGGCGCGCCATTGCGCTATAATTGCAAGGTTTAGCCATTCTTACACATACCGTAGCGACTACCTCCATCCCATCATTCAAAATGACCATCACTCCTCAAGCGCAACTGGCTAGGGACGCATGGTGGTCGGTCTGACATGGCGCAGCTACGGTAACTTTAACAGGAGTTGCCCTTGCCGCCATTTTTTTCTGGCCCTGCCGTTCCAGCCATATTAGCGCTTGCTGATGGAACGATTTTCAAAGGATTTTCCATCGGCGCCGCCGGTCATACGACGGGCGAGGTGGTATTCAATACCTCCATGACCGGGTATCAGGAAATCCTCACCGATCCCAGCTATTGCCGCCAGATCGTCACCCTCACTTATCCGCATATCGGCAATACCGGGGTCAATCCCGAAGACGTGGAATCATCCAAGGTGCATGCCGCCGGCTTGATCATCCGCGATCTGCCTTTGCTGGCCTCGAATTTCCGCTCCACCCAGTCGCTGTCCGATTACCTGAAGGCGGAAAACATCGTCGCCATCGCCGGCATCGATACCCGCAAGCTGACCCGCATCTTGCGCGAAAAGGGCGCCCAGGGCGGCGCCATCCTGGTCGGTACCCAGGGTAACGAGCCGTCCCAGGCGCAAGCGCTGGAACTGGCCCGTTCCTTCCCCGGCCTGGCCGGCATGGATCTGGCCAAGGTGGTCACGACCAAGGCCGCGTACGAGTTCAGCGAAACGGAATGGGCGCTGGGTGAAGGCTACGGCAAACTGGCCGAGCCGAAATACCACGTCGTCGCCTACGATTACGGCGTCAAGCGCAATATCTTGCGCATGCTGACGGCGCGCGGCTGCAAGGTGACGGTGTTGCCGGCGCAAGCCTCGGCCGCCGACGCCCTCGCGCTCAATCCGGATGGCATCTTCCTGTCGAACGGCCCCGGCGACCCGGAACCGTGCGACTACGCCATCGCGGCCACCAAGGAATTGATCGAGCGCGGCATTCCCGTGTTCGGCATTTGCCTGGGCCACCAGATCATGGCGCTCGCTTCCGGCGCGCAGACCCTGAAGATGAAGTTCGGCCACCACGGCGCCAATCATCCGGTCCAGGATCTGGAAACGAAGCACGTCATGATCACTTCGCAAAACCACGGTTTCGCCGTCGATGCGGCCACCTTGCCGGCCAATTGCCGCGTCACCCACGTCTCGCTGTTCGACGCTTCGCTGCAGGGCTTCGCCCGCACGGACAAGCCGGCCTTCTGCTTCCAGGGTCACCCCGAAGCGTCGCCCGGCCCGATGGATGTCGCTTACCTGTTTGACCGCTTCATCGGCTTGATGGATGCGCAGGAGAAAAAGAAAAATGCCTAAACGTTTAGATATCAAAAGTATTCTGATTATTGGCGCCGGCCCGATCGTCATCGGTCAAGCCTGCGAATTCGACTATTCCGGCGCGCAAGCGTGCAAGGCCCTGCGCGAAGAGGGTTATAAAGTCATCCTGGTCAACAGCAATCCAGCCACCATCATGACCGACCCGGAAATGGCCGATGTGACTTACATCGAGCCTATCACCTGGCAAGTGGTGGAACGCATCATCGCCAAGGAGCGTCCGGACGCCATCCTGCCGACGATGGGCGGCCAGACCGCGCTCAATTGCGCGCTCGACCTGCACAACAACGGCGTGCTGACTAAGTACAACGTGGAATTGATCGGCGCCTCGCCGGAAGCCATCGACAAGGCCGAAGACCGCTCCAAGTTCAAGGAAGCGATGACCAAGATCGGCCTCGGCTCGGCCCGTTCCGGCGTGGCCCACTCGATGGACGAAGCCTGGGCCGTGCAGCGCGAACTGGGTTTCCCGAGCATCATCCGTCCTTCGTTCACGATGGGCGGTTCGGGCGGCGGCATCGCCTACAACGAAGAAGAATTCGAAACGATCTGCAAGCGCGGCCTGGAAGCGTCGCCGACCAAGGAATTGCTGATCGAAGAATCCCTGATCGGCTGGAAAGAGTACGAGATGGAAGTGGTGCGCGACAAGGCGGACAACTGCATCATCATTTGCTCGATCGAAAACCTCGATCCGATGGGCGTGCACACGGGCGACTCGATCACGGTCGCGCCCGCGCAAACCCTGACCGACAAGGAATACCAGATCATGCGCAACGCAAGCCTGGCGGTGCTGCGCGAGATCGGCGTCGACACGGGCGGCTCGAACGTGCAATTTTCGATCAACCCGGACGACGGGCGCATGATCGTCATCGAAATGAATCCGCGCGTCTCGCGTTCCTCGGCCCTGGCCTCGAAGGCGACCGGTTTCCCGATCGCCAAGATCGCCGCCAAGCTGGCAGTCGGTTTCACCCTCGACGAATTGCGCAATGAAATCACGGGCGGCGCCACCCCGGCCTCGTTCGAGCCGGCCATCGATTACGTGGTCGTCAAGATTCCCCGCTTCACGTTCGAGAAATTCCCCACCGCCGACCACCACCTGACCACGCAAATGAAGTCGGTGGGCGAAGTGATGGCGATCGGCCGCACCTTCCAGGAAGCCTTCCAGAAAGCCTTGCGCGGCCTGGAAGTGGGCGTCGACGGCTTGAATGAAAAAACCAAGGACCGCGAAAAAATCGAAGAAGAGCTGGGCGCGCCCGGTCCGGAACGGATCTGGTACGTGGGCGACGCCTTCGCCCAAGGTTTCACGATGGAAGAAGTGCATCAATTGACGCGCATCGACCCGTGGTTCCTGATACAGATCAAGGAAATCGTCGACGTCGAACTGTGGCTGGACACCCAGTCACTGGACGGCCTGGACAAGGCCACCCTGTACAAGCTGAAGCAAAAAGGCTTTTCCGACCGCCGCCTGGGTTTCTTGCTGCAAACGACAGACACGGCCGTGCGCGAGCGCCGCCACGCCCTCGGCATCCGTCCCGTCTACAAGCGGGTCGACACTTGCGCCGGCGAATTCGCCACCAACACCGCCTATATGTATTCGACTTACGACGAAGAGTGCGAATCGCAGCCGACCGACAAGAAGAAGATCATGGTGCTGGGCGGCGGTCCGAACCGCATCGGCCAGGGTATCGAATTCGACTATTGCTGCGTGCACGCGGCGCTGGCGATGCGCGAAGACGGCTACGAGACCATCATGGTCAACTGCAATCCGGAAACCGTGTC
>DMYQ01000127.1:1134-6585 GCA_003482555.1 Janthinobacterium sp. | reverse complement strand
GGCAGCGGCGGCACCAGCGTCGGCGGTGGCAGCGGCGGCACCAGCGTCGGCGGTGGCATGGGCGCCGCCAGTCGCACCGTCTTCGCTTCGGCCGGCGCGGCGACCGGTGGCGGCGGTGGCGCGATGAAGCTGACGTTGATCACCTCGGGCAGGGCCGCGTGTACGACGCGCTGCAACATGCCGTTTTGCAACAAATAAAATACGATCAGGTGGGCCACGACGATGCCGGCCATGGGCGCGATCTGGCGACACTTTGCCTTCAGCGCGGACAGCGAACGGGGGAAGGGGCCGTCGTCGGGCGCGGCCGTCAGCGTCAGCGTATGCATGCTCAGGTGCTCAAGACGGGACGCCGCAAGACTTGCTCGCGCAAGGCGTCGGCGCCCTTGGCCAGGTGCTCGCCCAGCACTTCCCGGGCGCAACTGTGACATTTGCCGCAGCAAGTGGCCACGCCCAGCTCACGCCGCAGTTCGGCCATGGTGCTCAGGCCCAAATCGATGGCCAGGCGGATTTCACGGTCGGAGATGTTGTTGCAGACACATACAATCATCGAAGCACCTTCAAATGGTCACGGGAAGAACAGTGCAAGTTGACACTATCTTAATGGAGAATCATTATCATTACGTTTTGCATTGTCCCGCACTATCATTTTTTTTGCAAGCGATTTGATGCGTTGATTTGATGCACTTGTGCCGGATCAAGTCCCGGCCAGAACTGCAAATGGAAACTATTCGCATTAGCGTTTATAATGTTATGATTGCTCCAGGCAGCACGCTCGAATTTGCAGACTTGTCGGCATCCGGCAACAGGTTGGCAACAGATCCAGGCGGCGCCCACCATTTACCGAATTGGAAGCCACATGACTCTTGCGCCCACCCTGATCACCCTCGACTCCCTGGCGGCGGGGCAGAGCGGCACCGTGATCCACATCGCGCCCACGGCGGCCGGCGACATGGAGGATGGTGTCGATCTGGCGCGGCGCCTGATGGAGCTGGGCTTCGTGCCGGGCGAGCGCATTCGCATGCTCAAGCGCGGCATGCCGGGCGGCGACCCGCTCGCCATCAAGGTCGGCAACGCCACCTTCGCCCTGCGTCGCTTCGAGGCGGCGCGCATCTCGATCCGTCCGGAGTAAACATATGGGCGTTGTCGACAAGACCGTGCGGCCAGTGGCGCAAACGCCGCTCATCGCCTTGCTGGGCAATCCGAATTGCGGCAAGACGGCGCTATTCAACCGCCTCACGGGCGCGCGCCAGAAAGTGGCCAACTACGCCGGCGTCACCATCGAGCGCAAGGAAGGCGGCTTCACCTCGCCGGCCGGGCGCGCCTTCCGCCTGCTCGACTTGCCGGGCGCCTACAGCCTGTCCGCCACCACCCCCGACGAAGCCATCACGCGCGACGTCGTGGCCGGCCTGCGTGCCGGTGAACGCGTGCCGGACGCCATCGTTTGCGTCGTCGACGCCACCAATTTGCGCCTCAATCTGCGCCTGGTGCTGGAAATCAAGCGCCTCGGCCTGCCCATGGTGCTGGCGCTGAACATGGTCGACGTGGCCAAGAAGCGCGGCATCGAGATCGACGCCGACAAGCTGGCCACCGAACTGGGCATGACTGTGGTGGAAACCGTGGCGGTGCAGGGCGGCGGCGAAAAGTCCTTGCTGCGCGCGCTCGACGACATGTCGCCGCTGGCGCCCACGGCCGTCAACCCGCTGTCGGCCATCGACGCCGTCTCGGTCGAGGAAACCCAGCGCGAAGTGCGGCGCATCCTGGCCGCCGTCAGCAGCGACTTCCACGACACCGGCAACCTGAGCGAAAAAATCGACGATGTCGTGCTGCACCCGGTGCTGGGGCCGATCATCCTGGCGCTGCTGATGTTCCTCGTGTTCCAGGCCGTGTTCAGCTGGGCCAACGCGCCCATGGAAATGATCAAGGCCGGCGTCGACGGCGTCGGCCAGTTCCTCGGCGCCCACATGCAAGCGGGCCTGTTGCGCAGCCTGCTGGTCGAAGGCATTCTGGGCGGGGTCGGCAGCGTGCTGGTGTTCTTGCCGCAGATCTTGATCCTGTTCTTCTTCATCCTCAGCCTGGAGGATTGCGGCTACCTGCCGCGCGCCGCCTTCCTGCTTGACCGCCTGATGGGCGGGGTCGGCCTGTCCGGGCGCGCCTTCATTCCGCTGTTGTCGAGTTTTGCCTGCGCCATCCCCGGCATCATGGCCGCGCGCACCATCCAGAACCCGCGCGACCGCCTGGTGACGATCATGATCGCGCCGCTGATGACGTGCTCGGCGCGCCTGCCCGTGTACGCCCTGATCATCGCCGCCTTCATCCCCGAGCGCCAGGTGGGCGGCATCGTCAGCCTGCAGGGCCTGGTGCTCTTCATCCTTTACTTCGCCGGCATCGCCGCGGCGATGGCGGTGGCATATTTCATGAAGCGCACCATGGGTTCAAACCGCCAGCAGCCGCTGATGCTGGAACTGCCCAGCTACCACTGGCCGCACTTGCGCAACCTGGCCATCGGCCTGTGGGAACGGGCCAAGATTTTCCTGTCGCGGGTGGGCACCATCATCCTGACCCTGATGATCTTGCTGTGGTTCCTCAGCACCTTCCCCGGCGCGCCCGAAGGCGCCACCCATCCGGCCATCTACTACAGCCTGGCCGGCATGCTGGGCCGCGGCCTGGAAGTGGTGTTCGCGCCGATCGGCTTCAACTGGCAGATTTGCATCGCCCTGGTGCCCGGCCTGGCCGCGCGCGAAGTGGCGGTGGGCGCCCTCGGCACCGTGTACGCGCTGTCGCAGACGGGCGAGGCGCTGGCCACCTCGCTGCAACCGATCATCGCCCAGTCGTGGTCGCTGGCCACGGCGCTGTCGCTGCTGGCCTGGTATGTCTTCGCGCCGCAGTGCATGTCCACGCTGAGCGTGGTCAAGCGCGAAACGAACAGCTGGCGCTATCCGCTCTTGATGGCCGCGTATATGTTCGCGCTGGCCTACGGCGCCTCCTTCCTGACCTATCGCATCGCCTTGCACTTCACGGGAGCCTGACATGTGGCAGCAATTGATCGTTTTTGTCATCGTCGCGGCGGCCGCGCTGCACGCCGCCGGCAAGTATCTGCCGGCCGCCTGGCGCGAGCGCATGGTGTACTTCCTGGTGCGCCGCGGCGCCGGCCAGGCCCGCATGGCGGCCTGGTTCAACACCCGCGCCAGCTGCGGCGACGGCTGCTCGAGTTGCGGTTCTTGCGCCGATCAAGCCGCTCCACCCGTCGCCGATGTCGCGTCGGCGCGGCGCGTGATCAAGTTGCACCCTCACAAGTAAGCGCTTGCGCCGGCCGATGCGGCGCGATGCAATGTTCCCTGTCAATGTCCCCTTTGCTCCTCGTGCCGGCACGCGTCAATGACAATTGCGTTAGTGAATGCTAAAATGTTTTGTTTTCATTAACTTCATGATGGCGCTTCGGTCGGCCCACCCAGAGATGGCGATAGCAAGCCGGGCCGCCTCATGTCGAAAACCATCCGCTTGCGGGCTGGTTTTTCGCGGTCACGTCCACTTCAAAGGAAGAACACAATGTTTAAAAAAATCACACTGATCGCCACCATCGGCGCCGCCTTGAGCGGATGCTACATCGTCCCAATCAATCAAGCCACGCCCAACCAATCGTCGCCTGCGGCGGCGGTGGCGGTTTATCCGGCGGCTCCGGTCCCGACGCCGGTATTGACGGCGCGCCTGTACCCGACCAACGACAAGGCGGCGCGCATCGGGCGCCTCAACGGAACCATCAGCCGGCCTGAAAAAGGCTATGGCTTGTTCACCGTGACGGCGGGCGACGAAACCTTTTCGGGCGAAGCCACCAGGGAACAAGGTTCAGCCAAGGGCACAGCCAACGCGACCGGCAATCGGGGCGGTTACCTCAAGTGCGATTACTCGATGACGAATTACACGCTCGGTACCGGCACCTGCGAATTCTCGAATGGCGCCCGCTTCGACATGCATATCACCGAATAAGACTGCTTGACCTCGGCGGCGCGCGGCCCGATCCCCGATCCCGGCCCACGCCATCGACGCGCGGCGCCGCGTGCCCTGAGCGCGCCGGCGCCGCCGCTTGATCTCCTTGCATCGCCCCCTTCCCGCACATTATCCAGGCCCGCGTTTTTCAAGGCGCCCGCGCTACCTCAATGCATGGAAAGACTCG
Organism: Janthinobacterium sp.; assembly: GCA_003482555.1. Lineage (GTDB taxonomy): Bacteria > Pseudomonadota > Gammaproteobacteria > Burkholderiales > Burkholderiaceae_D > Janthinobacterium. Next base: position 2,414 of record DMYQ01000127.1, on the reverse strand, counting down.
GCCTGCGCCACCGGCCAGTACAGCCCGAACACGGGCGGCAGGCGCGACAACTGGCTAGCGTCGAGCAACTGGCCCGGCTCCAGGTAAGGCAGGAGCGCCGAAGCCAGCTTGACCTGGTTGGGCGAGATGCGCCGCACCAGATGATGGGGCTTCAATTCGGACGGGTGCGTCAAACCGGCGGCGGCGATCAGCTCGGCCAGCGCCTTCAATGTGTTCTGATGGAAGTGCGCCACGCGGCTGGTCTTGTCGCCCACCACCAGGGCGCGCTGGCGCAGCGGATCCTGGGTCGCCACGCCGGTCGGGCAGCGGTCGGTGTGGCAGTTCTGCGACTGGATGCAGCCCAGCGCGAACATGAAGCCGCGCGCCGAATTGCACCAGTCGGCGCCCAGCGCCAGGGTGCGCGCGATGTCGAAGGCGGTGATGATCTTGCCGGACGCGCCGATCTTGATCTTGTCGCGCAGATTGGCGCCGACCAGGGTGTTATGCACCAGCAGCAGCGCCTCTTGCAGCGGCGTGCCGACGTGGTCGGTGAATTCCACGGGCGCCGCGCCCGTGCCGCCCTCGCCGCCGTCGACGACGATGAAGTCGGGCGTGATGCCGGAGACCAGCATGGCCTTGACGATGGCGAAAAACTCCCAGGGGTGGCCGATCGCCAGCTTGAAGCCGGTCGGCTTGCCGCCCGACAGGGTGCGCAGGCGCTCGATGAAGGCGAGCATTTCCAGCGGCGTCGAAAACTCTGAATGGCTGGCCGGCGAGATGCAGTCCAGGCCCGGCAGCACGCCGCGGGCGCTGGCGATTTCCAGCGTCACCTTGGGGCCGGGCAGCACGCCGCCGTGGCCCGGCTTGGCGCCCTGGGACAGCTTCAATTCGATCATCTTGACTTGTGGCGTGCAAGCGTTGGCGATGAATTTTTCTTCCGAAAAGCCGCCGTCCGGATGGCGGCAGCCGAAGTAGCCGGAACCGATTTCCCATACGAGGTCGCCGCTATTCTTGCGGTGGTGGGCGCTGATGCTGCCTTCGCCCGTGTCGTGCATGAAGCCGCCGACCCGGGCGCCGCCGTTCAGCGCCAGGATGGCGTTGGCCGACAGCGCCCCGAAGCTCATCGCCGAGATATTGAACACGCTGGCCGAATACGGTTGCAAACGCGGGCAGTCCGGGTGATTGCCTATGTCGATGCGAAAGTTATGGTCGGCCACGGTGGCCGGCGCGATCGAATGGTTGATCCACTCGTAGCCGGCCTGGTAGACGTCGAGCTGGGTGCCGAAGGGGCGCTTGTCGGT
>DMYQ01000127.1:630-971 GCA_003482555.1 Janthinobacterium sp. | reverse complement strand
TCATTCTCGAGGAAATACTGGCGGATCTCGGGGCGCACGCTTTCCAGCATGAAGCGGAAATGCGCCAGGATGGGGTAGTTGCGGCGCAGCGCGCGGCGGCTCTGCAGCAGGTCGACGATACCGACGAGTGTCAACGCGCCGCTCAGCAGTGCCAGCCAGTAGCCGTCCGCCAGCGCGAGCGAGAGCGCGCACACGGCCGCGACGGTGTAAAAGGCTAGGTAACGGATGGAAAACAGGCGCATGGGAACTCCGGAAAGTGAGGAATAAAACCGGGGGTGAGTGTAACGCCGTTTCTTTGCGGAAGCTATCAGCAACGGTAAGATAGTAATAATGCTAAGCTG
>DMYQ01000127.1:0-396 GCA_003482555.1 Janthinobacterium sp. | reverse complement strand
CAATTCGCGTTCCCAGCGCGTACTCTGGTTGCTGGAAGAGCTGGGCCTCGACTATGAAGTCAAGCGCTACCAGCGCGACCCGAAAACCATGCTGGCGCCCGCGTCCCTGCGCGCCATTCACCCGCTCGGCAAATCGCCCGTCATCACCGACGGCGCCAACACGGTGGCCGAATCGGGCGCCATCATCGAGTATCTGGTCGAGCGCCACGGCAACGGCCGCCTGATCCCGGCCGCAGGCACCCCCGAGCGCCTGCGTTGGACTTACTGGTTGCACTTCGCCGAAGGCTCGGCCATGACGCCGCTGCTGATGAAGCTGGTGTTCGACAAGGTGGAAAGCGGGCCCATGCCCTTCTTCGCGCGCCCGATCGCGCGCGCCATCGCCAACAAGGTGAGGAG
>DMYQ01000309.1:2660-20775 GCA_003482555.1 Janthinobacterium sp. | reverse complement strand
GCCTCGGCCGTCAATAGAATTCCGTGAGCAAGTCGCATCAACCATTCTCCTAACTTTTTGGAAAGTATACGGGAAATGACGCGCGTTTACAATATGCACTACCAAGAATGCAACACTACACTAACCCTGGCGCGTGAAAAACCGGCGCGGGCGGCGAATTCGGCCCGCCTGACGCACGCTGGCCGATTTTTGCGCGGCGGCCACTAGCCATCCCCTTCGCCGGCCTGCTATAATCGCGCACCTTGGCCTGGTAGCTCAGTCGGTAGAGCAGAGGATTGAAAATCCTTGTGTCGGTGGTTCGATTCCGCCCCGGGCCACCAAGAACATACCTAACGAAGCGCCAACCCATGCAGGTTGGCGTTTTTGTTTTGTGACTCCGCAGTCCTCGGCTCCAGTCTATTTCTGGTACTTTGCACAACTTCTCCGATCCGCTACGTCGTGGGCGTCCACACTTATAGTCACAGATGGGGAATACCTCAAACCATCGCCCCACAACAACCTCCTCAGTGGCGAAAGTGACTACTTCGTCTTGATCAAGAAGAAGAGAGTCGCGAAACTGTACTCGGAATAGAATGCTCGGACGATGCGCCCGCAAAGCGGCAGCGGGTTGCCATACACGCTAACAAATTTAGAGGACATGAGCAAAGTACTCCTCTACTTTGCCTAAATTCAGGCAAATTTCACGGCGCCACCAACAGGCCGGGTACAACATGTCGACAAAGTGCCGATCAGGTAGCTTTCTCGACGCGGGCTGTATGAAACTATCCGAAAATCCCGGGTGTTCTGGCGTCGCCAGAATTCCACAATACCCCAGAATCGCCACGATAACGTCGCGCTCCGCCTTGTTCGACTTCAGACACGTGGCAAATTCATGGTGCAATGATGCGCTCGACACTTTTGCAGGTGCGTCATTGATACTGGACAGAATGTCGCGAAAAATTCGCTTGTCTTCGGCGGTAGGAGTGGCTATCGGTTCCTCCAAAAAAATTCCTAGATCCAACATCGCGTAGTGCACATCGCCGTGGCGGACGCCTCCCCATTTCAGCAGCTCAAAATTCAGAACGTTGAGATCCAGCACGACAGGTTCGACACTGGAGCCACATGCCGCGCAAGCGCGCAACGCACTTTCCGCAGTATGCGAATGGAGGTTCTGGAACACCGCGTAGCTCCCAAAGGCAGATCGCCAGTCCAAGCGTCGCGTCGACAGGCTCGCAAGAAAGGCGTCCGCAACAATCCGTCGGGTCAATCTTGCTGTCGCGTTGAATAGGCGAGCCAAGGCATCTGCATGATCGAGCCGTATCGGATCGAACATTACCCCCTTGGACTTCGCGAATGCATAATCATCATCCGACAGCGTTCGTTGCTTGTCGCGCTTCCAGCCCGTTGACGACCAGTGCACTCAGCCCAACCTGAACCGACAAGGCGATAATCAATATTAAGCTTCATTTCGGAGGCGTTTTCACAAAATCTGCAATTGCTTTTTTATCAAAAAACTTAGTGTACATGAGCACAAGCTGGCTTGTCCATCTATCAAGCGGCTGAGTGTGGTCAAGCGAGTTGATGGTTCGGTTTTCACGTAAATCGGTGGGGCTGCAAAAAACTCCGGTGTCTTGCCCCAGTCCCCACACGCGCCACCGTGGGCTCAGGGGCTCGGCGGACGGATCGCCAATCTCCCGCCCGGAGCGCATGTAGCCCCTGCTCGGCGGCACCCCATCCCCGGCGCATGCTACGCGGTGCCCGTCCCGCGCGCCGCCGCATTGAAGCGCAGCGTGAAGCAGGTGCCGCGCTGCGCCTCGCTGTGCGTATCGACCGTGCCGCCGTGCAAGCTCATGATGGCGTGGACGATGGCCAGCCCCAGCCCGGCCGCGTGCGCGGACGCCGAGCGCGCCGGGTCGGCGCGGTAGTAGCGCTCGAATATATGCGGCAAGTGTTCGGCCGCGATGCCGGGGCCGGTGTTGCTGACGGTAATCTCAACGCCGCCGGGGCCGTGGCTCGCGGCCAGCGCGATGGCGCCGCCGCGCGGCGTGTGGCGAATGGCGTTCGACACCAGATTGCTGACGGCGCGCTGCAGCAAGATGGGGTCGGCGCTCACCGTCACCGCGCCGGCATCGACCAGATCGACGGCCAGGCTCACACCGGCATCTTCCGCCAGCCCCTCGAAATAGTCGCGGATGCGGCACAGTTGCGTCTCCACGCTCAGGTTTTCGCATGCCAGCCCCAGTTGCGCATTGTCTATGCGCGCCAGAAACAGCATGTTTTCGATCATGCGCGCCAGCCTCTCGTATTCCTCCAGGTTCGATCCCAGCAGCGTCTGATAGTCTTCCTTGCTGCGCGGGCGCGCCAGGGCCACCTGCGTTTCGCCCATCAGGGTGTGGATCGGTGTCCGCAAATCGTGGGCCAGGTCGGCGGCGAAGCCGGACAGGCGCTGCACGCCTTCTTCCAGACGGTCGAGCATGGCGTTGAACGCTTCCCCCAACGCTTGCAGCTCGGCCGGCGCATTGTGCACCGACAGCCGGCTGTTGAGGCGGTGCGTGCTGATGTCGTTGGCCTTGCCGATCACCGCGTGCAGCGGGCGCATGGCGCGCCGCACCAGCACCAGCCCGAGCAGGGCCGCCAGCGCCGCCGCCCCGCACAGCGCCACCAGCAGGTCGACGCCATATCGGCGCAGCAGATTCAGGCGCTCCGAACGTTCACGCGCCAGGATGATGCGCACGGTCGCCGGGCGCGCGCCGCCAACGGCGCCGAAGGCGCTCAGCATGCGGCCCTCGCCGAGCGCGGGGCGCCAGTCGCGCAGGTCGGCCAGGCCCGGCTCGCGGTCGAGCGGAACCGTGGCCAGCGGCGGCAGCGCGCGCGAGGCGACGGCGTTCTGCGCCAGGGTCGCGCCGTCCGGGCCCGTCAGGCGCAACATGAACTCGCCGCGGCCGTAGACCGTGTCGAGCACCGCGTCCGGCGCCTGGCGCAGGGCCTGGGGCGAGGGTGTCTGGCGCAGAATGTGGCGGATCTGGGCGATTTTGTCGAGCAGTTCATCGTCGTCGCGGCGCGCCATCTGCTGGCCCAGGGCCTGATAAAGATAGGCGCCGGCGGCGACGAAGGTGAGCGCCGCAATGGCGGAAAACAGCAGCGCCAGCCGGACGGCGATGGACAGCGGGCGCCTCACTCGCGCTCTTCCATCAGATAGCCCATGCCGCGCACCGTGTGTACCAGCTTGTTCATGAAAGGGTCGTCGATCTTGGCGCGCAGGCGGCGAATGGCGACATCGACCACGTTGGTGTCGGAGTCGAAGTTCATGTCCCACACTTGCGAGGCGATCTGCGAACGGGACAGGACGTCGCCGCGCCGGCCGGCCAGCAAATGCAGCAGCGCGAATTCCTTCGCCGTCAGCTCGACGCGCCGCCCCCCGCGCGTGACGCGGCGCTTCGGCACGTCGATCTCCAGGTCGGCGATGCGTATCAACTCCACCTCTCGCACCGGTCCGCGGCGCAGCAGGGTCTTCACCCGGGCCAGCAGTTCGATGAAGGCAAAGGGCTTGACGAGGTAGTCGTCGGCGCCCAGTTCCAGGCCCTTCACGCGCTCGAGCACGTCGTCCCGCGCCGTCAGGAAAATGACCGGCGTGTTTTTTTGGCGCCGCAACTGCTGCAAGACCGTCCAGCCATCCATCCCCGGCAGCATCACGTCGAGCACGATCAACTCATAGTCGCGCTCGAGCGCCAGGTGCAAGCCGTCCGGCCCGGTGCGCGCCAGATCGGCCACATAAGCCGATTCGACCAGGCCCTTGAGCAGATAGTCGCCGGTCTTGGCTTCGTCTTCAACAATCAGAATACGCATGGGTTTCCTGGGTTTCCTCTTCGGCAGCCCGATTATAGTCAGATCCGGGCCGCCGCCGCGTAATCCAACTGTAATGCGCGGGTCATGTTCCCGTCAGCGCGGGCTGGCGATACTGGCCTCGACCATCCACCCTAGGAAGCCCGCCATGCCGAACACTTTCCGCGCCGTCTGGGCGCTCACCTTATGCCTGGGCGCGCCGTACGCGGCGGCCCAGGAAGCGCATCACCATCACGCCGACATGCAGGCCGGCCAGGCCGCCGCGCCGCCCCCGGCTTTCGTGGCCAGCACCGCCAAGCCCTTTGCCGCGCTGATGGACGACGCCATGGCCGTCATGGACGACGGCATGCGGCGCGCCGCCATGAACGGCGCCAGCGAACACGATTTTCTCACCATGATGATGCCCCATCATCAGGGCGCGGTGGACATGGCGAAGGCGGTGCTGCTGTACACCGCGGACCCCGAGATCCGCAACCTGGCGCTGGGCATCATCGCCGAACAGCAAAACGAAATCAAGGTCATGCAAGCCTGGTTGCTGCGCCACCCCACCCATTGAATCGAGATCCCATGAAAAATATCACCCATCTTTTTGCCGCCTCCACCCTGAGCATGCTGACCCTGTGCGCCCAGGCCCTGCCCTCGGCCAAGGATCGCGTCTACACGGCCGACCAGAATACCAACACCGTATCGGTATTCGATCCCTCCACCAATACCCTGCTCGGGCAGATCAAGCTGGGCAACACGCGCCCCGACGTGCTCTCGCCGCTGTATCGGGGCGAAATCAATGTCCACGGCCTCGGCTTCTCCCCCGACCACAAGACCCTGATCGCCATCGCCAACGGCTCCAATTCCGTCACCTTCATCGACACGGCCAGCAACCGGGTCAAGGGCAAGACCTATGTCGGACGTTCGCCCCACGAGGGATTTTTCACGGCGGACGGCAAGGAAGTGTGGGTCGTGGTGCGCGGCGAAGACTATATCTCGGTGATCGATCCCCTGAGCTTCAAGGAAACGCGGCGCATCCCCACCAGCGTCGGCCCCGGCATGGTGCAGTTCCTCGCCGACGGCACGCTGGCCTTCGCGGTCTCCAGTTTCACGCCCAGCGTCGACGTCATCGACGTCAAAACGCACCGGGTCATCAAGAAGATCGACGTGCTCAGTCCTTTTTCCCCTTTCCTGCAATTTACCCCCGACCAGCATGAACTCTGGATGACGCACAAGGATGTCGGCAAGGTGACGCGCATCGATACCCGCACCCTGGCGGTGAGCGGCGTGATCGACACCGGCTTCATCACCAATCACCTGGCCTTTGCGACGGTCGGCGGCAAGGTGCGGGCCTATGTCACGGTGGGCGGGGAAAACGTCGTGAAAGTGTACGGCACCGGGCCCGACGCGCCGCTGCTGGCGACCATTCCGACGGGCGCCCTGCCGCACGGGATCTGGACTTCCGACGATAGCAGCCGCCTGTACGTCGGGCTGGAAAATGGCGATGGCGTCGAGGTCATCGACCCCGTCAGCAACAAGGTGGTGGCGCGCATGCCGGGCGGCCAGGCGCCGCAGGCGCTGGTCTACCTGTCCGGCGTGGCGTCGGCCACTGGCGGCGCCGCGCTGTCGCCGCGCGTAAACGAAGACGCCAGCAATCTGCGCCTGCTGGCGGTGCGCGGCCAGGGCAAGGGCTTTGTCGTGGCGCGCCATCTGGGCGTGGTCGACGCGCTGGAAGTTTCCCTGTTCAAGCTGAAGCCGGCGACGACTTACCAAGTTTTCCTGGGCGGCCAGGCGCAGCCGCTGGCGAGCCTGAAGACCAATGCCAAGGGCGCGGCAAACGGCACCATGATCGGGCCGGTGCGCACATGGGTGAAGGATGACGCCGCCGTCGACGCGGCCAAGCTCATCGTCATGGAAGACGGCCAGGCGGCGGACGAGAACCGGGCTGTCTTGGTCAGCGCGAAATAGCATCACCCGAGTATCGAAGGCGTATCGAGCGGTCTCGCACCGCCGTCACCCGGCGTCGCGCGGTGGCATCGGAGTGCCCACCGGCGACGCAAACTGGCTCTGGCAGTGCCGGTCGTGACACAGTGAAATTTCCGTCGAGACAAGACGAAAGCTGCGGCAATGCGGGTATTGCCACGGCTTTCGATGCCTTGGCGGTTTCATTTCAAGACCAGTAAATCACTGGCGCGCCGTCCTCGTCCCCGCCACGGCGCGTCCGCTTCCCGACGCCGACAGTGCAACTGCACAAGCTTCTCGGAAAATATCATTTCCACATTAAAACATATTGATATTTCAATTGGTACAGTGATAATATATGGCATGTTGCATAATCTTTCCGTACGCAATCCGACACGCCCGATTCCACCCAACCGACTCCTCGCGACAAACGCACCCGACAGTGCCCTGACGTCGCGAAACGAGATCAACCCGCTGTTTATCATTTGAAAGGTAATTATGCTCCGCAAACTCGCCCTTGGTCTGACCCTCCTCGTCGCCGCCACCGCTTCGGCGTTCGCCAACCCGATCCATGACGCAGCCTTATTCACCAGCCATACCTTGCCCGCCAACGACGACGATTCCACCGGCCTGGTGAACCTCGGGTTTCAAATCAATTTCTTCGGAAATAATTTCAGCCAACTCTACGTCAACAACAACGGCAATGTGACCTTCGACCATGCCCTGAACACCTATACCCCGTTCGAGCTGTTGAGCACCAGCGTCCCCATGCTGGCGCCATTTTTTGCCGATGTGGACACCCGCAATCCCGCTAGCAGCCTGGTACAGTATGGTCAAGCCACACTGGGCGGCCACAGCGTTTTCGGCGTCAACTGGATCGATGTCGGCTACTACAAGGAAAAGGCCGACAAAACCAATAGTTTCCAATTGATCGTGACGAATCGGGCCGACACCGGCGCCGGCAATTTCGACTTCCAATACAACTATGCCAACGTCCAATGGGAAACCGGTAGCGCCAGCAGCGGCAGCAACGGCCTGGGCGGCGACTCCGCGCGCGCGGGTTGGTCGAACGGCACCTCCAATTCCTACGAGTTCAATGGCTCGGCCATCAATGGCGCCCTGCTCAACGGTGGCGCGAATTCCCTGATCGACCACTCGCTGAACTCGAATATCGCAGGCCAGTATAATTTCCAAGTACGCAACGGCAACGTCGTCCCCGCTCCCGTGCCTGAACCGGAAACCTATGGCATGCTGCTGGGCGGCCTGGCGCTGCTGGGTTTCATGGCCCGCCGCAAGTCCGCGCGACGCTCCGCTTAAGCAAGCCCATCGTCCGGCCCGGCTCCGGACGACGCACTGCCTGCCCCGGGGACTCCGCGTCCCCGATCCGGCATCCCCAACTCTCCGCTTCCCGCACTTCCCGCGTTTTCGATAAAGCAACAGCTTGCATCGACAATCCCTGTTCCCCATGTTAAATTCTTCGATGCAGGCGCCAATGCGCGGAGTTTCCGCGCGCCGCGGCGCCATACGGGAGCGGACATGAGATTGAAAAATTGGATGGTGGTGGCGGCCTTGTTCGGCGCGCAAGCGGGCATGGCGGGCGCGGCCCCGGCAAGCAAGGAACTGGGCAGCGAGGCCGAAGGCGAGGCGATGGTGAAAAAAGCCGTCGCCCTGATTAAGTCTAGCGGCCCGGAAAAAGCCTACAAGGCCTTCACCGAGCATCCCGATGGCGCCTTCAGGGACCGCGACCTGTATGTCTTCGTCTACGATTTCAACGGCAACTGTCTGGCCCAGGGCGCCAACCCCAAGATGGTGGGCAAGAACTTGCTGATCATCAAAGACGCGGACGGCAACCCGTTTATCAAGGGCATGATCGACATGGTCAAGGCCAAGGGCGGCGGCTGGTACGGACCCTACAAGTTCAACAACATCAAGACCAATTCCTACGAGCTCAAGAAGTCGTATTGCGAACGGGGCGCCGGCGACTCCATGGTTTGCGTCGGCGTGCGCCCATCCTGAAGCCACCCTCAGGCGGCCAGCAATTCCCCGTACAGCGCCATGAACTCCAGGCTCAGCTTGTGGCGCCCGTCCAGATGTATCATTGGCAGGTTGCGGTCGTGCGATTCGCGGATGCGTATCGAACTCGATAACTTGCTGTCAAGCACAGGCAAACCCTCCGTCTTCAATTCGTCCACCAGGCGCTGCGGCAGGCGCGCGCGCGGCTGGAACTGGTTCACGACGATGCCTTCGATTTCCAGGCCGGGATTGTGGTCGGCCCGGATTTCGGCCACGTTGGCCACCAGGGTGTAGAGCGCCTGGCGCGAAAAATCGTCGCAATCGAAGGGGATCAGGCAGCGGTCCGCCGCGATCAGCGCCGACTGCGTGAAAAAATTATAGGCTGGCGGCGTGTCGACGAAGATTTCATCGTAATCCTTGGCCAGTTCATTGAGCGTGTCGCGCAATTTGTAGATCTTGTGGCGCGACTCCAGCTTCGATTGCAACTCGCCGATCTCCGGGTGCGCCACCATGATGGACAGGTTCTCGAACGGGGTCGCGTGCACGAAGCTGGCGGCCGCCTTGGGGAACATGGTGAAAGCGAGCATCTGTTCGAAATAGGCGGCCATGGTCGGCGCCGTCTCCCTGGCCGCCTCGCCCAGCAGATAGCGGCTCGAATTGCACTGCGGATCGATGTCGATCAACAGCGTCCGCTTGCCCTGATGCGCCGCGATGGCCGCCAGATTCACCGCGATGGTCGATTTTCCGACGCCGCCCTTTTGATTGAAAATCACGCGTTTCATGTGCATTCCATGGAGATGATTGAACGGTCGATTCTAGCAGAATGCTGCGATGCAACAGCGGCAATCGCTGATGTAGTATTGCGCGTTGATTGCGGCTGATAAAAATAGCGGATTTTTCGCCGAGACAAGGAAAAAACCGCAGCAATACCGGGGTATTGCGAGGATTTTTGACGCAGTATCGGCGGAAAAGACGCATTTTTATGTCACAAGAAGAGCACAACACTACTCCAGTGTAGTCCGCGCCTACTTCGGACTGACCGTGATCGTGCTGTGGCCCATGTCGATGGAATTGATGCGCACGCTGCCAAAGTTACCACCTTCGGCGGACCCGGCGTGGATATTCTGGAAATCGATTTCGCCCACCGATTGCGGCAGCATCAAGTTCACGGAGCCGTCCCGGTTCGCCTGCGGCAGCGCGCCGCCGGGAGCGTAGAGCACGTCTTTCACCTGGATGTCGGCGTTCAAGCCGCCAAGCACGGGGTTGAGCAGGGCTTCCAGGTCGCGCAGTCCGCCCATGTCGGGCTGGCCGGGTTGGCCACTATAGATCGGCAGCGGACGGATCTGGCGGAAGCCGGTGGTGGCGTAGCCTTTCGCGGATACGCCGCGCAACTCTTCATCGCCCAGGACGCGCAAGCCGCGCGCGCCGGCGGCGGCTCCGACGCCAATGGCCGCCTTTTTCGGGCGCGCCCGCCATGGCGCCGACAGCATCCTGCCGGAGACGGCCAACCTGGCGGCGACCGCCCCTTTGGCGACGGGCGGGCCGGCGTCGGCGGCCGCCTCCTGGCACGGCGCCGCGCCCGCCAGCGCCAGCAGCGCCACGGCGCCCATCGACCGTTTTATTCTCATCGCACTATCCTCATCACACTTTCCCGGACGGCAGCGCCGATCACAATATGCCCGCGGCCATGCATCCGCATTCAATTGTATTTGATGTTATTTGAATAAGCGACGTTACGCACCGGATTAGAAGGAACCCTCCTCAATGCCTGCGCTCCGATCGGGGCCATCCGGGACGAATCGGAATCACGCCTTGATCTTTGTCAATTTTTTGATCCAGCTCAAAGTTTTTTCGAGGGAATTCCACGATAGTCGAGACCGACCTATGCCACGCGGCATCATCCCCTGTTTCACCAGCGACCGGAGCCGCATGCAACTCTCGAAACACTCCCTGACCATGAGCCCCCTGTTACTGGGCGCCTTGGGCCTGTCCATCCCCGCCTTTTACCTGGTGCTGACCGGCACCTTGCCGCTGTACCGCTATACCGGTCACGCGCTGTATGCCGTGACGGCGGCGCTGGCGGGCGCCGACCTGCTATTGCACCGCCACCAGCGCCTGCACCAGCAAAACGGCTTCATGACAAAACTCGACGCGCTGGTGGCGCTGGGCGCCCTGCTCAGCGCCTGGCCCACCGAGCCGCCCTGCGGCATCGTCGAATGGATACTGCGCCTGGCCTACAGCGGCGTGGTCTTCCTGCGCCTGTCGACCCTGGTGGCCAAGTACGTGGCGCCGCACCGGCTGCTGCAAATCGTCGCGCTGGCCGTGTGCGTGCTGATCGTCTCCGGCGCCGGCTTTTACTGGCTGGAGCCGAAAGTGCACACCTTCGCCGACGGCGTATGGCTGGCCTTCATCACCGGCGCCACCGTCGGCTACGGCGACCTGGTGCCGTCCACGCCCCTGTCACGCATCTTCGCCGGCTTTATCGTCCTGCTCGGCTATGCCCTGTTTTCCATCGTCACGGCCAGCATTTCCGCCCTCCTCGTGGGCGAGGATGAAAAGCGCCAGAAACGCGAACTGCACGCCGACATGCGCCTGCTGCGCGCGGAAATCGCCGCCCTGCGCGCCGAGCTGCGGGAATCGCTGGCCGACCCGGCGCCGGACGACAAGTTCCCACCATGAGCGCCCCGGCGCCGCCCTGCGCGGCGCGACATGATCGGCCCGCTGTAGTCGTGGCGGATCCGGCGCGCGGCGCCGGGAATCAGCGCTGCAACGGCAGATAGCTCTGCTTGAGCTGGCGCAGCACGAAGCTGGACTTGCTGTGGCGGATGCCGGGAATCTTGTACAGGCGCTCGCGTAGCAGACGCTCATAGTCGCGCGTGTCGCTGACGGCGATGCGCAGGTAATAGTCGTAATCGCCCGACACCAGGAACGCTTCCAGCACTTCCGGGATCTGTTCCAGTGCGTGGCCGAATTCAAACAGGGCTTGATCGGAATGGTCGTCCAGCGTGACTTGCACGATGACGGTGTCGGCCAGGCCGACCTTGGCCGCGTTCACGCGCACCGTGTAACCCTCGATCACCCCGTCCTCTTCCATGCGCTTGATGCGCGCCCAGCACGGCGACGAACTCAGTCCCACCTTGGCGCTCAGTTCGTGCAGGCTGAGGCGGGCGTCCACTTGCAGCGCGCTCAGGATGGCGCGGTCTGTCTTGTCCAGTTTCATTCTGTTATTTTCAATTTTACGGTAAATTTTGCTGAAATAAAGGCTAAACACGATGAATATGGAAGCCTTTTCCAGGCATTATGCAACAAAATATCGGCCATGAATACACTTTCCCAGGCCGGCGCCAGGCGCCCGGAACCCTCGCCCGCGGCGCGCAACGGCGCCACCGTCCTCATCGACACCCTGCTCGCGCTGGGCATCGACACCGTGTTCGGCTACCCCGGCGGCGCCGTACTGCCGCTGTACGACGCGCTGCACGCCGAGCCGCGCCTGCGCCACGTGCTGGTGCGCCACGAACAGGCGGCCGTCCACGCCGCCGAAGGCTACGCCCGCAGCAGCGGCCGGCCCGGCGTGGTCTTCGTCACTTCCGGCCCCGGCATGAGCAACACCACCACCGGCTTGCTGGACGCCCTGTGCGATTCGATTCCCATCATTTGTGTCAGCGGCCAGGTGGCCAGCGCCGCGATCGGCACCGCCGCCTTCCAGGAGTGCGACGCCATCGGCATCTCGCGCCCGGTGACCAAGTGGAACCATCAAATCCGCGCCGCCGAAGACGTCGCCGCCACCGTGCTGGAAGCCCATCGCCGCGCCACCGGGGGCCGGCCCGGCCCGGTGCTCATCGACTTCCCCAAGGACTTGCAACTGGCCGCCGTGAGCGGCGCGCCGGCCGATACGTCCGATGCGCCGGCCGATACGCGGCCCGATACCCTGCCCGACGCGGCCGCCGTGCGCCGGGCGGCGGCCCTGATCGCAGCGGCCCGGCGCCCGATCTTTTACGGCGGTGGCGGCTTGATCAACTCCGGGCCGCAAGCCTGCGAGCGCTTCCGCCAACTGGTCGTCGGCGTCGGCGCGCCCTGCACCCTGACCCTGCTGGGACTGGGCGCCTTCCCCGCCTCGGATCCGCTCTTTCTCGGCATGCTGGGCATGCACGGCACGCTGGAGGCGAACCGGGCCATGCACCACGCCGACCTGGTGGTCTGCGTCGGCGCCCGCTTCGACGACCGCGTCACCGGCCGCCTGGACGCCTTTTGCCCGGACGCCGCCATCATCCACATCGACATCGATCCGGCCTCGATCGGCAAGGTGGTGGCGGCCGACGTGGCCCTGGTGGGCGACTGCGCGCCCATCCTGGCGGCGCTGCTGCGGGCGCTGGCGCCGGCGGCCGACCTGGCGCCGTGGTGGGTCCGCATCCAGGCCTGGCGCGCGCGCAAGTCGCTCGACTTCGTCGACAGCGACGCCCACATCGCGCCGCAAGCGCTGATGTGCCGCCTGCGCGCGGCCCTCGAGGGCCGCGACGCCATCGTCTCGACCGACGTCGGCCAGCACCAGATGTGGGCCGCCCAGCACCTGCGCGTGGAAGGCCCGAACCGCTGGCTGAGCTCGGGCGGCGCCGGCACCATGGGCTACGGCTTGCCGGCCGCGATCGGCGCCCAGATCGCCCACCCGGGTGCGCTGGTGGTGTGCGTCAGCGGCGACGCCTCGATCTTGATGAACATCCAGGAAATGGCCACCGCCATGCAGCACGGCACGCCGGTCAAGGTGGTCTTGTCGAACAATGGCCGCATGGGCATGGTGCGCCAGTGGCAAGAGTTGCAGCACGGCGCGCGCTACAGCCACAGTTACACCGAAGCCCTGCCCGACTTCGTCGCGCTGGCGCAAGCCTTTGGCTGGCGCGCGGCCTCGGTGACGCGGCGCGCCGACCTCGACGCGGCCCTGGCCGACTGCCTGGCCGCGCCCGGCCCCTACTTCCTCGACGTGCGCGTGGCCGCCGAGGAAAACTGCTTCCCGATGATAGCGCCCGGCAGCGGCCACCACGAAATGCTGCTGGCCAAGGACCTTCCCTACATCGAATAGTTCAGGACCAGATCCGGTACACCCAGTAACTCTCGTCGTCCTGGCTGGCGCGCGCCAGTTCGGTCGGACTGAGGCCGGTGATTTCCCGCGTTTCGCGGCACAGGTGGGCCTGGTCGGAATAACCGCCGCGGGCGGCGACCTCGCTCCACGAAACGCTGCCGTCGAAGATGTCGGCGCGCGCCGCCAGGAATACTTGTTCGGCCCGGTTCATGCGGCGCAGGGTGCGCATCGGCTGCCCGGCCCAGGCCTTGATGCGGCGTTCGATATAGCGCGCGCCGCGGCCCCAGCCGGCGGCCGCCGCCTGCACGCTCAGGCGCCGCAGCCAGTCGCCGACGGCGCTGCCGCCCTGCCCGTCGACGGCGCGCGCCGCCTGCCAGCGCGGCTCGAGAAAGCGCTCGATCAAGCCCACGCGCGCCGCGTCGTCGGCCGCTTCCAGCACTTGCCGCGCCAGCGCCTGCCAGTCCGGCCCCAGCGCCTCGTCGAGCGGCGCGAAGCGATCCAGCCACAGCGAAATGTCGACGCCGCTCAGGGTGTGCAGGGCGGACGCGTAAAACATCAGCATGAAGCCCTGCGCCGGCCCCGTGTTGTAGCTGACGCTGGGGCGCGACTGCGGGCCGCCAAACATCACGCGCGGCAGTTTCACTTCCAGGCCCAGGGTCGGCGCCGCTATTTCCGCCTCGCCCCGTATCACCCAGCTGATGCTGCACAGCGGCGTGGCGGGAAAGCGGTTCAGGCGCTGCGCCGGCGGCAGGGGCGGACAATCGAAGGTGCTGCGCCCCAGGTAGGCGCGCACGCAGGAAGCCAGCGCCAGGCGCGGCGCGATCAGTCGCGTGCGGGGTGCGGCGGAAGCGGCGGCGGAAGCGGAAGCGGGACTGGTCATGGGCGGCCCGGTGAAATACGGATGCGGCCATTGTAGCGGCAGTTTGTCGGAAACGTTCAAGACGGCGCGCCCGCGCCGCGCTACAGTCGCATGGAATCGACCCTCCGCCATTGTCCAGCCATAAAGGAAAACAGCATGCCATCGACGAACGCCCCGGCCGCCGGCGCCGAACGCCCCCTGCGCCGCATCCGCTCCCTTCCCGGCCCGTTCGCGCTGCCGTTCGTGGGCAGCGCGCTGCAGCTCACGCGCCAGCGCGTGCACCAGGATTTCGAACGCTGGTGCCGCCGTTACGGCCCCCTGTTCCGGGTCGTGCTGGGCAACGTCACGATGCTGGTGGTGGCCGATCACGCCAGCGTCGGCGCCATCCTGCGCGATCGCCCGGACGGCTTCCGGCGGCCCGCCGTGACCGACCGCATCGCCCGTGAAATGGGGGCCACCGGCCTGTTCCAGGCCGAGGGCGCCGAGTGGCGCAATCAGCGCCGCATGGTCATGCCGGGCTTCGCACCGGCCGCCATCAAGGCGTATTTTCCTTCCCTGGTGACGGTGGCGCTGCGTCTGCGCGGACGCTGGCGGGCGGCGGCCGAAGCGGGCGCCGACATCGACCTGGAGCGCGACTTGAAGCGCTACACGGTCGACATTATCGCCGGCCTGGCCTTCGGCACCGACGTCAACACCATCGAGTCCGGCGAGGACGTGATCCAGCGCCACATGGACGTCATTTTGCCGGCCGTGATGCGGCGCAGTTTTGCGATCATCCCCTACTGGCGCTGGTTCAAGCTGCCCTGCGACCGCCTGCTCGAGCGCAGCGTCGCTGCCCTGAACGCCGCCATCGCCGTCCTGATCGGGCAGGCGCGCGCGCGCATGCGGGCCGAACCGGAACGGCGCGAATGTCCGCGCAACCTGCTCGAGGCGATGTTGAATGCCGCCGACCAGCCGGACAGCGGCGTCGACGACAATACCGTGGTCGGCAACGTCTCGACCATGCTGCTGGCCGGCGAAGACACCACCGCCAACACCATCGCCTGGATGCTCTACCTGATGCGGCGCAACCCGCACACCCTGCGCCGCGCGCAAGAAGAAGTACGGCGCCTGGCGCCCGATCCGGCCGCCTTCAGCATCGAACAGATGGATGCGCTCGACTATCTGGGCGCCTGCGCCAGCGAAGCCATGCGGCTCAAGCCGGTCGCCCCCTACCTGCCGCTGGAAGCCGTGCGCGACACCGTCATCGGCGACGTCAACGTGCCGGCCGGCAGCTTCATCTGGTGCGTGATGCGCCACGACAGCGTCGCCGAAGAACACTTCCCGAACGCTTCCGCCTTCGAGCCGGAGCGCTGGCTGCGCGGCGAGCGGGCGCCCGGCAAGCACATCTCCATGCCCTTCGGCGCCGGCCCGCGCCTGTGCCCGGGCCGCTACCTGGCCCTGCTCGAAATCAAGATCGCGCTGGCCATGACCCTGGCCAGCTTCGAGGTCGAAGGCGTCGACACGCCGGACGACAAGGAAGCGCGCGAGCTGGGCGGCTTTGTCATGGCGCCCATCGGCCTGCGCCTGCGCCTAGAGCGGGCGCGGACCGACGCCGCCTGAACTGAAGCCGGGCCGCGCTACCCCCCTCCGCCCAGCAGCTTGGTGCTGAAGAACTGGTGCACGCCCTTGCGCAAGTCATCCACATGGTCGAACTCGATATAGGTGACGTCGCACAGGTCGCCCAGTTCGCGCAGCAAGGTGGTCTTGATCGGGGCTTGCTTCCAGACCAGGAATAGCACCGGCGCCTTGGTGCCGCGGAAGACGTGATAGCCCAATTCGAAGGCGCTGCTCTCGCTCATGCCGACGCGGATGTTGATGAACAGGTCGGCCTGTTCCAGCAGCGCCAGCCGGTGCTCGCGGAAATTGTGCGGCGTGAACAGCTTGCTGGTGTCGCGCTCGAAGGATTGCTTGAAGGTGGACGCGCTTTCGGCCCGGATCCCGGTCAGGTAGTTGAAGGTGTAGGGGGCGCCGTTGGCGCTGTCGATCAGCACCAGGATGTCGGCGATCATGCGCTGCTGCTCCAGGTCGGCCTCGGTGAAGGGCTGGCGAATGAACAGCTTGATGGCGGAATTGCCGATATCGCGCTGGCCGCGGCGCTGGGCGCGCCGCTCCGGCATCTCGATCGCGGCCGCCGCCAGATCCAGGCTGCGCGGCGCCAGCCGGCCGATCGGCCGCTCCAGATCCAGTTCCAGGTCGTCGTCCACCTCGATGTCCTGGTGCTGCTCCTGCAGCCGATACAGGTCGAAGGTATCGATGTGGCGCACCGCTTCGCTGGCCGCGTCGGCGCCGGCGATGGTGGTAAACACGGCCGTGCCGGCCATCAGGGCGGCCACCCGGATCGGCCGCGAAGCCATGATCGCGCTGCGCTTTTCATCCACCGTCAAGATCACCATGGCGATGCTCTTGCTGGCAAATAGCTCCAGGATTTCGCCGTCGTCGACCGCTTCGGCCGGGATGTCGGCGGCGTTGATGATGGCGGCCGTGACCAGGCTGGCGCAAATCGCAAAACCCAGGGTGTGCAACTGGCGCGCCACCGCCACCGCGCGCGCCTGGTCATTGCGCTTGACGCGCATGAAGACGCGGCCGCCGCGCGGCAGGCGGTTGCCGGCCGCCAGTTGCGCCTTGAAGAAGGCTTCGCCGAAGGTCTTGCCGACGCCCATGACCTCGCCGGTCGACTTCATTTCCGGCCCCAGCAGGGTATCCACGCCGGGGAATTTGGCGAAGGGGAAGACGGCTTCCTTGACGCTGAAAAAGCGCGGCGCGACTTCCTCGATGATGCCCTGCGCCTCCAGCGAACGGCCGGTCATGCAGCGCGCCGCGATCTTCGCCAGCGGCAGCCCGGTCGCCTTCGACACGAAGGGCACCGTGCGCGAGGCGCGCGGATTCACCTCCAGCACATAGATCACGTCTTGCAGGCGACCGTCGATCTTGTTCTGCTGGATGGCGAACTGCACGTTCATCAACCCCACCACGTGCAGGGCGCGCGCCATCAGCACGGTCTGGCGTTTCAGTTCGCGCACGGTGTCCGGCGAAAGCGAATACGGCGGCAGCGAACAGGCCGAGTCGCCCGAGTGCACGCCGGCCTGTTCGATGTGCTCCAGCACGCCGCCGATGAAGGTGCGGTGGCCGTCCGACAGGCAGTCGACGTCGACTTCGATGGCGTCGTCCAGGAAGCGGTCCAGCAGCACCGGCGAGTCGTGCGAGACCGTCACCGCCTCGCGCATATAGCGTTCCAGCTCGATCGGTTCCTCGACGATTTCCATGGCCCGCCCGCCCAGCACATAGGACGGACGCACCACCAGCGGATAGCCGATTTCCTGCGCCAGGCGGCGCGCCTCGTCCTCGGTGCGGGCGGTGCGGTTTTCCGGCTGGCGCAAGCCCAGCTTGTGCAGCAGTTGCTGGAAGCGCTCGCGGTCTTCGGCAGCGTCTATCATGTCGGGCGAGGTGCCGATGATGGGCACGCCGGCCGCCGCCAGCGCCAGCGCCAGCTTCAGCGGTGTCTGGCCGCCGTACTGGACGATGACGCCGACGGGTTGCTCGAGGTGGACGATTTCCAGCACGTCTTCCAGGGTCAGGGACTCGAAGTACAGGCGGTCGGAGGTGTCGTAGTCGGTCGAGACGGTCTCCGGATTGCAGTTGACCATGATGGTTTCATAGCCGTCTTCGCGCATCGCCAGGGCCGCGTGCACGCAGCAATAGTCGAATTCGATGCCCTGGCCGATGCGGTTCGGGCCGCCGCCCAGCACCATGATCTTCCTGCGCTCGGTGGGGCGCGACTCGCACTCTTCGTCGTAGGTCGAATACATATAGGCGGTGTTGGTGGCGAACTCGCCGGCGCAGGTGTCGACCCGCTTGTAGACCGGGCGCACGCCGAGCGCGTGGCGGTGGGCGCGCACCTCCGCCTCGCTGGTGTCGAGCAGGGTCGCCAGGCGGCGGTCGCCGAAACCCTGCTGCTTGAGTTCGAACAGCATGTTCTTGTCGAGCGCGCCCAGGGTTTGCGCGGCCAGCCACAGCTCGGTGCCGATCAAGTCCTGGAACTGGGCCAGGAACCAGGGGTCGATGTGGGTCAGCGCGCCCACCTGGGCCAGGGAATACCCCTGGGCGAAGGCGTCGCCCATGTACCAGATGCGCTCCGGCCCGGGCGCGCCCAGTTCTTCCTCGATCACCGCGCGCCCGCTGCTGTTGCGGCGCATGCCGTCGACGCCCGCTTCCAGGCCGCGCAGCGCCTTCTGGAACGCTTCCTGGAAGGTGCGCCCGATCGCCATCACTTCGCCCACCGACTTCATCTGCGTCGTCAGGCGGTCGTCGGCGGTGGGGAATTTCTCGAACGTGAAGCGGGGAATTTTCACCACCACGTA
>DMYQ01000309.1:0-2508 GCA_003482555.1 Janthinobacterium sp. | reverse complement strand
TCCATCTCGAACTCTTTCCAGCCGATCAGGGACTCTTCGATCAGCAACTCCGAGGTCGGCGACAGCTCCAGGCCGCGGGTGCAGATGGCGTGGAACTGTTCGGCGTCGTAGGCGATGCCGCCGCCCGAGCCGCCCATCGTGAACGAGGGCCGCACCACCACGGGAAAGCCGAGCGCCTGCTGCGCCTCCCAGGCCTCGGCCATGTTGTGGGCCACGCCGGAACGGGCCGAACCGAGGCCGATTTTCAGCATCGCCTGCTTGAACTTGGAGCGGTCTTCGGCCTTGTCGATGGCTTCCGGCGAGGCCCCGATCAGTTCCACCCCATACTCCTTGAGCACGCCGTGCCGGTGCAAGTCGAGGGCGCAATTGAGGGCGGTCTGGCCGCCCATGGTGGGCAGCACCGCGTCGGGCCGCTCGCGCCCGATGATGCGCGCCACCACTTCCCAGGTGATCGGCTCGATGTAGGTGACGTCGGCCATGTCCGGGTCGGTCATGATGGTGGCCGGATTGCTGTTTACCAGGATGACCTTGTAACCCTCTTCGCGCAGGGCTTTGCAGGCTTGCGCGCCGGAGTAGTCGAATTCACAGGCCTGGCCGATGACGATGGGGCCGGCGCCGATGATCAGGATGGTGTTCAAGTCTTTACGCTTAGGCATTTTTATGTTTCTCCATCAGGGTCACGAAACGGTCGAACAGATGTCCGATGTCATGCGGGCCGGGCGAGGCTTCCGGGTGGCCCTGGAAGCAAAAGGCCGGGCGGTCGGTGCGGGCGAAGCCCTGCAGAGAGCCGTCGAAGAGGGACAGGTGGGTGACCCGGCAATTGCCGGGCAGCGACTCGAGGTCGACCGCGAAACCGTGGTTTTGCGACGTAATCATGACTTGCCCGCTGTCGAGATCCTGCACCGGGTGGTTGGCGCCGTGGTGGCCGAACTTCATCTTGCGCGTGCGCGCGCCCGAGGCCAGCGCCATGATCTGGTGGCCGAAGCAGACGCCGAAGGTGGGGATGCCGCGCTCGATCAATTCGCGGCAGGCGTCGATGGCATAGTCGCAGGGGGCCGGGTCGCCCGGGCCGTTGCCCAGGAAGATGCCGTGCGGGTGGTGGGCCAGCGCCTGCGCGGCCGAGGCTTGCGCCGGCAGCACGGTGATCTGGCAGCCGCGCTCGGCCAGCATGCGCAGCAGGTTGTGCTTGACGCCATAGTCGAAGGTGACCACGCGGCAGCGCGCCGTGGCGCGCCGGCCGTGGCCCTGGCCCAGGCGCCACTCGGTCTCGTTCCAGTCATAGGCTTCGCGCACGGACACGTCGCGCACCAGGTCGACCCCGGCCAGGCCGGCGAAGGAGCGCGCCAGGGTCAGCGCGTAGCCGGCCTGGTCGGTGCCGGCCACGATGGCGCCGGGCTGGGCGCCGCGCTCGCGCAGGATGCGGGTCAGCTTGCGCGTGTCGATGCCGGAAATGGCGACGATATTGTTCGCCTTCAGGTAGTCCGAGAGCGACTGCGTGGAGCGGAAATTCGAGGCCAGCAGCGGCAGGTTCTTGATCACCAGGCCGGCCGCCTGTACCCTGGGCGATTCGCTGTCCTCGCCGTTGGTGCCGGTATTGCCGATGTGCGGATAGGTGAGCGTGACGATCTGGCGGCAGTAACTGGGATCGGTGAGAATTTCCTGGTAGCCGGTCATGGCCGTGTTGAACACGACTTCGCCGCTGGTGTGGCCGGCCGCGCCTATCGACAGGCCGCGGAAAACCGGCCCGTCGGCCAGCGCCAGGATGGCCGGCGCGAAGGACGGACGCGGAGGGCGGGATACTGTGCTCATGAGATCTCCTTGTGTCAGGTACGTAAAGACGCGCCGGAAGGCGCCGGCGGGCATTGGATAAGGTCGATAAATATGGCGACTGCGAAGGCGCCCGGCGCGGGCCGCCGGCGCAATGCGGCCGGCGCGGCGCACCAGCCAAATCGGCACCAGCGCGGCTCGGCCCGCGCAGCGGCGCCGGCGAGGCCCGGCCGGCGCCGCCGAAGACTCAGGCCCGCTTGGCGCGCCGCGCCGGCGGCTCGATGCTGCGCGGCGAGATGACACTCGGGCCGGCGCTCGGGCTCGAGCGCGGCGGCGCCGGCGCCCGCGCCCCGGTGTGGGTCTCGGCCAGCTTGAAGATGCTGACCATTTGCACCAGGCTCTTGGCTTGCTGCTCGAGCGCCTCGGCCGCCTCGGCCGCCGCCTCCACCATCTTGGCGTTTTGCTGGGTGCTGCCGTCCATCTGCGTGATGGCGTTGTTGACCAGGTCGATGCCCTCGCTTTGCTCGCGGCTGGCGACGGCGATCTCGCCCATGATCGACGTGACCCGGTTCACGCTGGTGACGATTTCGCCCATGGTCTTGCCGGCCTGGTCGACCAGGCGCGCGCCGAAGCTCACTTGCTCGACCGAGTGATCGATCAAGATCTTGATTTCCTTGGCGGCGCCGGCCGAGCGCTGCGCCAGGTTGCGCACCTCGGTGGCGACGACGGCGAAGCCGCGCC
>DMYQ01000186.1:26776-26908 GCA_003482555.1 Janthinobacterium sp. | reverse complement strand
GGGGCACGGCCCACCGTTGCGCGCAAATTAAGTTGTTTTCACCTTGGGATGACGAATGTTTACAAAAATTCACGCGGTGGCGCGCCAGGTCGGCCAGATTATCGTCGGCAAGGACGTACAGGTGCGGCAGGC
>DMYQ01000186.1:26279-26644 GCA_003482555.1 Janthinobacterium sp. | reverse complement strand
CTCACCTGCCTGCTGGCCGGCGGCCACCTGTTGATCGAAGACTTGCCCGGCGTCGGCAAGACCACCCTGGCGCACGCGCTCGCCATTTCCCTGGGCTTGCGCTTCAACCGCATCCAGTTCACCAGCGACCTGCTGCCCGCCGACGTGGCCGGCATTTCCATCTACGAGCGCGAAAAAAACGGCTTCGTCTTTCACCCCGGCCCCATCTTCACCCAGGTGCTGCTGGCCGACGAGATCAACCGTGCCACGCCGAAGACCCAGTCCGGCCTGCTGGAAGCGATGGAAGAGCACCAGGTCAGCGCCGACGGCGTCACGCGGGCCCTGCCGGAACCCTTCTTCGTGATCGCCACGCAAAATCCGGCCCA
>DMYQ01000186.1:17770-26113 GCA_003482555.1 Janthinobacterium sp. | reverse complement strand
TGCCGGCGGCGATGACGGCGGCCGAACTGGCGGCGGCCCAGCAGGCCCTGCGCGCCATCCACACCTCGGGCGCGCTGGTCGATTATGTGCAGGCGCTGGCGCAAGCGTCGCGCCAGAACGGCTTCTTCGCCGAGGGCCTGAGCCCGCGCGCCGCGATCGCCCTGCTGCAGGCGGCGCGCGCCTGGGCCGCGCTGGAGGGGCGCGACCATGTCGTGCCGGAAGACGTGCAAGCCGTGCTGGTGCCGGTCTGCGCGCACCGCTTGCGCCCCTTGAAGGCGGCGCACGGCATGGCCCTGGCCAGCCGCGACCTGCTGCTGCAGTTGCAGCAATCCGTGCCCGTCTGAGGCCGGGACCGGCATGCTCGGCGGCGTGAAGACAGGGGTGCGCGCGGCGGCCGAGCGCTGGCTGTTCCAGCTGCGCGAGCGCGAAACGGGCGAAGTGATCTTGAACATGCGCCGCGTCTTCATCGTGCCGACGCGGGCCGGCCTGGGTTACGCCCTGCTGCTGCTGATCCTCTTCATCGGCGCCATCAACTATTCGCTCGGCCTGGGCTTCGCGCTCACCTTTTTCATGGCTGCCTGCGGCCTGGTCGACATGTATATGACGGCCAGGAACCTGGCCCTGCTGCACCTGGCGCCGGGGCGCGCGCCAGCCGTCTTCGCGGGCCAGGAAGCCGTTTTCGAATTGTTCTTGATCAACCGCGGCGCGCTCGACCGTTTTGCGGTGCACATCGACTTCATCGAAGCGGGCCAGCCGCGCCACATCACCGACGTCGGCGCCGGCGCCAGCGCCGCCGTGCAACTGGCCACCGCCAGCGGCACGCGCGGCTGGCGCGCGGCGCCGCGCGTGCGCCTGCAGACGCGCTTTCCGCTGGGCCTGTTCAAGGCCTGGGCTTACTGGCAGCCGGACGTCAAGGTGCTGGTCTATCCCCGCCCCGAAGAACAGGCGCCGCCGCTGCCGCTGGCCGGCGCCGCCGGCGAGGGCGCCGGCGGCGCCGGCGAAGAACACTTCGCCGGCATCCGCGCCTACCGCACGGGCGACTCCATGCGCCACCTGGCCTGGCGCCAGATCGCCCGCTTCGACGCGGCCCAGGGCGGGCAACTGCTGAGCAAGCACTTCGAAGGCGGCGCGGCCGGCGCGCCGACCCTGGACTTCGCCGCCCTGCCGCGGCAACTGGACCTGGAAGTCAAACTGGCGCGCATGACGCGCTGGGTGCTGGACGCCGAGCGCGCCGCCCTGCCCTACGCCTTCCGCCTCGGCGCCACGCATTTGCAGGCGGCGCTGGGCGAAGCGCACCAGGACGCCTGCCTGCGCGCGCTGGCCCTGTATGGCTCGCCGGCATGAGCGGGCCCGGCATATCCAGCTCCGGCGCCTGGCTGCGGGCGGCCCGCGATCTGCCGCGCGACAAGGCCGACACCCTGCTGCTGATCTTCAGCTCGGCGCTCGTGCTGGTGCCGCACGCGGCCCATTTTCCCGTCTGGATCACGCTCTGCGCCGCCGCCACCCTGGCATGGCGCGCGGCGATCACCCTGCGCGGCAAGCGCCTGCCGCCGCTGGCGCTGCTGCTGCCGCTGTCCCTGCTGGCCATGGGC
Organism: Janthinobacterium sp.; assembly: GCA_003482555.1. Taxonomy (GTDB): domain Bacteria; phylum Pseudomonadota; class Gammaproteobacteria; order Burkholderiales; family Burkholderiaceae_D; genus Janthinobacterium. Next base: position 24,521 of record DMYQ01000186.1, on the reverse strand, counting down.
GGCGTCTACGCCAGCTTCCACACCCTGCTGGGACGCGAAGCGGGTGTCGCCATGCTGGCCCTGCTGCTCGCCTTCAAGCTGCTGGAAATGCACGCCCGGCGCGACCTCTTCGTCGTCATTTTTCTCAGTTTTTTCTTGCTCTTGACGTCGTTTTTCTACTCGCAAAGCATGGCTGCCGCGCTGCTCATGATCGCCACCGTCATCGTCCTGTTGACGGCCCAGCTCTCCTTCCAGTACGCCGGCGCCCAGCCGCCGCTGGCGCGCCGCCTGCAACTGGCGGCGCGCATATTCGCCATGGCCGCGCCGCTGGCCCTGCTGCTCTTCGTCGCCTTCCCGCGCATCCAGGGTCCGCTGTGGGGCTTGCCGGGCGACGGCCACGGCGGCCGCACCGGCCTCTCCGACAGCATGGCGCCGGGGAATATCTCGAACCTGGCGCAGTCGGGCGAGACCGCCTTCCGGGTCCGTTTCGACGGCCCCGCACCGGCGCAAAACACGCTTTACTGGCGCGGCATCGTGCTGGGCGACTACGACGGGCGCACCTGGACCCGGCTGCGTGGCAATCGCGAGGGCAAGGTCAATGTCGCCCTGCGCGGACCAAAGCTGCGCTACCACGTCACCCTGGAGCCGAACGGCGGGCGCTGGCTGTTCGCGCTCGACCTGCCGGCCCGCGTCGACGGCCTCGAGCACGGCACTTACCGGGCCTCGCCGGCGCTGGAACTGTCGCTGCCAGAACCCATCGACGCGCGCCTGCGCTACGATGCCAGCTCGGTCGCCGACTACAGCCTGCAAGCCGACGCCAGCGCCGAGCAACTGCTGGCCTGGCGGGCGCTACCGGCCGGCTACAATCCGCGCACCCTGGCCTGGGGCGCGCGCCTGGCCGCCACCTACAAGCCCGAGGCGGCCATCCAGGCCGTGCTGACCAGCTTCCACAAGGACAATTATTCCTACACCTTGCAGCCGCCCCTGCTGGGCAAACACGCGGTCGACGAATTCCTCTTCGACAGCAAGGCCGGTTTTTGCGAACACTACGCCGGCGCCTTCGTCGTGCTGATGCGCGCCATGGGCTTGCCGGCGCGGGTGGTGACCGGTTACCAGGGCGGCGAGCTAAATCCCGTGGACGGCTATCTGACGGTGAGTCAGTCCGACGCCCACGCCTGGGCCGAAGTCTGGCTGCCCGGGCGCGGCTGGCTGCGCTTCGACCCGACCGCCGCCGTCGCCCCCGAGCGCATCGAATCGAGCCTGGCGCGCGCGCTGCCGCCGTCGGCGCCGTTCGGCTCGCGCGCCCTGGGCGCGCTGATGGATGTCCGCCCCGCCTGGCTGACGGCCCTGCGCTTCGACTGGAGCGCCGTCAACAACGCCTGGAACCAGTGGGTGCTCGATTACAACCCGGAACGCCAGCGCGGCGTCCTCGACGAGCTTGCCGCGGACTTCGGCAATCTGCGCAGCCTGCTGGGCGCGGGCGCCGTGCTGGCCCTGCTGTGGCTGGCGCTCGCCTTGCGCCGGCGTCAACACGGCGACCGCCTGGACCTCCTGTACGGGGCCTTTTGCCAGGCGCAGGCCAGGCGCGGCTACGCGCGCGCGCCGTCCGAAGGCCCGCACGACTACGCGGCCCGGCTGGCCGCGCGGCCGCTGGCGGCGGAAAAGAAGGCCGCCGCCGCGCGCTTTCTGGCAATCTACGCCGCGATCAAGTATGGTGTCGTCAGTCCCGCTGAAAAGGCCGCCGCCCTGAAGGCCATGGCCCGCCTGATAACACTTTCCCGATGAGATTTACCTTGCCACTGCCCACTCAAGCCACGCCGTCCCCGCTGCCCGCCAGGTTTTCCTCGCTGACGCTGGCCCTGTCACTGGCCCTGCCGCTGGCCGCGGCGCCAGCGGCGCAAGCCGCGCAAGCCAAGGCGCCCGTCATCAAGAAAGCCCAGGCCAAGGTCGACTACGACGGCGAATACGTGAATTTCGCCGACTGGAAAGAAGTCGGCGCCTTTCTCGACGACATGGTCGCGAAACACGGCTTCGAGCGCGCCAAGCTGGACGCGCTGATGGCCCAGGTGCGCTATGTCGACGCGACCATACAATTGATCAAGCCCGCCCCGCCCGGCAAGACGAAAAACTGGCAAGCCTACCGCCAGCGTTTCGTCGAGCCGGTGCGCATAGGCGCCGGCGTCGAGTTTTGGAACGCCAACGCGGAAGCGCTGGCGCGCGCCGAAAGCGTGTACGGGGTGCCGGCCGACGTCATCGTCGGCATCATCGGCGTGGAAACCGTGTACGGCCGCAACACTGGCCGCTTCCGCGTGCTGGACGCCTTGACCACCCTGGCGTTTTCCTATCCGGACACGCCGACCCGGGCCGCGCGCATGACGTTTTTCCGCGGCGAACTGGAAAGCGCCCTCGTGTTCGCGCAACAAAACGCCATCGATCCCCTCTCCCTGCAAGGTTCCTACGCGGGCGCCGTCGGCCTGCCCCAGTTCATGCCCAGCAGTATTCTCGACTATGGCGTCGATTTCGACGGCGACGGCCGCATCGACTTGCGCAACTCGGCCGCCGACGCCATCGGCAGCGTCGCCAACTTTTTGCTGCGCCACGGTTGGCAACGACAGCAGCCGCCGCCCTTCGCCTATCCGGCCAGCGTGACGCCGGGACAGCCGCTGGAACCTTTCGTCGGCCAGGGTCTCGAATCTACATTCCATGCCGAAGACTTGGCGGCGGCCGGCGTCTTCGGCATCGTTCCCTTGCCACCGGGAATGCTGTTTGGCTTGATCGACTTGCAAAACGGTAGTGAAGATACCGAGTATTGGTTAGCCACACCGAATTTTTACGCCATCACGCAATACAACCGAAGTTTCTTTTATGCAATGTCGGTACTGGAGCTGGGACGTGCGGTGCGTGCCGCCCGCGGGCAGTAGTTACTTGTAAGAAAGCGTAAGCAAACTTGTTCAGCGTTACTATCGACGCTATGGTGGCGCATTCGAGCGCGAGCTGGAATTCCTACTGTGTGGCAATTTTTGCGGAAATGCTCTTATACTTAATTTTTGTCAAAAAACAATAAATCCAAACGTGTTAAAGCATATTAAAGACAACACATCCGTTGCACGTTGACAACAATAGAAGAAGTCATCAACTTTTTTAATTGCTTTCGAGTATTAGAATGCATCATGTTGTACAATTGTGTATATATTACGAAAAAACCCTGTATCCCGGATCCGACCCGTGTGTGAATTCGTTCCTTTAGTAAAGAATGAACATTGACGCAGCAAGCGCGAGCTCCGAGTGTTTTTACTTTGCAGTGCAACTACAGAAGGAACATTAGAAATCATGACAAACCAAGTCGGCATCGATATGAACAGCGACGCAGAATCCGATGATCTGCTGCAATACAATCCCAACAGGCTGCTGGATACCCTGATCGAAAACCTGCGCCTGAAAAACGACGCGGCCCTGTCGCGCGCGCTCGAAGTGGCGCCACCCGTGATCAGCAAGATCCGCCACCACCGCTTGCCGGTCGGCGCCTCCCTGCTGATCCGCATGCACGAAGTGAGCGATCTGAGCATCCGCGACCTGCGTTACTTGATGGGCGACCGCCGCAACAAGTTCCGCATCAGCGACAAGCAGTTCAAGCCTAAAGAAGGCGAAACGCCGCAAGGTTGATGCAAGGGCGCGGCCCTTGTCCTCCCCGCGTGCGGGAAAGGCGGGGCCGCGCCAGTGTGGCGCGGGGTGCGGCTATGCCGGAAACACCCCGGTCGACAGATAGCGGTCGCCGCGGTCGCACACGATGAACACGATGGTGGCATTTTCCACCGTCTGCGACACGCGCAGCGCGATTTCGCAGGCGCCAGCCGCCGATATTCCGCAAAAAATACCCTCTTCCGCCGCCATTCTGCGCGCCATCACTTCGGCCGCGCTCTGACTCACGTATTCAATCTGGTCGACCCTGCTCTTGTCGTAGATTTTCGGCAAGTAGGCTTCGGGCCATTTGCGGATGCCGGGAATTTGCGAACCTTCTTCCGGCTGCGCGCCAATGATCTGGATGGCCGGATTCTGTTCCTTCAGGTAGCGCGACACGCCCATGATGGTACCGGTGGTGCCCATGGCGCTGACGAAATGACTGACCCGCCCTTCCGTGTCGCGCCAGATTTCCGGCCCCGTGCCCTCGTAGTGGGCGCGCGAATTGTCCTGGTTGCCAAACTGGTCCAGGATGACGCCCTTGCCATCCTTTTGCATCTGCTCGGCCAGATCGCGCGCATACTCCATGCCCCCCGTCTTGGGCGTGAGCACGATCTGGGCGCCGTAGGCGGCCATGCTCTGGCGCCGCTCGACGCTGAGATTTTCCGGCATCAGCAAGACCATTTTGTAGCCGCGCAAGGCCGCCACCATCGCCAGGGCGATGCCGGTATTGCCGCTGGTCGATTCGATCAGGGTGTCGCCCGGCTTGATCGTGCCGCGCTCCTCGGCCCGCTTGAGCATGGACATGGCGGCCCTGTCCTTGACCGAACCGGCCGGATTGTCGCCCTCCAACTTTCCCAAGATAATATTGTTGCGTGCAGCCGCATCGGCGCCGGGCAGGCGCATCAGGCGCACCAGGGGCGTGTTGCCGATCGTATCTTCGAGTGTCTTATAAGCCATCGTGTATGATTGAGTTCAACAAAACACCCATTCTAATCCCAGAAGGCGTAGGCGTGTCGGCGGGCCCGCGCCGGCCATGCGCGGCGGCATGGCCACAAGTGCTTGGCGCGGGCGCGCCGCATGCGATAGACTGCAGTTTTTGGAATTTTTGCCATATCACCAACGGCGCGCATATCATGGCTCAGACCCCCGAATTCATTCCAGAAACCAGTCCCGACGATCCCGTGGCGCCGGCCACGCTCGATCTCGGGGAGCGCCGCCAGCAAATTTCCCCCGTCTTCAATGCCGCCGAGATCAAGCGCATGCTGCGCTTCGGCGACACCCGCCGCTACCCGGACGGCGAACGCATCTTCGCCGCCGGCAGCAGCGGCTTCGGCATGCTGCTGGTGCTGGCCGGCCGGATCGCCATCAGCCGCCACGACGGCATGGGCAATACCGCGCTCATCACTCACCACGGCCCCGGCCAGTTCGCGGCCGAAGTGGGCCAGTTGGCGGGCCGCCCCGCCCTCGTCAACGGCCATGCCGATGGCGACGTGGAAGTGCTGGTGGTCAGCCCGGAATCGCTGCGCGCGCTGGTGGTGGCGGACGCCGACCTGGGCGAGCGCATCGTGCGCGCCCTGATATTGCGCCGCGTCGGCTTGATCGAAGTCAATTCCGGCGGACCCGTGCTGGTGGGCCCGCGCGGCAACGCCAAGATGTTTCACCTGCAAAGTTTTTTGTCGAGCAATGGCCATCCGCACACGGTGCTGGACCCGGTCGCCGACGCCAGCGCCGCCACCCTGGCCGCGCGCCACCAGCCGGGGCCGGACGACTGGCCGCTGGTCGTGTGCCCGGACGGCAGCGTCAAGATGAATCCCTCGCAGGCCGAGCTGGGCCGCTGCCTGGGCATGTTGCCCGAGCTGAGCGGCGACAAGGTGTACGACGTGCTGGTGGTGGGCGCCGGACCGTCCGGCCTGGCCACGGCCGTGTACGCCGCCTCGGAGGGGTTGTCGGTGCTGGTGGTCGAACAGCGCGCCTCCGGCGGCCAGGCCGGCGCCAGCGCCCGCATCGAAAACTACCTGGGCTTCCCGACCGGCATTTCCGGGCGCGCCCTGGCCGGGCGGGCCTTCGTCCAGGCGCAGAAATTCGGCGTTGAAATCGCCATCCCGGCCAGCGCCGCGCAACTGCAGTGCGAGACTTATCCGCCGCGCCTGTCCCTGTGCGACGGCACCGAATTGAAGGCGCGCACCATCGTGCTCGCTTGCGGGGCGCGCTACCGCCGCCCGGCGCTGGCCAATCTGAAGTCTTTCGAGGGGCGCGGCGTGTATTTCTGGGCTTCACCGATCGAGGCCAAGCTATGCCGGCAGCAGGAAGTGATCCTGGTCGGCGGCGGCAATTCGGCCGGCCAGGCGGCCGTCTTCCTGTCCGGCCACGCCAGCCATGTGCACATGGTGATACGGGGCGCCGGTCTGGCGGCCAGCATGTCGAGCTACCTGATCGAGCGCATCCGGGCGACCCCGAACATCACCCTGCACACGCATACGGAAATCGTCGCTCTGGAAGGCGATGAAGAGGGATTGGCGCAGGTGCGTTGGCGCAACAATCAGAGCGACACCGAGCAGGCTTGCGCCGTGCGCAAGCTGTTTCTCTTCGTGGGCGCCGATCCGAACGCGGAATGGTTGAAGGATTGCGGCGTCGGCGTCGACGACCACGGCTTCATCCGCACCGGCTTCGACGTGACGCGGGCCCAGTGCCGCGCCCAGTCCCATCCGGCCGCGCCCGACGAAGGCCCGCCGCGGGCCGCGCTGGAAACGAGCGTGCCGGGCGTGTTCGCCATCGGCGACGTGCGCGCCGGCTCCACCAAGCGGGTCGCGGCGGCCGTCGGCGATGGCGCGGCCGTGGTGGCGCAAATCCACGCCTTCCTGGCCAAGCTGCCGCCGGGCTGAGGCCCGCCCGCGCCCGCTCGCACCCGCATTTTCCACGCCGGCCCGGTGCCGCCGGCGCGCCGCGCCTGACAGTTCACTACGCGCGCATGAAGCGGCGCGACACCGCTTGCGCCAGCACGGCGCAGGCGGCCGCCGCGCCAAAGGACGCGACCATGCCGTGCACGGGCAGGGACAAGCTCAGCACGATGCAAAAGCTGCAAAACGCATAC
>DMYQ01000186.1:17075-17575 GCA_003482555.1 Janthinobacterium sp. | reverse complement strand
CGGATACAGGCAAGCAAGCCGCTTCAATGGCCGGCGCCGCCCGCCAGTTCCGGATGCTCGGCCAGCAACTGCACCCGCATGGCGGTGAGACGGCGCAACTTTTCCTCGGCCTTGGCGATTTGCTCGGGCGCCACGCCGGCGTCGCGCCCGCGCCCGATATCCTCGCGCAGCTTCGGGATCTCGCTGTCGGCCGCTTGCACATAGTTGGCGTACAGCTTCATGTTTTGCCGCGCCTCATAGCCCTGGTAGGCGGCCGGATCGGCCAGCTCGGCGGCCGTGGCCGCCGCCGACGGCGCCTCGTGGGCGATGGGCGGGCTGCGCGGATCGCCGTGTTCGCGCGCCTGCGCCATCGTGTAGGCGGCCGGCTGGGCCGGCTCCAGCGGCAGCAGGGCGACCCGTTGCGGCTCGCTCCCGGCATCCGCCATGGCCGGCGGCCAATCCGGCGGCGGCCCCAGTTGCACGCCGGCCCCGCTCGCCCGCGCCTGCGCCTGCGCAGCCGC
>DMYQ01000186.1:3777-17000 GCA_003482555.1 Janthinobacterium sp. | reverse complement strand
GCAGCAGTTTGCGCCAATTCATGATTGCACCGGCGCGGAAGTGGGCGCGGGCATGGCCAGCAGCTTGCCGTTGATCTCGATCGTCGCTTCCCGCAACAGGCGCTCGCGCAAGGCGGCCAGTTGGGCGGCGGCTTTTTCACGCGCCACGGCCTTGCGCGCCACATAGGCGACCGCTTCCGAATCGGCCGCCTGGCTGGCTTGCACGCGCCGCTCGACCAGGACGATTTCCCACGGCGCCGCTTGATTCGGCCCCAATGGCGCGCGGAAGGGACGCGACACCTCGCCCTCGGGCTGCATGAAGGCCAGTTGCGCCAGCCAGCTCAATTTGCCTTCGTGGACGATCCAACCCAGTTCTCCGCCCGAGGCGGCGTCGGCGGCGATGGAATAACGCCGCGCCAGGGCGCCGAAATCCTCGCCGCGGGCGGCGCCGGCCAGCACCACGTCGCCGGCGCGCTCGTCGGCGACGCGGATGTGGCGCGCCTTGACTCGCTCAATGCGCTGGAATTCATCGCGATGGTCGCGGTAATAGGCGGCGATCTCGGGTCCGCTCACCCGCGTGGCCAGGCGGCCCAGCAGTGCGCTCTCGGCGTCGATATCGTCGCCGATGCCGTGCAGCGCCAGCAGCGCGCGCGCCTGCTCCTGCTCGTCCAGGCTGCGGCGCAAATCGGCCAGCGCCGCCGCGCCGAAGCGGCCGGCCGCCCAGTGCGTTTCAAAGCGCCCGGCCAGTGTCAATTGCACCTGCTGGCGCAAGAAGGCCATGTTGCCGTTATACAGTTCCACCCTGCCCTGGACGTTTTGCCGACGGTACACCTGGTACAGGGTGATCGTCTCGTCGCGCTGCGGCTCCAGGCGGTAGCGCAGCAAGACCACTTTTTTCGCCAGCGCGATCTGCGCCGGATTGAGTGCGTATTCCAGGCGCAGGCTGCCCGGCTTGCCGAACACTTGCTCCCACTGGGCCGGCGTCGCTTCGCCGCGCTCCTGCACCAGGCCGTCGAGCGTGGCGCCCGGCAAGGCTTGCAGCGCCGCCTCCAGCTCGGGGCCGAACTGGGCCCGCAACAGGGCCGCCAGCTTGTCGTCGGAGGCGACGTCGGGCAGGAAGGCGACCCGGCTGCCGCCCTGTAATTGCTCGTCCTTGAAGTCGCGCCGCGCGGCCCCGGCCAGCAGGCGGTTGGAAATGAGCGCGCGCAAGATCGCACCGCGGCCGGCGTCGGCCGTCCGTTCGCGCGCGGCGCGCGTCAGGCAATCGACGCTGAGAGTGTAGAGCGGCGCGCCGTCGATGCGCGCGGCCAAGGCCGGGTCATCGAAGCGGACGATGTGCTCGGCGGCCGCGGCCGACCCGCTCCAGGCCGCCAGGCAAGATAGCACTGCCAGCGTGGCGACGCGGCGCGCGCGCTTCAATTGGCGAGGCGCTCGGCGGCGCGGTTGAGCACGTGCACCACCATCGCGATCGCGTGCGGGATCATCAGCTTGCCGATGCGCACGCGGTCGTTCTGGTCGGTCGAGGTCAGCACGATGCCGCCGTTGGCGTAGGAATAGGTGCCGCCTTGCGTGAGCAGGGGCCGGATATCGAGGGCGCCCGGCGCCAGCGGCGTGAAATCGGCCAGCGCCGCCTTCACCAGCGTCGGATCGTTCAGCACGGCCGAATAGTAATAGTCGCCGACCCAGGTTTCCCAACCGGAGTGATTGTTGGCCGAGGTGGTCCAGGTGTGGTGCGGTTGCAGCAAGTCGGTGGTGTGCAGCACGAAACCGAGGCTTTGCGCGGTCGGGCTGCTGAGGAATTGGCCGAACCAGTATTGCCCCAGGTTGTCGATCGGCTGGAAGGGCATGGTTTCGAAATCGGCGTACTGCTTGGCCGTCGAATAGCCGCTGAAACGATAGTGGGCCTCGGTCAAGCCGAAGCTATTGTATTTGCTGCTGTCGCCGAACCAGCCCTTCAAGCCGCCCGCCCCATCGTCCAGATAGTCGCCCACCAACCAGGTCGCGGCCAGCTTGTCGATGTCGCCGGCCACGCTCAGCTTGGCGTAGTTGTAGCCGCCGAAGGGATTGCCGTGCACGTCGGGGCCGGCCGTGTGATTCTGGAAGTGCCAGTAAGAGGTGTACTTGACGATGCTGGCGCCCGCGCCCCACACCGGCGCGTACTGGCAATTGCCGGTGGTGGCGCCGCAGATATAGGTATCGACAAAATCGTCGACGTCGTAGGCGCCCTGACCCAGCGCCGCGGCGAATTGATCCATCGTGTAACCGGCGCGCGTGACGCCGGCCAGCAGCTTGGTGTAATTGGTCTGGCCCGGATTATTCTTCATGAATTGCACCGCGTCGAGGACGATGCGGCGGTGCGTTTCCTGGCCCCAGGCGTGCGCCGGCGCATTGACGAGAAACATGGAAACCATGGCCGCGGCCACCGCGATACGACTTTTTTTCATGACAACCCTCAATTAAATAGCTAAATTGTTTATAACAAAGTCTCCGCAAGTTCTTGATTTCATGCGTTTAATTCCGTAGGCACCGGCTGGACTTGTCCAGCGGATATTCTATTCCACAAAGATATTTAAAATATATTGTTTTCTAGAGTTAACATTCAAATTCCGGCGCCCGGCCTTGAAAACACCGGCCTCAGCTCCCCATCCCCTTGCTGATCGATGACGTTTCCTTGACCAGCGCCTTCATCAGCGAACGCGCATCGCGGTGCGTGATCAGTGGGGCCGCCTGTCCGCACCATAGCGACATCAAGTCGTAACGTTGTTGCGCGCCCGCGGCCTTTTTCATCGCGCCGGTCAACCAGTTTTGTATCGGGTATTGCGGTATCTGCGCGGCGTACGGCTGCAATTCGTTCATCAAGCGGTTGCGGATGCCACGCGCCAGTCTGCCGCTGAATACGCGCGTCAATCCCGTGTAGCGCGCGTCCGGGCTGAAAAGCATCTGGCGATGGGTGGCGTCGGCATTCGATTCTTCACAGGCGAGAAACGCCGTGCCGATCTGCACGCCTTGCGCGCCCAGCGCCAGCGCGGCGGCGATACCGCGCGCGTCGGCGATGCCACCGGCCGCTATCACCGGAATGCGAACGGCATCGACCACCTGCGGTATGAGGGAAAAAGTTCCCGATAGCGACTCTTCCGCGCCGCGCAGAAAGGACACGCGGTGCCCGCCCGCCTCGAATCCGGTGGCGACGATCATGTCGACTCCCGCTTGCGCCAAGGCGATCGCCTCATCGACCGTGGTGGCGGCGCCAAGCGTCACGATGTCGAGCTCGCGGCAGCGCTTCAATACGCCCTGCGACGGTATCCCGAATACAAAACTGAACACCGCCGGACGCGCTTCCAGCACGGCCTCGATTTGCTCGGCGTAAGGCGGGGCGTAGCGCTGCGGACGTTGCGGCGCTGGCAGCCCGAGTTCCGTCAAGTACGGTTGCAATACCGCCGTATTGCGCGCGAATGCCCCGTCATCGATCTGCGGATCGTCGGCGTCGTCCAGCGGTATCCATAAATTCAAGGCGAACGGCACGGCCGTGCGTGCGCGAATCCGGCTGGCGACATCACGAATGCCGTTCGCATCGAGATGATGGACGCCGAATGAACCGAGGCCGCCGGTTTCGCAAACGGCAACGACCAGGTCGACCGATGAAATGCCACCGCCGAACGGCCCCTGGATGATGGGCGCGGCCAAGCCAAGGCGCCGCGCCACTTCAGTATTTTTCCACATGATTCAGATTCCCCATGTTGGTCGGCACGGACAGCCAGGTTATTTTGCTTGCAGCAATCCTTCCGCCTTCATCGCTTCTTGCACCGCCGGGCGCGCCGCGACGCGTGCCAGGAATGCCTGCAAATGCTCGAAGTCGGACAGGTCGACACCGACGTATTTTGCCCAGCCCGCGACCGTGAAGAGGTAGGCGTCGGCAGCGGTAAAGCTTGCGCCGGTCAGGTAAGACATGCCACGCAATTGGCCCGATACCCAGTCGAATTTCTTGCCCAGGATTGCGGTGAAGACTGCCTTGGCCTTTGCATCCAATGCCGGATTGAACAGGGGACTGAAGCACTTGTGCAACTCGGACGTGATGTAGTTCTGCCACTCCATCACCCGGTAGCGCGCCATCGATGCGGCGGCGGGCATCAAGTCTTCGCGCCGCGCATGGTCGGCAATGAATTGCGCAATGATCGGCCCCTCGGACAGGCGCTGGCCGTCATCGAGTTCCAGAACCGGCACATGGCCTTTCGGATTGATGCTGTAAAAGTCGATCCCGTTTTCAGTCAGGTGGGTGCTGGTGTCGACTTTGATGAGGGTATGCGGCAGTTTTGCTTCGCACAGCATGATATGGGGGGCGAGCGAGCAGGCGCCGGGGGAGTAATAGAGTTTCATGTTTGTTCTCCGATGAGGTTAATTTCAATGGCGCCGAAAGCGCTTGCATGCGTGATTTGCAATGCTGTGTAGTATATTGATGTTCTTTTCCAAGATAAATGTACATCCATGCAATTTATCCAATACATCATGTAATGAATAAAACAGCCAAATGAGACGCCATTTCGAGGATGTTCTGGTAGGCAGCATCGAGCTGTTCTGCGCCGCCGCCGAATACGGCAGCTTTACCGCCGCCGCCAATGCGGTTGGCGTGACGCCCGCCGCGGTGAGCCGCTCCGTGGCGCGGCTCGAGGCGCGGCTGGGCGCGCGGTTGTTCGTGCGCACCACGCGGCAAGTGAGCTTGACGGAAGACGGGCGCCGCTATTTCGAACAATGCCGGCAGGCGCTCACGCAACTGATCGATGCGGAACGGGCGCTGACTGGCCGGCAAAGCATGCCTTCCGGCGTGCTGCGGATCAGCGTACCGACAACCTACGGCCATCATCGTGTGCTTCCACTGCTGCCGAAGTTTCGCGAGCTGTATCCGCAGGTGCGGGTCGACGTGCATGTCAGCAATCGCAATATCGATTTTGTCGATGAAGGCTATGACCTCGCGATCCGCGCGCGCGAACCCGCCGATTCAAGCTTTGTCGCCCGCAAACTGGAAGACGCGGAGCTTGTCCTGGTGGCGGCGCCCGACTATCTGGCTCGGGCCGGCATGCCCGATTCGATCGCCTCCCTGGCGCAACACGACTGCATCAACTTCGTGTTGCCGAGTACAGGCCGCCCGATTCCCTGGCTGTTTCGCGAAAAAGGAAAATTGATCGAGGTGGCGGCGAGCGGCAGTTATTGCCTGTACGAAGACATACTCGCCGGGGTGACACTGGCGCGCAACGGGGCGGGCCTGTTTCAGGCATATCGATTTACGATCGAAGAAGATTTGCGCAAGAATACGCTGGTCGAAGTATTGTCCGCGCAGGGTGGCTGCTCGCGCCCCTTCTCCGTGCTGTATCCCCACGGCCGGCACTTATCCTTGAAAGTGCGATCATTTGTGGATTTCCTGCTGGAGGCCCGAATGCACGAGCCGGCACTGCAACGGCGGTAAGGACGTACTAAGCCTGCCCGTCCAGCAGGGCAATCAAGCCTTCGACCGCGTCGACGTAGGGCGCGCTCGAGTTGGCCGCGCGCGCCAGCACGTAAGCGCCTTGACGCACGGCCAGCACGGTGCGCGCCAGGCGATCCGCATCCAGCCCCGGCGCCAGCGTGCCGGCCGCCTGCGCCTCCTTGAGCAGGGCGGCGACATGTGCGCCGATCCGCTCGAAAGTATCGCGCAGCGGCAGCCTGAGGGCCTCGTCCGCGATCACCTCGGGATCGGCGGTCAGGCGTCCGATGGGGCAGCCCTTGAGGATGTCGCGTTCCAGGCGCAGATAGGCGATGACGCGCCGCAAAGGCGCTTGCGGCGTGTCGAACAGACGCTCGACTTCCTCGATCGAGCGGGCGGCGCTGCGTTCCTCGGCGGCCTGCGCCAGCGCCGCCTTGGAACGGAAGTGGTGGTACATGCTGCCCTGCCCCACGCCCGCCCGATCCTGGATGGCGCGCGGGCTGGTGCCCACGTAACCCCGTTCCCACAGCAGTTCCTGGGTCGTTTCTATCAGTTTATTGGCGGCTGTATTCATTTGATGATTGTACCTACTGGTACGGATTTACGCCACCATCAAACCCCGCTGGACGCGCTTCAAGGTTGCCGCGGCGCCGCCGCGGCCACGCGGGCGCTGGCCGCCACCAGCAGCATCGCGCAGCCGAGACCGGCAAACGCCAGGTCCAGGCTGGCCGCGCGGGACACCAGGCCAATGACGGCCGGCCCGGCCAGGATGCCGGCATAAGCGATGCTGGTCACCGCGCTGATCGCCAGTCCGGCCGGCATGGCCCGCTGCCTGCCGGCGGCGCTGAACAGGACGGGCACGATATTCGATGCGCCCAGGCCCACCAGTACGAAGCCGAACAAGGCCATGCCGGCCGTCGTCGCCAGCACGGCGAACAGGAAGCCGGCCGCCGCGCCTACGCCGCCGAGTAACAGCACGCGCTGGCCGCCCAGGCGGCCCACCACGCGGTCGCCGCTCAGCCGTCCGGCCGTCATGGCGCTGGCGAAGGCGGCATAAGCGAGGCCGCCGCTGCCCGCATCCAGCCCGCGCGCGCCGGTCAGGAAGAGCGCGCTCCAGTCCAGCATCGCCCCCTCCGCCAGGAATACGATAAAGCACAGCGCGCCGATCAGGATCACGGCGCCGTGGGGCATGACGAACAGGGCGCCGCCAGCGGCCCGCTCGCGCTCGCGCAACAGGTGCGGGGCGGCGCCGGCGAGCAGCAGCAGCGCGGCCGCCGCCAGCACGCCCGCGGCCGCCAGCGGCGCCAGCCCGGCCCACAGCAGCAAGGCCATGCCGCCCGCGCCGGCAATCCCGCCGACGCTGAACAGGCCGTGAAAGCCCGACATCAGCGCGCCGCCGCTGGCCCGCTCGACCGTGACCGCCTGCACGTTCATCGCCACGTCGAGCGTGCCGATGGCCGCCCCGAACAGGAACAGGGTGAAGGCCAGCAAGGGTGCGCCGGGTGCCCAGGCCAGCGCGGGCAGCAGCAGGCAAGCTGCCGCGCCGGACCACAGGATCACGGCGCGGCAGCCGAAGCGCAGGGACAGCGTGCCCGTGAGCGGCATGGCCAGCAGGGAGCCGCAACCCAGGCACAGCAACAGTAAACCGAGGCCGCCGTCGTCCAGGCCGGCGCGCGCCTTGGCATAGGGCACCAGGGGCGCCCAGGCCGACATGACGAGGCCGGCGACCAGAAAGGCCAGGCGGGTGGACAGGCGTTGTTGCGAACCGAGGTAGGGCATAGCCGCTTTCAGTGGAAGGATATGGCCTGGCCCGGGGCGGCCGGCGCGGATCTTATTGCGCGCGCAGCACTTGCGTACCCCGGGCGGAAAACGCGGCGGCCATCGCCGCGTCCGCGTCGCGCTCGATGATCAGGTGCGCGAGCCGGTCGGCGGCCAGCACCTGGTAGGGCGCCGCCGTGCCCAGTTTGTCGGCCGTGACGGCCACCAGCACGGCCTTGCTGGCGTCGGCCACGCGCCGCTTGAACACGGCTTCTTCGTAGCGGAAGGCGGTGACGCCGGCCGCCCCGTCGACGCCGCAGGCTCCCAGGCAAAACAGGTCGGGGCGCAGCATGTCGATATCGCGCAGCGCGCCGGTGCCCAGGCTGGCGCCGCTGCCCCGTTCGACGCGGCCGCCGATCAGGATCAGCTCCACCTGGGAGCGTTCCAGCAGCGCGGCGGCGATCAGGGGCGCATTTGTCACCACCGTCAGCGGCATCTCCGGCAGCGCGGCGGCGATGCACAGATTGGTCGAGCCGGCGTCGATGAAGATCAGCGAACCGGGCTGTATCAAGCTCACCGCCGCCAGCGCCAGTTGCGACTTGCCGGCCGCGCGGTGTGCGCGCCGCTGCACCAGGGTGCCATCGTTGGGCGCGGGCGGCGGCGGCAGGCGCAGCGCGCCGCCATACACTTTCTGGCACTGGCCGGCGGCCGCCAGGTCGCGCAGGTCGCGCCGTATCGTATCTTCCGACACCTTCAGCCAGCCGGCCAGGTCCGGCGCCAGCACCCGTCCATCGGCCAGCAAACGCGCGAGTATCAGCGCATGGCGCTCTTGCAACAAGAGATTGTCAGTGCTCATGGTGAGTTTAATGATGGGCTTAATGAATGAGGAATGCGCATGAATATATACAAACACGCATAAACAGTCAACGCGCTTTGACATTGGAAACGTCTGTACCTACTAGTACGGACATTGTGATACAGTCATGAACATACTAGTAGGTACACTTTGTGAAAGGATAAGCCATGACTCCACCCAATATTTCCATCACCCTGGCCGAAGCCCCGTCCGTGCCCGGGCGCGCCGGCTGGGGCCTGGCCGTGATTTGCATCGGCATGTTCATGCTGACGGTCGACGGGGCGGCGCTCAATCTCGCCCTGCCGGCGATCCGGCGCGAACTGCAGGGCTCGCAAACCCAGTTGGAATGGGTGGTCACCGCCTACACGATTCCCCTCGCCGGTTTGCTGCTGAGCACGGGCGCCCTGGGCGACATGTGGGGCGCGCGGCGCCTGTTTATCGTCTCCCTGCTGGGTTTTGCCTTGACCTCGCTGCTCTGCGCGCTGAGCGCCTCGCTGCCGCAACTGATCGCCGCGCGCGCGCTGCAAGGCGTGGCGGCGGCGGGCTTGCTGCCGATGCTGCTGTCCCTGCTGGCCAAGGCTTATCGCGACAAGAGCGCGCGCGCCCGCGCCGTCAACACCCTGGCCGTGGTGGGCGGCATCGCCATGGTGGTGGGGCCGTTCGGCGGCGGGCTGCTGACCGAGTTCGTCGGCTGGCGCGCCATCTTCCTCATCAATATTCCGCTCGGCGTGGGCGCGGCGCTGGCCGCCCCGTGGTGCATCCGCGAGACCACCCGCCGGGCGGCCCCGCTCGACATCCCGGGCGGCCTCGCCGGCATCTTCGCGCTGACGGCGCTGACCGGCGGCTTGATCGAGGGCGTCGCCGTGGGCTGGCGCCAGCCGCTGGTGCTGGTCCTGCTGGCCGCCGGCGGCGCCGGCATCGCCGCTTTTTTGCTCATCGAGCGCCATCTGCGCCAGCCGATGCTGCCACTGGCCGTGTTCCGCAACCGGGCCTTCAGCGCGGCCACCGCGGGCGGCTTCGCCTTCCAGTTCGGCTGCTACGGCATGCAATTCATGTTGGCCCTGTTCGTCCAGGCGCAATGGGCGCTCAGCCCCCTGCGCGCCGGCGTCATGCTGCTACCCTTCGCCGTCGCCGTCATCGCCACCTCCATGTTCCTCAATCCCGTCCTGCTGCCACGCGGGCCGCGCTGGATGCTGCGCCTGGGCGGCGCCATTGCCGCCGCTGGCGCGCTGATCGCCGCCACCGTGTCGACGCCGGACACCTGGCCGCTGCTCCTGGCCGGCACCGCCCTGGTCGGCGTCGGCGCGGGCATCTTTTCGTCGGCCCTGAACGTGGTTGCCGTCAGCTCCATCGCACCGGAATACGCCGGCCTCGCCTCCGGCATTTACCACAGCGCGCGCCAGGTCGGCATGGCCGCCGGCATCGCCGTGCTGGGCGGCCTGGTTGGCGGCGGCGCGGCCCTGGCCGGCGTCAGGACGGGTTTGCTGATGGCGGCGGCTTGCTTTGCCGCCATCGTCGTGCTGGCACAGCGCCACATCGACTGAAACGCGCCGGCTGGCCGCCAAACAAAACGGCGCCACCCAAAGCGGAAAACTCTCCGTTCGGGTGACGCCGTTTCCGTCCACGTCATAGTGGACGATCCTTCGATGACGCTGACTATTTCGTGCGCGTACCCACCACTTCCACCGTCACGCGGCGGTTTTGCGCGCGGCCCGCGGCGCTCTTGTTGTCCGCCACCGGCTGGGTCTCGCCCTTGCCTTCGGTGTAGACCCGCGCGGCATCGATGCCTTTGCCGACCAGATAGGCCTTGACCGCCTCGGCGCGGCGGATCGACAGCTTCTGGTTATATTGCGCGCTGCCGACCGAGTCGGTATGACCGACCGTGATCATGACTTCCGTGTTCATGCCTTGCAGTTGCGCCAGCAAGGCATCCAGCGCGCTCTTGCCTTCCGGCTTGAGCACGGATTTATCGAAATCAAACAGCGCTCGCGCGGCAAAGCTGACTTTTTCCGACACGGGCACCGGCGGCGGTGGCATTGGCGCTGGCGCTGGCGCCTCCATCACGGGGGCCGGTGCCGGTTCGGGCGCCGGCGCGGCCGGCGCGCTGGAAGCCGGACGGCCCAGTTTGTAGACCAGGTTGACCGACACCAGATCGACGTCGCCGCGGTTGCCGACGGCGTCGTTGACGCGGTAGCGCTCGACTTCGCCGCGCACCGCCAGCGCCTCGGTGAATCTATACTCCAGGCCCAGGCCGATTTTCGGGTTCAGCTTGCGCTCGCTCGGCTCGGGATTGGTGACCGCGAACAGGCGGTTGCCCGTGAAGTGGGCGCGCGCCTGCGTATAGTTCAAACCCAGGCGGCCGTAGGCGGAAAAGCGCTGCGACAGGGGCAGCTCGGCCAGCAGGTCGAGGTTGACGCCGCGGAAATCGACCTTGCCGTTGAGCGTGCTGAGCGGGGTGGTGACGGCGCTGTAGCTGAACTCGCCCAAGTCGACATAGCCGAATTCGAGCGCGAAGTTCTTGTTCAACTGCTTGCCGAAATAAATCTTGGCGGCCGTGTCGTGTTCATGCTTGTCGAAGGCCACCGAGGTCGAGCCGCCCGCTTCCAGGCTGCGCGTGATGCGCTCCTGGTCGATGGTGGCGCGCGAACGGCCGATGCCGGCGCCCACATACCAGGCCGAATCGGCCCAGTCGGGGTTGACCCATTGCTCGTCGGCCTGGGCCAGAGGGCTACCCAGCAGCGCGCAGCCGAGAATGCCAATTGTGTGTGCTAATTTCATGTTTCGCTCCAAAAAAGGGGAAGCGCGACGCCGTGGCCCGCTCCAGATATGGCTGGCCCGGCCGGCGTGCGCGCCGGCCGGGTATCGAGGTTTAAGGAGCCGGCTCGACGATGACGTTTTGCTGCAGGGTGGCTGCCGTTTGCGCCAGCAGGCGGCCATTGATCGAGGCGCCGGTCAGCATCGCGATATTCGTCTGCGCCAGGATATTGCCCTCGAAGTGGGAGTGGGTATCCAGTGTCACCACGTCGCTCACTTGCCAGAAGATATTCTTGGCCTGGGCGCCGCCGCTCAGCAACACCTGCATGTTCGGGCTGATATTGAGTTTGCCCGTGATCTGGAAGATCCAGACATCGTTGGCGCCGCCGATCAGGGTCAGATTGGTCGGGATCGTGACGTTGGAGCCCCAGGTGTAAGTACCGGCCACCAGGGTTTGATTGGCAACCGTGCCGGCGCCCAGATTCAGGAAGGGGCCGACGCCGGATGGGCGACCGGCGGCGTCCGTGTAGGCGGTCTGCATGTCGCCGATGGCGGTGGTCAGCATGACCGGATCGGAAACGCTGCAAGCCGGACCGGCCGTATCGACGGCGTAGATGATGCCGGTCACTTCAGGGCAGGTGATGCCGATGGCGGCGCCACTGATCGGGCTGGTGCCGATATTGCCGCTGATGGCGGACGAGGGCACGTCGGTGATGCCGGCCTTGCTCAGCACGGCGAAATTGCCGGCACTGGCCAGGATCACGGCTGGTGGACCGACGGCCGCGCTGACGGTCAGGGTCTGGGTATCGCTCTTGCCATTGAACGTGGCCGTGATGTGGGCGCTGCCGGCGCTGCGGCCGGTGGCCACGCCGGAGGCGTTGTTAACGGTGGCCACGACCAGGTTATCCGAAGTCCAGCTCGAAGCGTTGCTCACGTTGGCGCTGCTGTTGTCGCTGTAAGTGGCCGTGGCGATGTATTGCTGGGTGGCGCCGACGGGAATGCTGGCATTGACCGGGGTCACCGCGATCGACAACAGGGTGGCCGCCCGCACGGTCAGGGTTTGCGCCGCGCTCTTGCCGCCGAAGGTGGCGGTGATCAGGGAAGTGCCGCCGCTGACGCCGTCCGCCACGCCGTTTTGCAACACGGTGGCCACGCCGGTGCTGGCCGAAGTCCAGGCCGAACTGGCCGTCACGTCGCTGCTGCTGGCATCGCTATAACTGGCCATCAAGGTGAATTGCTGCACGCCACCGATTGGAATCGTGGCGTTGACCGGTGTCAGCGCGACCGACACCAGGGTGGCCGCCGTCACTGTCAGGGTTTGGGTGTCGCTCTTGCCGCCGAAAGTTGCCGTGATCGGCGCCGCGCCCCGGCTCACGCCGGTGGCCAGGCCGGACGGTGTGGCCACGGTGGCGACAGCGGTGGCGCTTGAGGTCCAGGCCGAGAAGGCGGTCACGTCGGCGCTGCTGGCGTCGCTGTATGTCGCCGTGGCCTTGAATTGATTGGTGGTGCCGGCCGCGATCGAGGCGTTGGTCGGTGTCACCGCGATCGAGCTCAGGGTCGCTGCGCTGACGGTCAGATTGGTGCTCGCGCTCAGGGCGCCGGAGCTGGCCGTGATGAGCGAGGTGCCGGTCGCC
Source organism: Janthinobacterium sp. (assembly GCA_003482555.1). Classification (GTDB taxonomy): domain Bacteria; phylum Pseudomonadota; class Gammaproteobacteria; order Burkholderiales; family Burkholderiaceae_D; genus Janthinobacterium. The sequence continues at coordinate 4,564 of DMYQ01000186.1, read as the reverse complement.
ACGCCGGTGGCGCCGCCGCCGGCGAGAATGCTGGCGAAGGCCGGCGTCGCCGAAACGAAGCTCGAGACCGCCGTGATGTCGCGCGTGCCGCCGTCCGTGAAGGTGCCGATGGCCTGGAATTGCAGCTTGCCGTCGATCGGAATGGAACGGTTGAGCGGGCTGATGGCCATCGATACCAGGGTCGCTGGCGTGACCGTCAGGGCGGCCGAGCCGTTCTTGCCGCCGAAGGTCGCGCCTATGCCGGCGGCGCCGCTGGCCACGCCCGTGGCCAGGCCGGTGCTGGCGTTGACGGTGGCGATGGCGGTGCTATCCGAGCTCCACACCGAAGCCGCGCTGACGTCCTTGGAGGCGCCGTCGGCGTAAGTGGCGGTGGCGACAAACTGTTGCGTGCCACCGATGGGCACGGAGCCCGTCGCCGGCGTTACCTTGATGCTCGCCAATTCGGCCGCCGGCAAGCCCAGAATGGGGCCGCGCCCCTGGTCCCCTCCGCCGCAACCGGCCAGCATCGCGGTGAGAAAGAATCCCACCGTGCATAGTAATGTTTTCGTATGTGACTTCAGGACGTTCATTGCGCTTCCTTTATAGATATATTGTGCTGCCCGTGTCGGCGCCATGCGGGCGGCTCCCGAACAAACGGATAGCGACGCTTTCGGCCGTACTCCCTTTATCCCCGTTTTTCCGGCCGGGCTATGTACGTCAGCGAACACATCGTCAAAGATAGTTTTTGGACGCAACAGTTCGTGCCTGGCGGATGCTTGAGCACGCCGGCCCAAACGGTCCGGCCCAA
>DMYQ01000186.1:0-3627 GCA_003482555.1 Janthinobacterium sp. | reverse complement strand
CGGTCCGGCCCAAACGGTCCGGCGCGGACAGGCATACGGCTCGACGTTGCGGGCGCGGCAGGTCCATCGTCTTGCAAGCGGCAGTTGAGCCGGCCGGCAAATGACCGTTCGGCGGATGACCGTTTATGCACGCGATGCGCCAAGAGATCTCCCATTGTCGTTTTGCTGATATTCTTATGCCAATCATTTAACTTTGAAACTCATTGGATAGGAATTTTTGAATGACTTCACGTTCGTTGTTGCCATTACTTTTACTGGGTACCCTAGGCGCACTCACCTTGGCGGCTTGCAAGCGCAAGGAGGTGCCGCCTGTCGTGCCGACAGTGGTCGTCGCCGCCGCCAGCGCACCGGCCACAAGCGTTGCGCCCGCGCCTGCCGCCATGGTGGCGCCCGGCGCCGCGCCCGCTTCGTCGAAAGCGTTCGATATCACGTCGGTGCCAATGTCGAGCGCCACCATGCCGCCCTTCCCCTACCTTGACATGCCCGCCGGGACCGACGGCTATCACAAGGACGGCAAGGACTTCGACCGCGCCTGGGTGATCGCGGGCGATGAACTGCGCGCGGTTGAAGGACGCACTTCGGAACGCTGGTTCCCGGTGAGCGTGCCGAAGATGTCGATACTGTCCGCCTTCCGCAATTACGAAGCGGCGATCAAATCGATGGGCGGCGTGCGGGTCGATACCGTGCAGCCGCTCGACCCTGCCTTCATCGCCCGCAATGGCGGCGACCAGGAAGCGCTGCTCAAGAAACTGGCGATACCGAACATCCACCTCAGCGCGCCGGGCGACACGCCGGCTTTTTCGCAATATCTCGTGCGCAGCCCCAAGGGCAATATCTGGATCGCCCTGTTTTTCTTTGACGACGACCTCAACATGTCGATTGAAGTGGTACACGAACAGGCGATGGAGCAAACGGTCGCGCTGGTCAAGGCCGACGCCATGGCCGCCGCGCTGTCCAAGGACGGCCACATCGCGCTGTATCTGAACTTCGACAAGGACAGCGACGTCATCCGCGCCGACAGCCTGCCGGCGATAGACGAAATCGGCAAGCTGCTGGCCGCCGACCCCAGCCTCAAGGTGCGCGTCGAAGGCCATACCGACAACAGCGGCAAGGCGGCCCACAACATCAGCTTGTCGCGCGCCCGCGCCGAGTCGGTCGTGAAGGCAATCGGCGGCAAGCAGATCGCCAGGGATCGCCTGAAGGCCGAAGGGGTGGGTGCGGAGCGTCCGATCGCCGACAACAATACCGACGAAGGGCGCGCAAAAAATCGGCGTGTGGAGCTGGTCAAAATCTGATTGGCGCACGGCGGGCGGTCACAAGTGGCGCCGGCCACGCTCCCGCAACCGCTCCGTCCATCACACCGGTTTCGATTCTTCTTGCATGTTCGTGACTTCCTGACTTGATGCAGGCCCGATTCTGGATGTCAAAAATCATCGATGGAAGGTGGGGTAGATTTCGCGCCTACCGAATAGGAAGCTGCATGGTGAATGCGTTTGCCGATGGAATTTCCGCATCCGATACACGCATGTTTGCGCGAAGATCCTCAACCAGGCGTTTGCGGCTGCTCAAGGCGTACTCGACGGGCGAAAAAAACATCGCGGATGCGGCATAGGCATCGATCAGTTCATGCATCGCTCGTGCCTGTTGCGGTGAAAACATCGTCTTGCTTCCGTTTTCGCTTTGCTGAGAGAGTTTTTCTTGCAACACTTCTTTGCAGGCGATGTGCGCCTCCGAAATTGGATTGGCGACGCACAGACCAAAAGTGCCGTTTAAAAAATACTTCCAGGCGCTGTCGGTCCGGGTAAGCAAACTATCGGCGATCGGTGCGCCATTTTCGTCGAAACTGTCGGGCAGGCGCCAGGTCGTCAGATTGAGCGTGGCGAGCGCGGCGGCGAAGTTGGCGCTGAAGCGCTCCTTCAAGCGGGCCTCGGCGTCAATCGCGGGTCCGCTGGCGACAACGTGGCGCGCCCGTGCGATCCAGACCAGTTGCGACGGATGGAAGTAAGAACCGGGCGTGGAGCCGGGCGCTTCCATCTCGCCAAATACGAACGAAGCCACCATTCCCCTATCGCCAATCACATACGATGGCGCGGGAACGAGTCGCTTGCGTATCAGGGCATGAAGTTCATCGATGCTGATTGAGGCGGCGCTTGCAAGTTGGGCCTCGTTCAGATAGTGCTTTGCGAGATAGTTGTTCAGATTTGTCATGAGCTGGCGCTTGTTGTTGAGTATTTCGACGAACGCAATCACGAAGGGTGATGCTAGCAGGCATCAAATGCTGCTTCCCGTGCCATGTCGCGGATGATGTTTTGCTTGCATGTACTGTTCATACATACAGCATATCGTAATTTCGTCGTGTATGCAATTCAACAAGATAGCTTTTCCAACAAACGAAAATCCTTTGCGCTATCTGCGCTTAGCGCTTGGCGGCGCGATCCAGCGAAAAGCCGAAATCGCCATCGACCCAGGTGTCCCGGTCGCGAATGATGGCTTGGGCCGGCAAGGTCGGTGACAGCACGGTAAAGCCCGGCATCTTTTTCATGGCGGTGCCGATGGCCATGAATTCGACCAGGCCGTTGCCGATCTCGGCGATGTAAGTCTTGACGCCGATGACTTCTTCGGCGCCCAGCGCGTCCGCTTCCCGCTTCAGGCGCTCGATCGCCACTTCGCGGGCGTCGTGGATCAGCGTCGTCAAGTCGCTGATCTCGCCTTTGGCAAACGACTTGAAGGCCGCCAGAAAGCCGCCCATCAGGCCCAGCGAGTAGATCGAGGTCGACATCAGCAGCTTGAACGGCGCGTAACCGAGGCTGCTCATGGCCCACAATTCTTCCCCCGTCAAGTCGCAGCTGACGGGGCTGCCGTCCGCGCTGGACGGCAAGCCCGCGTGGCGCGAGGCCGTCCCCGTCATCAGCATTTCATGCGTCCCCATCCACGGCAAGATGGTGGTGCGGATGCCGACCACCGCGTTCGCGCCCGCCAGCCTGGCCTGGTCGAGCAAGCGTTCCAGCGCCAGGTGGCGGGTGCTGTTGAAGATATTGCTGTATTCGCTGATTTCGCCCCGGACCAGGGTCTTGAGCGAACCGACGATGCCGCGTCCGATGCCCACGGAATAGGCGATGTTGCCGAAAGCGTGGTGCAGCGGGCGGTAGCCGGCGTCCATGTGGCAATACAGCTCTTGCGCGTCGCCCGCCGTCGTGAAGAAGGGCGCGGCGGCGGCCTCGCGCCCGTGCACGCAAGAACCGACGAACAGGAATTCGGCACTGCCGTTAAACGAGCGCAGCTCGCTGGTGACGCCGGCCACGCCGGAGGCGCCCTGGCGGCGCGCTTCCTCGCACATGCGCTCGAAGGCGTTGGCGCGCCCTTCGTGGATGGCGGCCGTCACTTGCCGCACCTCGCCGCCCAGCATGTTTTTCAGGCCGGCGCCCAGGCCGCCCAAGAAACCCATGGAATTGACGCTGTTGCCGACGACGATATCGCCAGCCGTGTACTTCTTGAGCGCCAGACAGAAAATCTCGTTTCCAGACAAACCGGTGACTATAGCCATTGCCTCGCCTTTGTTGATGGTGGCGTGGCGAACCGCCGCGCCCTGAAGGAAGTCCATATTGATCGAGTAGGGGGCGCAGTTGC
>DMYQ01000188.1 GCA_003482555.1 Janthinobacterium sp. | reverse complement strand
AAGGCTGGCCCAAGCCGAAGGGCGGCCGCTGGCCTTGGGGGCGGGGGGCTTGCGCAACCTGGCCGACGGCGGCCGGCTATTCCAGGCCGGCGCCGAAAGCGCCCCGCGCGAGGCGGCCGAACTGCCAGCCTGGCTGGCGCGCCTGCGCCCGGCCGAGCACGTCAACTTGTTCGGCGGCGATTACTGGCTGCTCGCGCGCGTGCGCAACGACAGCGACGCCGACGCCTGGGTACTCGACCCGAACGACACCCTGATCGAATACGTGCGCGCCGACATCTACAAGGACGCGGCCGCAGGCGGCGCCGTCACGGTGCGCAGCGGCTATCGCCAGCCGCACGAATACCTGCTGCACTACGGCAAGGACGTGACACTGGCGCCGGGCGCCGCCTACACCGTGCTGTTGCGCTTTTCCAGCCCCTATTTCGCCCGCGCGCCCGTGTTTTCGATGCGCCCGCGCCTCGCTTACCTGCATCTGGTGGCCAGGGAAAACATCCTCATCATCGGTTCCATCGGCGCCCTGCTGGCCATGGCGCTCTACAATTTCTTCCTCTTTTCCATCACGCGCGACAAGTCCTCGATGTATTACGGGTTGTACGTGCTGTGCTACGGCGTGGCCTGGGCCATGACCTTTCACTTGACGGCCGACCTGTTCGACTGGCACGCGCTGGAATGGCACTACGTACCCTTCTTCCTGCTACCGGTGTTCAGCACCCTGTTTTATACCCATTTCCTGCGCCTGGCGGAATATTCCCCCCGCCTGAAAGCCATCAGCCGCGTCAACCTGGTGTTACCGCTGCTGTTGCTGCCCAGCTGTTTCTTTTTCCTCCGCTACGCCCACACCCTGGCCACCATCGTCATCGGCATCTGGATGAGCCTGGCGCTCGTGTGCGGCATCGCCGTCTGGCGCAAGGGTTATCAGCCGGCCCGCTTCTTCGTGCTGGCCTTCATCGCCCTGATCGTGCCGGGCCTGCTGATCTTGCCCGCCAACGTGGGCTTGCTGCCGGCCATGGTCGACAATGCCCAGCTCTTCACCCTGCTCGGCGGCACCCTCGACGGCCTGCTGCTGGCCTTCGCCCTGGCCGACCAGATCCGCATGTTGCGCAGCAACCTGGAACAGCGGGTGCGCGAACGCACGGCCGAACTGACGCGCAGCAACGACGCCCTGATCCTGGCCAAGGAACACGCGGAAGTGGTGAGCCGCCACCGCATCGACTTCCTGTCGGCCATGAGCCACGACATCCGCACCCCGCTGGCCGGCGTGATCGGCATGCTCAAGTTCGCCCTGCGCGACCAGTCCGTGCGCGGGCGCACCGAGGAATATCTGCGCATCGGCCTGCACAACGGCGAATCGCTGCTGGCCATCTTGAACGACATCCTCGACTTTTCCAAGATCGACGCCGGCAAACTGAGCCTGGAAGCGGTCGACTTCGACCTGCTGGGCCTGATCGACGACGCGCTCGGCATCGTCCAGGGCCACGCCGACGCCAAAAGCCTGCTGTTGCGGCGCGAACTGGCGCTGGACTTGCCGCGCTACGTCAAGGCCGACCCGACCCGGCTGCGGCAAATCCTCATCAACCTGCTGGGCAACGGCATCAAGTTCACGGGAAGCGGCGAAGTCAAGCTGGAAGTGCGCCCCGCCACGCCGGGCCGGGCCGGACGGTCCCAACGCCGTCCCGGCCAGGGGGGCACCGGCCACATCGATTTCATCGTCAGCGACACCGGCCCCGGCATTGCGGCCGACACCCTGCCGCGCCTGTTCCAGAAATTCGAGCAGGCCGACCATTCGACGACGCGGCGCTACGGCGGCACCGGCCTGGGCCTGGCCATTTGCAAGGAGTTGGTGGAACTGATGGGCGGCAGCATCGGCGTCGACAGTGAAGCCGGCGTCGGCTCGCGCTTCCGCTTCACCCTGCCGCTCGCGCCCGGCGCGCCGCCCTCGCCCGAGGCCCTGGCGCCGCGCCGCGAACGGCACGCCTATCGCCTGCGCGTGCTGTGCGCGGAAGACGTGCGCACCAACCAGATCATCATCGGCACCCTGCTCGAAGGCATGGGCCACGACGTCAAGATCGTGGAAAACGGCGGCGAAGCGCTGCGCGCGCTAGGCAACTCGGAATTCGACGTGGTGCTGATGGACGGGCGCATGCCGCGGATGGACGGCGAACAGGCGACGCGCCTGATACGGGCCGGCGGCGACGCCGACCACCCCATCCTCGACGCCGGCGTGCCCATCATCGCGCTGACGGCGAATGCCAGCGAACACGACCGGGAACGCTACCTGGCTTGCGGCATGGATGGCTTTCTCAGCAAACCCGTCGACGAGCAACTGCTGTTCCAGCAACTGGAAAAGACCATCGCCCTGCTGCTCAGCCGCGGCCGGCTGCTGAGCCCGACCGAACCGCTGCCGCAGGCGAGCGGGGACGACGAGGACGGGCTGGCCCAGCAGTTCGGCATTTCCGCCGACCTCGACGCCTTCGGCGCGCCCGGCGCCGGCGGCGCCTGCATCCACATCGTGCCGCTGGCCGGCCTGTCGCGCCAGCACATGCAGCGCATCACCCAAGCCTTCCTCGACGAAGCCCCGCGCCGCCTGGCGCTGGCGCGCGAAGCCCTGGAAGCCGACAACGCGGCGGCGGCCGCGGCCGCCTTCCACGCCCTCAAGGGCAGCGCCGGCTACCTGAGCCGGCAGTCGCTGCACACCCTGTGCACGCGGATGGAAATCCTGGCCGGCGCCGGCGCCCTCGACGACGTCCGACTGTCCCTGCCCGAAGTGAGCGCCGCGCTGGAACAGGCTTGCGCCGACTTGCGCGGCGCCGCCGCGCCCTGCGCCGCGACGCCGGACGCCAGCGTCAAATAAGTCGAATAAGCGCCTGCCGCGGAGCGCGGCGGCACGGGCGCCGGCTCAAAAATCCGTCTCGCCGGAGATCACGGCCGGGTGGCCGCAGATGGCGCGCGCCGCCTGCATGCCCGCCATCACGGCCGCTTCGACGCAGCCGGCGTTCAAGCCGGTCTTGATCCAGTCGCCGGCCAGGTAGAGATTGGAAAAGGCGGCGTCTTGCGCGCCGGGGCGGTGCGCGCTGCTGCCCACCACCGACATCACGTAGCGCTCGGACGGATCGACATTCGCGCGCCAGTACTGGCTGTCGAAACGCGCCGCGCCGCTGCCCTCGCGGGCGTCGATCAGCCATTGCCAGGGGAAGGCGCCGGCCGGGCCGGCGGCAGGCCACAAGGCGCTGATTTCCCGGCCCAGCTGGTGCAGGGCGCCCTGCCTGGCCTGTTCGGCGCAGCGGGCCGGAAAGGCGCTGTCGCTGAAGGGCGGATACTCGGCCACGGGAAAGGCGCTGCAAAAATACGAGACGTTCTTCGGCTCCGCGCCGGCCGGCCAGTCTTCGCGCGCCAGCAACTGGTCCATCGGCGCCCAGGTGTCGTAAGGTTCGGTGAAGCCGCACAGGACCGGCTGCTGCCCGCCCGGCGACTGGCGCCAGCCCATCTGCGCCAAATCCTTGTTCAGCCACACCTGATAAGCCTGGGTGGCCACCGTGCGCACCTTGACGGCGGCCGCCTGCAAGCCCGGACTGAGGGCCAGCAATCGCGGGCACAGGGCCGGCAGGGCGCCGATCGAGATGCCGAAAATCACCTTGTCGAAGTCCACGCCGCAGCGCAGCGTCAGGGCCGGCAGCGGCCGTCCGAAGGCTTGCTGGTACAGTTGCGGCCAGTCGCTCCAGTACGATTCCAGATTTACTCGCCCCTCGCGCAGCAGCGCGGCCTGGGACGCTTCGATCTGGGCGTAATCGGGCGCGCCGGGCCAGCACGCCAAATCCTTCACCGTCACCAGCGGCGCGTACTCCATCCCCGGCGCGCGCAACGCCACCTGTTCGCTCATGCGGATGGCGGCGATGGCGCCGTCCGCAGGCAGCAGTTCCTCGACCTTGTGGAAGAACTTGAACTTCACGCCGCGCTCCCGCAGCGCCTGGTACAGCGGCGTGAAAACGGTGTCGCCCATGCCGGCCTGCATCTTGAACATGATGCCGCCCCGGTAAGCCAGGCCGATGCGCGCCGCCGCCCGCAGCATGGTGCCGGCCTCGATATTGGGCCGCGCGACATCGCCATCCTCGTAGGCGAACACCAGGTCGTAAAAGGCGCGCACCGGCGCCGAATCGACGCACAACGCGTCGTCGCCGCCGTGCTTGCGCAGCCAGTCGCGCAAGTCGATATCGTTGATGACGTCGAAACCGTGGCGCAACACGCCATCGGCGAACAAGCCCTTCATCACGGTCAAGCCCAGGTCGAGGCATATGAACAGGCGCCGCAACTCGTCGTCGCCATCGATCAGGGCGCGGTAGCGGGCGTGCAACCAGTGGCGCACGCCGGCCAGGCCGGCGGCCAGGGCCTGGTGGCGGGCGCCGTCGTGGGCGCGCGAATCGGCGCCCAGCCCGGCCGCCAGTTGCGCCAGCGCGGCAAAGGCTTGCGTGACGTCCAGCGCCAACTCCTCGACTTCGACCAGCACGGCGCCGGCCAGGTGGTGCAACCAGCCGGGCCAGGCGCCGTCCGCCGCAAAAGCCGGGGCCGGGGCCGCGTGTTCGGCATCGGCGACAGTGGCGCGTATCTGCGCCAGCCAGGCTTCCAGCCAGCCCAGCATCGCCAGCGCCAATTGCCACAGGGTCAAGTCTTCGCCGCCCTCGCCCGGCTCACCGGGCAAGGTCGGGAAGACGATGGACCAGTTGTGCCACTGGCCCTCGACCAGTTCCGACAGCGCCACGTAATCGTGCTGCTTGAAGGCCTCGTCCCAGGTCGCCAGCGGCGTGCCGGCCGGACGCTTCAAACTGGCGTATGCCTGCTTGATCATCGCGAAGGCATTGGCGTAAAAGCCGAACCAGATGTGCAAGCCATGCTCTTCGATGCGCTGGCCGATGTCCCCGTTGCGACCGCTGGCGCCCTTGCCGCCCAGGCGCCAGCCCAATTGGTAGACGGTGATGTCGTACTTGTTTTGCCAGCCCGGCTGGTCGCTCAGGTAATAGGCCGCCGTCATCGAGCCGACGCCGCCGCCCAGGATGGCGATCTTTTCCGGCGCCACGATGGAATTGTCGACCAATTCCTGGCCCGGCATCGCCGTGAAGTCGAACACGACATTGAAAGGCAGGATGGCGCTTTGCGGCCCCAGTTGCAAGCCCAGGGTGTGCGCCAGGGGAAAGCTGTCGAAGGCGTGCAAGGTGCATTCGTATTCATATCCGAGCAGGCGGCCGCCGTACACATGGCCGATCTCGGCCGGCGCCGCCAGCAGGGCCTGGTAGACGGCCTTGACGCCCGCGCTGTCGGGAAATTGCTTGAGGAAGATCTGGTCGATGCGCGGATTGCGCAGCAGCGACAGGATGTCGTCCCAGCCGTCCTGGTCCATATTGAAGAAATCCGGCATCGACAGCAAGAGCGCGAAGGCTTGCTCGATCAAGTCGGCAAAGTCGCGCAGGGGCTTGTGCTCTCCCGTGCGCACGGTGGCGTTTACTTCCAACAAGGGATGCATGGCGCTGCGCGTTTCCGGTCCGAAGGGGTGGAAACCCTTGGCGGCCACGGCGCAGCGCAGCGGTTCCGCGTCGGCGGCCGGGATTTCATAGTCGCACAGGTATTTCGGGTAACCGAACAGCTCGCGGCCATTGATCAGGGCCATGGCGTCGTCGACGAAGATATGGCAGGGATACCAATAGACATGCGCCAGCTTGCCGGCCTCGTCCATCGCGCCCACCATGACCCAGGTGACGATGTCGACCTCGCCGATCCAGCCCTTGGCGGCATCGACGGCGGCGGCCGAATTGGCGTGATGGACGCGGGTAAACGTCAGCATCACGTACGGCGACAGGGCCTTGAAGCGCATGCGTCCGGCGGCCACGGCGTTCAAGTCCTGGTCGATGGTCGCCTGCAGCTTGTGCAAGTCGCCCTTGACGAAAAAGCCAACCATTTCCGAACGCTTCAATTGCAGGGGCGAGTGCATCAACACCGAGCCTCCCTGATAAATATAGTCGGGTCTTGCCGCCATCGCCGTCTTCCTCGAGTGAGATTATAATTTCCACAATGGAATAATTGTATGTCAAAACAATCAAGGAAAGTAGCTCCGGCCTTGTTTTTTCTCAATCATTTCATAACATTGCGGTCTCAATATGAAAGCTGAAAAGGGAAGCTGAAAAAACGGCCCGGCCGCGCGCCCCATTCCAGTACGAGTTTGCCGGTGCGCCGGAAAACCGGTCCCGGGTGTAGGATGGACGCAAGGTCGCCGCGGCCACCGTTTCCTGAGAGCACAAGACTATGATTACCACCGATTACGTTTCCACATTTTCCGGCAACCGCTTTTATCCGCGCGAGCCGCGCATCGACCGGGTCGCGATCGACGACATCGCCCACGGCCTGGCTTACCAGTGCCGCTTCAACGGCCAGACGCGGGAATTCTATTCCGTCGCCCAGCACAGCTTGATCGTGGCCCAGCAAGTACCGCCCCACCTGCGTCTGGCGGCCCTGCTGCACGATGCCGCCGAAGCCTATCTGGGCGACATGGTCAAGCCCCTGAAAGTCTTGCTGCCCGAATTTTCGCAACTGGAAGAGCGGGTCCAGGACATCATCGCCACCGCCTTCGGCATCGATTTTTCCGATTACGGGCCCATCAAGCGCGCCGACCTGGTCGCGCTGGCAACGGAAAAACGCGACTTGATGCCGCATTCCGTGGAAAGCTGGGCCTATCTGGACGGCATTGCACCTTTGAGCGAGCGGATCGTCTTGATGAGCCCGGGCGAAGCCAAGGTCGCCTACCTCGACGCTTACGCGCGCCTGAGCGCGCAACGCCAGGCGCCGGGCGCGCACGGCCGTGGCGAGCGGGCCGAACTGGCCTGCTTCCTCACCACCCGGGGTTAGTGCGGCATTCCCATCTTGCACCAAGCCCATCTTGCACCAAGCCCACCTTGCCAATCGTCCTTGCCCATGCCCGCGATGGCGCGCCGGCGGCCGGCTTGACGCACATCCCCGCCATTCCACGCCAGCGCGACCCGACACTAGCGTCCGTAAACACCGGTTCTGTAAGGGGTTTTTTCAGATATCCACAGCAACTGTGGATAAGCTTGTTGATAAGCTCCCCTTGACAGCCCGGAACGCCAGTGTGAATGCGGGTTTCAACACATTGCCCATTCCACAGGCAATATTTAAATCGAATAAAATCAATGACTTACAAAGTAGTAAGTCGACACTCATAATAATGAACAAAATATTTTCAAGAGCGGCGGCAAGACCGGGGCGACCGCCAGGCCTGTGACGGGAATCCTTTGACAAAACTTCCTGACTGGCATAGTGTCCCTACAAGGGGAACGTACCCGAGGGGGAGCACCCCTTGCGCTGCGGCGCGCCAAAGGTGCTGATACCCCCTGTTTTACACTCGGCGAGAGAGGCATGGACGCGAAAATGACGAGCGAGGCATCCGATTCCGACTGGCTGATCGAAGACGATATGCCGGAGGCGGAAAAACAGGCCGACGCGGCGAACGCGCCGCCGCCCTGGCGCGTGCTGATCGTCGACGATGACGTCGACGTGCACGTGGTCACCAAATTCTCCTTGAGCAATACTTCCTTCCTGGGGCGCCGCCTCAGCTTTCTGCACGCCTACAGCGGCGCCGAAGCGCTGACCTTGCTGCGCTGCACGCCCGACATCGCCGTCGTATTGCTCGACGTCATCATGGAAACCAATGACGCCGGCCTGCAATTGACGCGCCAGATACGCGATGAGATGGGCAACAAGCTGGTGCGCATCGTCTTGCGCACCGGACAGCCGGGCCAGGCGCTGGAACACAGCATCATCCTCGACTACGACATCAACGATTTCTGGTGCAAGACCGACTTGACGACGCGCAAGCTGTTCACCACCGTCATTTCCTCGCTGCGCACCTACGCCAGCCTGATGAAGGCGGAGCAGCGCGTGGCATCCCTGTGTGGCGCGCTCGACAAGGCGCGCCAGCTGGAAGCGACGCTGGAACGGCACGCGCTGGTGGCGACCCTGGACCGCCAGGGCAAGATCGGCAGCGTCAACGAGCGCTTCTGCACCCTGCTGGGCTATGCGCGCGAAGAGTTGCTGGGGCAGACGCTGCGCCAGCGCTTGTCGGTGCCGGCGCCGGCCGCCGACGAACTGGACGCCGCCCTGGCGCAAGGCACACCCTGGAATGGCGAATTGCGCGCACAAGCAAAGGATGGCGTCGAACATATATTAAAAGCAATGGTTCTGCCGATGAATAAAGAAGGCGAAACGCCCACCCAGCACCTCGCCCTGTTGACGCCGGCGACACCCTGAAGCGGCGATCCGGGCATTTTCATTTGGTATAAAACCAAAAGCAAACGAACACTACTGTCCATGCATCCAGTGCTTTAAAAAGCGCGCCCCGCCGTCGAAATCGCCTGCTCACCCCGTCGCGCCCGCCGCGTCGCAGCTAAGTCGCAGCTAAGTCGCGGATTGTTAAGACCTTTTTCAGATATCCACATTGGCTGTGGATATCTTTGTGGATAAGCGCCCCTTGACACCCCAAGAGTGAGCGTTGATGCGGGTTTCAATAAACTGCTCATTCAAACAGCAGAAATATTTTCCAATAAAATCAATCACTTACAAAATCGCTGATTATGCATGGAAAATATTTTCTCGATTTCCCCTCATGCGGCATTTGTGCATAACTTGATCGGATGGTCGATTTGACAACAGATTGGGCGCAAAGGGAGAAAGCGAACCCGCCCGGCCCAGGGGGCGGGCGCTCAGTGCCGCGTCCTGCGTCGCAGTTCGGGATGCAGCAACACCCTTTCGATAACCTGGGCGTCGACGTTATGCGACTTCAGATATTCGATCGCACACACGGTATTAAAACTCGACTGCACCGAAATGCCTTGATTGACAATGTGGTGAGCTTCCTGGTCGACACGTTGTTGATACAGTTCCGTGACCGTCGGGGAACGGGGGGGTTGCAAGAGTCTCGGCGCGTTCATCGCTATCCTTCATTCGATTGACCATGATCATGATCATGATGGGACATGAACCGGAAGTTCACTGCAAGGAGTATTGACTAAACTGCGTCAAAGTCAATGTCAGCTTCCCATCGTCCAGGCATATATATCTCTTTTAACTCTTTTCCAGGGCGCGTGGCGCGCCGCCAGCGCCGGGGCGGCGGATAAATGCCCCATGGACAAACGGTCGCGGCGGCGGCGATAATAGGGCGATGAATCCCGAGAGCGCGCCCGAGCACCCCCAACCGACGTCCCTGAGCGACTTGTTTTTTTCGTTTACCCTGCTGGCCCTGCAAGGCTTCGGCGGCGTACTGGCGGTGGTGCAGCGCGAACTGGTCGAACGCAAGCGCTGGCTGACGCAGGAAGAATTCATCGAAGAGTGGGCCGTGGCCCAGATCATGCCGGGGCCGAACGTGGTCAACCTGTCCCTGATGATAGGCGGGCGCCATTTCGGCTTGCCGGGCGCCCTGGCCGCGCTGGCCGGCATGCTGGCCGTCCCCTTGGTGATCGTCTTGCTGCTGGCAGCCCTGTATTCGCATTTTTCCGACCACCCCGGTCTGGCCGGCGCCCTGCGCGGCATGGCCGCCGTGTCCGCCGGGCTGATAGGCGCGACCGGCTTGAAACTGGCGGCATCGCTGAAAAAGCACCCGCTGCCGGCCTATGTCAGCGCCCCCATCTGCCTGCTCGGCGTGCTGGCCGTGCTGGCGCTGCACTGGCCGCTGCTCTACGTCCTGCTGACGCTGGGCGGCCTCGGCTGCGTATTCACCTACCGCAAACTCGCGCCATGAACGCGCCGCTGCACCTGGTGCTGAGCTGGGGCGACTGGCTGCAACTGTTCGTCCAGTATCTGCTGCTGTCGCTGATGTCGATAGGCGGCGCCATTTCCACCACCGCCGAAATGCACCGTTTCCTGGTCGAAGAGCACCACTGGCTGACCCAGGCCCAGTTCAACGCCTCGATCGCCATCGCCCAGGCCGCGCCCGGCCCGAACGTGCTCTTCGTGGCGCTGATGGGCTGGAACGTGGGCTTGAACGCGGGCAGTTACGCGGCCGCCTTCCTGGGCGTGCTGACGACCATGGTCGGCATCATGCTGCCGAGCACTACCCTGACCTATCTGGCCGCCCAATGGGGCCACCGCAACCGCGACTTGCGCGCCGTGCGCGCCTTCAAGCAGGGCATGGCGCCCGTCGTGATCGCCCTGCTCGTTTCCACCGGCATCATCCTGGGCGGCGCCAACCACCACGGGGCCAGCGATTGGCCGCTGTGGACGCTGTCCGTGGTAAGCGGCCTGATCATCTGGCGCACCAGGCTGCATTTGCTGTGGCTGCTGGCCGCCGGCGCCGCGCTGGGCTGGTGTCAATTGCTGTGAGCGGCGCCCGCCCGACACGCCTTCCTATACCATTCGGCGCGGCAAAGAACTTCCGACCGCCCCAAACTTGAAAATACCGGGGATTCCCACATGAAACTGCATGATTTTATCGATCAGCACATGGAAACCATTCTCGTCGAATGGGATGCCTTCGCGCGCACGCTGGCCCCGGCGGAGCAGCATCTGTCGGCGCCGGCCTTGCGCGACCATGCGCGGGAAATCCTGCAAGCGATCGCCCTCGACATTCGCACCCGGCAAAACCCGCGGCAGCAATATGAAAAATCGCTGGGCCAGGCGCCCGACGCCGATCCCGTCGACAGCGCGGCCGCCGTGCACGGCGCGCTGCGCCAAGCCAGCAGCTTTTCACTGACGCAACTGTGTGCCGAATTCAGGGCGCTGCGCGCCACCGTATTAAGGCTGTGGCTGCCGCACGTGAGCGCCATGTCCGGCACGGCGATCGAGCAAATGGTGCGCTTCAACGAAGCCATCGACCAGGCCCTGGCCGAATCGATCGCCACCTATACCGCCAGCGCCGAACGTAGCCGCGAACTGTTCCTGGCCATCCTCGGCCACGACTTGCGCGCGCCCCTGTCCACCATGTCGCTGGTGGGGCAATTGCTGCAACACCCGGGCTTGGAAGCCGATAAAATCGCCACCCTGGCCGCACGGATCAGGCGCGGCGCCCACCTGATGAATAGCATGGTGGACGACTTGCTCGGCTACACACACAGCCAGTTGGCCGGCGGCATGCCGATGAGCTTGCAGCACGCCGACATCGGCCAGGTCTGCCAGGCGGCGATGGAAGACGCCACTTCGCTGCATCCCGACAGCCGCTTCCAGCTGTCCCGGGACGGCGACCTGAGCGGCGACTTCGACGGCGTTCGCCTGCATCAATTGTGCACCAATCTGTTTGCCAACGCGGCCCAATACGGGGATAAGGCGTGCCCGATCGACATCGCGGCCCTGGGTGATGCGGACGCCATTACCGTACGCGTCAACAATCGAGGTCCGGTCATTCCCGCCGACTCACTGCACGCCATTTTTCAAGCGCTGGTGCAACTGGACACCGCCGACGATGGCGAAGCGGGCAACCGGCCCCGGACCAGCCTGGGACTGGGCCTGTTCGTGGCGCGCGAAATCGCGCTCGCGCACGGCGGCACCTTGGGCGCCACTTCCAGCGAGGCCGAGGGCACCACCTTCACCTTGCGCCTGCCGCGCAGGGTGCCGGGCGCAGTCTGTGCGGCAAGCCGCATAAGCGCAAAAATATAAAAACAACCATCGCGGCCCATTCACACGCAAGGCCGGCCGCAGCGGCTACAATGGCGTCATACGGTGGACCAGTTGCCACATTGAAAAGGCTCCGCCTTGCACAATAAATATATTTGATTTGCCATGCATGGATAAAAACGACGACAAGCGGCAGCAATTGATCCATCGGGTGCTGACCACGCAAGGCGAAATGGGCGGTGCCGATGTTGTCGCGCACGCCATACGCGCGTGGGAGCGGCTCGCTGCGCATCTGAGCCCGCTAATCGGCGAGGCCGGCTTTTGCGCCCTGTTCGGACGCTCGCTGCGTCTTGTCATCCCTCAATACCCATGGCTGACGACGAAGCAATCCTCGCAGCCTATCGATAGCTTGTTCTCGACCTTGAAAGAAAACCTCACCTCCATCGACCCGGTCATTGCCGGCAAGGCCAATAGCACATTGCTCGATACCTTTACCAGGCTGCTGTCGGGCTTGATCGGCGAGGCGCTGACGACGCGGCTTTTGAACACAGCATGGGCCGATGCGCCTGAGGGAAACAACACATGATTGACAAAGTGAGCTTGGGGAACCAGTCGACGGGCGTGCCCGGACTCGACACCTTGCTGGGCGGTGGCCTCAGCGAATTCTCCTTCAACGTGATCGCGGGCGCCCCCGGCACCGGCAAGACGACCCTGGCGCACCAGATCATGTTCGCGCTGGCCGGGCCGCAAAAAAAGGCGCTGTTCTT
>DMYQ01000243.1:39422-50062 GCA_003482555.1 Janthinobacterium sp. | reverse complement strand
ATTACTGCGGAAAAACAGAAGATGAAAACAACTGGATTGAACTATCGCCACCTGTATTTCTTTTGGGTGGTGGCAAAGGAAGGCGGCGTCACGCGCGCGGCCGAGCGCCTCGGGCTGGCCGTGCAAACCATCAGCACCCAGCTGGCCTTGCTGGAACAGGCGCTGGGAAAGTCGCTGCTGGCGCCGCAGGGACGGCGCCTGGTGCCGACCGAGGCGGGCCGGCTGGCGCTCGGCTACGCAGACCAGATTTTCTTGCTCGGCGAGCAGATGCAAGATGCGCTGACGGCCACCGACGCCGAAAAGATGCGCCTGACGGTAGGCATTTCCGACTCCCTGCCCAAGCTGATCGCCTACCGCTTGCTGGCGGTGACCCAGCATCTGCCGGTCAAGGTCAGGCTCGCCTGTTACGAGGATGAATTCGAATCGCTGCTGGCCGACCTGGCCTTGAACAAGCTCGACGTGGTGCTCACCGACCGCTCCGTGCGCGCCGGCGCCAGCCTGCGCGTGTTCAGCCACTTGCTGGGCGAGAGCGCCATGAAGCTGTTCGGCGTGGCCGCCCTGGCCGAGCAATACCGGCCCGGCTTTCCCGCCAGCCTGAATGGCGCGCCCTTGCTGCTACCGACGCGCAACAACGCGCTGCGCGGCCGCATCGACGAGTGGCTGGTGCGCCATGGCGTGCGGCCGGACGTGGTGGGGGAATTCGAGGATAACGCGATGCTCAACACCTTCGGGCGCAATGGCCTGGGCCTGTTTTTCGCGCCGGCCGCCCTGGAAACGGATATCGGCGAGCAATTCAACGCCGTGCTGGTGGGCGACGCGCCCGAGTTGCGGGAACAGTTTTATGCCATTTCCAGCGAACGGAAGATCAAGCATCCGGCCGTCGAAGCCATCCTTGCGGCCATCCACAAGGGGCCGTTCGCCGTCGCCGGCGCGCCCCGGGAACTACAGGAATAGGGCGCGGCTGATGCCGAATCGCCGCGCCAGCGCCATGATCTGGGCCGCCGTCAGCGCCCGCTCGCCGGCCAATACGTCCAGCACCCTGCCCTCGTTGCCGATTTCCGGCAATTCCGACGGAGCCACGCGGTGGCGCGCCATCAGGTGGCGCAAGGCTTCACGCGCGCACGCGGTTGCCGGTGCCGGTGCGTCCGCGCAGCGCGGTTCGGCGATCAGCGAGCCCAGGATGCCGGCCAGGTCGGCGCGCGAATGTTCGTCTTCGCCGGCCGGGGCGTTCAACAAGGCGTTCAGCGCGGAAATGAGCCGGCCGCGTTCCGAGCATGTGTGTATAGAGGAGTGCATGAATTCAGACTATCCCAATTGGCCGTAATTACAAGGTGTCTCAAGCCCACCGTTGTAAATTCAACTCAGAAGACAATCTGATAAATCCATTCAAAAATATCGTTTGAATTATGGATGAAACTCGACTTTAATGGATGAACGGAAACATCAAAATATCATCCAGGAGACAGCGACATGCGCATCACCATCGATATCCCCGATCTGATCAACCAGAGCAAGATCGGTTCCTTTCAGGTCGGCATGCTGATCCTGTGCGGCTTGTGCGTCATCATGGATGGATTCGACGTCCAGGCCATGGGTTACGTGGCGCCCGCCATCATCCACGACTGGCAGGTCGGCAAAGCCAACCTGGGCCCGGTCTTCGGCGCCGGCTTGCTGGGCATGCTGGTCGGCTCGCTGGTCTTCAGCATCACGGCCGACAAGCTGGGCCGGCGTCCCGTCCTGATCGGCGCGACCCTGTTTTTCGCCGTCTGCATGCTGCTCACTCCCCTGGCCGGCAACATCGGGCAATTGCAGCTGATCCGCTTCATCACCGGCCTCGGCCTGGGCGCCGTGATGCCGAACGCCATGGCGCTGGCCGGCGAATATAGCCCCCTGCGCAAGAAAGTCACCTTGACGATGCTGGTCTCTTGCGGCTTCACCGTGGGCGCCGTGCTGGGCGGGCTGCTGTCGGCGGCCCTGATTCCCCGCTACGGCTGGCAGTCCGTGTTTTATGTGGGCGGCGTGGTGCCGTTGGCGATCGGCGTGCTGATGTTTTTCTTGCTGCCGGAATCGATGCAGTTTCTGGTGTTGCGCAACAAGGACCTCGACCGGGTCGCGCGGTGGCTCAAGCGCATCGCCCCGCACGCCGCCATCGACCGCGATACCCGCTACCTGGTGCAGGAAAAACAACACAAGGGCGCGGCGGTGCTGCAACTGTTCCGCGAAGGCCGCGCCCGGATGACGATTTTGTTGTGGGTCATCAATTTCATGAATTTGCTGAATTTGTATTTCCTGTCCAACTGGTTGCCCACCATCGCCAAGGAAGCCGGCCTGTCGACGGCCAACGCGGTGCTGGCCGGCACGGCATTGCAAGTGGGCGGCACCATCGGCACCATCGTCATGGGGCAAATGA
The DNA here is from genome assembly GCA_003482555.1 of Janthinobacterium sp. Lineage (GTDB taxonomy): Bacteria > Pseudomonadota > Gammaproteobacteria > Burkholderiales > Burkholderiaceae_D > Janthinobacterium. Next base: position 47,652 of record DMYQ01000243.1, on the reverse strand, counting down.
TAGACCGCTCCAGCTTCCGCCGCGTGCTGCTGCCCTGCTTCCTGCTGGCCGCGCTGGCCATAGTCCTGATCGGCCGGCCCGACGTGTCGCTGGCCTTCCTCTTCGCGACCATTTGCGTGGCCGGCTTTTGCGTGGTGGGCGGCCAACCCGCCGTCAACGCCCTGGCGGCCAATTACTACCCGACCACCCTGCGTTCGACGGGAATCGGCTGGAGCCTGGGCGTGGGCCGCATCGGCTCCATCATCGGCCCGGTGCTGGGCGGCGAATTGATACGTTTGAACTGGCCCAACAGCACCATCTTCCTGGCGCTGGCGCTGCCGGCCCTGGTGTCGGCGCTGATGGTGTGGGGCATGGCGCCCGCCCGGACCGGGCGCGGCGCCGCGGCCATCGTCTGAAGCGTCAAACCGGCAAGCACTCCTCACCACCGCGCGGCGCACGCTTGCGCGGCGATCCGCCGCTGGCGCGCCGCAGTCGTCGCTATGTCGTTTATGATGCTTGTTTCTGTTCATAACGGTAACTATGCATAACGTCTTGCTGATCGTGCTCGCCCTGTTCCTGGTGGCGCTCAACGGCTTCTTCGTGGCCGCCGAATTCGGCATCGTCACCCTGCGCCGCACGCGCATCCGCGCCATCGCCAAGACCCAGGGCGTGCGCGGCCACATCCTGGCCAAGGTGCACGGCCAGCTCGACGCCTATCTGTCGGCTTGTCAGTTGGGCATCACCCTGGCCTCGCTGGGCCTGGGCTGGATCGGCGAACCCGCCTTCGCCAGCCTGCTCGAACCGCTCTTCGTCGCCGTCGGCGTGGTGTCGCTGCAATGGATACACGGAGTTTCCTTCGTCATCGCCTTCCTCGTGATTTCCTTTCTGCATATCGTCGTCGGCGAGCTGGCGCCCAAGTCTTTGGCGATCCGCAACCCGGAGGCGACCGGTCTGTGGAGCGCAATCCCGCTGTACGGCTTTTACTGGAGCATGTATCCCGCCATCTGGGTGCTCAACGGCAGCGCCAACGCGGTGCTGCGCCTGGCCGGCCTGGCCGGCAAGGGCGGCCACGACACGCATTACTCGACCGACGAGCTGAAGCTGATTTTGCGCACCAGCCAGCCGGGCGAGAAATTCACCGCCGACGAGCGCAATATCCTGGCCCAGTCGCTGGAATTCGAGCAATTGACGGTGTCCGACCTGATGCGTCCGATCAACGAGGTGATTGCCCTGCACAGCGCCGCGCCGCTGGCCGCGAATCTGCAAACGGTGTTGAACAGCCGCTTCAGCCGCTATCCCCTGTTCGACCAGGACGAGCAACACGTGCTCGGCGTCGTCCACTTGAAAGACTTGTTTTTCGCCCAGCAGGGCGGCAAGAGCGTGGCCTCGCTGACGCCGCTGCTGCGCCCGGTCGAACTGATCTCGGCGCGCACGCCGGCGCTGGAACTGTTCCGCCGCTTCCGCGACGGCGCCCCGCACTTCGCCCTGATCGGCGAAAAGGGCAAGCGCCCGCTCGGCTTCATCACGCTCGACAATCTGCTGGGCGCCATGGTGGGTGAAATCCGCGACGAATTCCGCCGCAACGACAACGATTGGCTCAGGCAAGCCGATGGCACCCTGGTCGGCAAGGCCAGCCTGCCCATCTTTTCGCTCGAGCGCATCCTCGGCATCGATATCGAAAACGAGCAACTGGGGCTGGACGACGTGGAGTCGGTGGGCGGCTTGATCATGGTGAAACTGGGCGACGTTCCCAAGCAAGGCCAGCAAATCGACTTCGACGCCTTCGATATCATCGTCAAGACGATGAATGGACCGCGCATCGTGCTGGTCAAGGTGGTGCCCAGGCCGGAGCGGGCCAGCAATCCCGACGAACAGGATTGAGCGCCGAAATAGTGTTGACCTAGGATAGCAGCCGTGCCATGCAGGCGATGCGCGCCGACGGTAGCCTGAAAGCCATCTTCGCGCGCCACGTCGGCCCCGAACTGGCGGCCGGCCTGCTCAACTTTTCAGGCCGATGGCCGCGCCCGTGATCGGGCTGGCGCCGACGTCGCCGTTGATGGCCGATGCATACACGTCCGTCACCCCGGTTTTCGACAGGATGGCGAAGGTGCCCGCCTTGCCCAGCGCGACCGGAGCCTGGGCCGTGAACGGCGACTGGCTGGTGCTGAAGCTCCACGTCACGGCAGTCGCCAGCGCGGCGCCGGCGGCCGACCTGGCCGCCGTGCTCAGGGTGGCCGTGTAGCGGGTGCCGGGCAACAGGACCGGCATGCCAGGCGTGAAGCTGGCCACCGTATTGGCGGCGTTCATGGCGACCGTGCCGGGCACATTCAAGCCGAGGCTATCGTTCACGGTATAGGTCGGGAGCGCGCCGGGCACGGCCGAGTTCAGCGTGGTCGGATCCATCGCCTGGTTGAAACTGGCGCTCACCACGGTGCCGCTCAGTACATTATTCGTATTGGTGCTGGTGGCAACGTTGCTGGCATTGTCGGCGGGATTGGTCGACACCACCGTCGGGTTGGCGCTGGCCACGCTGGAGACGGCCAGCAAGGTGGTGTGCGCGCCGCCGCCGCAAGCGGCCACCGCCATGCTCATCAGCAAGGCCATGGCGCACGCCAGGGGCTTCCATCGGCGGTCGAATTTATTCATTTTTACTCATCATTTGAACCCGCGGACGCGGGCGAATGATCCGTATCCTGTGCGGATGCGCAGAGAATGCGGCCAGTTGATGCTATCAAGACTGAAGCCGTTGCCGTTTCAGTGCCGTATGATTGCACGGGAGTATTGAGTTGCCGTTTGGAAATTCGTCGCGTGCGCGGCCATTGCGCGGGGATAGCAATATTTACTTGATATTTACTTGATATTTACTTGATAAATTCGATGCCCGCGCGGACAAGTCGCGCGCGAAGTTCACTCTTGGAATGAGGCGGACGGAATGGACAGGCAATGGCCGGCGCCTTCAGACTTGCCCGGGCGGCATGCCGGTCCAGTTGCGCAGCAGCCCGTACAGGACCGCCAGCAGGGTCGGGCCGATGAACAGGCCGACGAAACCGAAGGCCAGCACCCCGCCCAGCACACCCAGCAAGACCAGCAAAAACGGCAGGCTGCTGCCGCGGCTGATCAACATCGGTTTCACGACATTGTCCACGCCGCTGATCAGCAGCAAGCCCCAGACCAGCATGAAGACGCCCCAAGCCGTGTGGCCCTGGCCGAACAGCCACAGCGCCGCCCCGCCCCAGACCAGCGGTGGACCGACCGGTATCAGCGACAGCAGGAAGGTGGCGATGCCCAGCAGCGGCACGCCGGGCACGCCGGCGATCAGGAAGCCGAGCACCGCCACCAGGGCTTGTGCGAGCGCCGTGCCCAGCAAGCCGTACATGACGCCGCGCACGGTGCGGCTGATGGTGAGCGCCAGTTCCGGCGCGCCGGCGCCCACGATGCGCAGCAAGCCGGCTTGCAGCACCTTCACCAGGCTCTGGCCGTCGCGATAGAGGAAGAAGCTGACAAAGACGGCCAGGCTGGTTTGCGCCACCCCGCTGCCGAGCAGCAATCCGCCGGCCAGCACCAGGCGGCGCGCCGGCTCCAGCAGGTTTTTCGCCAAATCCAGCATTTCCGCGCGGCTAGCGGTGATCTTGCGCACATAGCCGTCCAGCGCTTCACCCACCAGCGGCACGCCGCGCAGCCAGTCGGGCGGCGCGATGCTGCCCGAGTCGAGCGCGGCGCGGATCTGCTCGTACAGGCGCGCCACGTCGTCGGCCAGATTGTAGGCGACCAGGGCCAGCGGCACGATGATGAGCAGCACCAGGGCCAGGGTCATGATGGCGGCGGCCAGGGTGCGCCGGCCGCCCAGGCGCGCCAGCAGGCGCAGGTACAGCGGCCAGCTGGAAATGCCGACGCAGGCGGCGAACAGCATCGCGGCCAGGAAGGGCCGCAGCACGAAGAAGCAGCCGATCAGCAGGAAGACGACGGCCGCCAGCCGGGCCAGCGATTCGAAGCGCTGTTCCACTATTTTAAGAAAGCAGCAGTTTCAAATCGTGGGTGATGGGCGCGGCTCCCTGGCCGTGGCGCAGGAACAGGCGGATCTTGCCGTTGCGGTCGAAGACATAGCTGCCGGCCGTGTGGTCGACCGTATAGCTGCTCGCGGTCTTGCCCGGCACCTTGGCGTAAAACACCTTGAATTCCTTGGCCACCTTGGCGGTCGCGGCGGCGTCGCCGTACAGGCCGAGGAAGCGCTTGTCGAAGGCCGGCACGTATTGCGCCAGCAGGGCCTGGGTGTCGCGCTCCGGGTCGACCGTCACGAACAGCACTTGCACCTGGTCGGCTTGCGGCCCCAGTTCTTGCATCACGGCCGCCATTTCCGCCATCGTCGTCGGGCACACGTCGGGACACTGGGTGTAGCCGAAGAACATCACCACGACCTTGCCCTTGAAGTCGGCCAGGGTGCGCGCCTTGCCGTTGTGGTCGGTCAGCGCGAAGTCGCGGGCGTAATCGAGGCCGGTCAAGTCGGTGTTCTTGAATTCGAGCTTGGGCTCGGCCGGCTTGCCGCAAGCCGCCAGCAAAAAGCTCAGGGCCAGCAGGGAAAGGAATTTTTTCATGGTCACAATTTGATGTAGTGGTCGACCAGCAGGGCCGCGAACAGCAGCGACAGGTAGATGATCGAATAGGTGAAGGCCTTGCGGGCGATCAAGTCGGTGTAGTGACGATAGATTTTCCACGAGTGGCGCAGGAAAACAGCGTTCAGCAGCACCGCCGACACCAGGTAAATCAGGCCGCTCATGTGCACCGCGAACGGCAGCAAGGTGGTGGCGGCCAGCGCGATCGAGTACAACCAGACGTGGAACTGGGTGAATTTCAAGCCGTGGGTGACAGGCAGCATCGGCAAGCCGGACTTGGCGTAGTCGTCGCGCCGGTACATGGCCAGGGCCCAGAAATGCGGCGGCGTCCAGACGAAGATGATCAGCACCAGCAACCAGGCTTGCATCGGCACGTCGTTGGCGACGGCGGCCCAGCCCAGGGCCGGCGGCATCGCGCCCGAGAGGCCGCCGATGACGATGTTTTGCGGCGTGGCCGGCTTCAGTATCATGGTGTAGATCACCGCGTAGCCGACGAAGGTGACAAAGGTCAGCCACATGGTCAGCGGGTTCACCAGGGTGTACAGGATCAGCATGCCGGCGCCGCCGATGACGGCCGAAAACACCGCCGTCTGCGTCACCGAGATGTCGCCCATCGCCATCGGGCGGCGCGCCGTGCGCGCCATGCGCGCGTCGATCTCGCGCTCGGCCAGGCAATTCACGGCGAAGGCGGCGCCGGCCAGCAGCCAGATGCCGAACGTGGCGGCGATCACGACGTGCCAGTCGGGCATGCCGTCGGTCGCCATGAACATGCCGATGACGGCGCAAAACACCGCCAGCTGGGTCACGCGCGGTTTCGTCAGCGCCCAGTATTGGGCGATGCGGGGAGTCGGTTTCGAAGGTGCGGTCTGGGTCGTCATTGGTGGTGTTTCACAGGCGAAGAGTGCGTGGATGCCGCGCTGGCCGCGGCGCGCCGCGCAATCCCGAGGAGCAGCTTGGCGCGGTAGTTTAACATGGTCAGTAACAGCACGAGCAGGGCGGCGCCGCCGTTGTGCAGCACGGCGATGAGCAGCGGCCGGCTCAGGAAAATGGTGGCGATGCCGCTGCCCGCTTGCAGCAGCAAGACCAGGGCGATGCCGGCGGCGATCTTGCGCAGCGCCGGCTGGCCCCGGGCGCGCAGGGCCGCGTAACCGGCGCCGGCGAAGACGACCAGGGCGAAGGCGCGGTGCAACCAGTGGATAGCCGTCAGGGCCGGGAAAGGCAGGTAGTGGCCGGCGGCCGTCTTGCCCAGCGCGCGCCACAGGGTGAAGCCGTGCTCGAAGTCCATCGCCGGCACCAGCTTGCCGTCGCACAGGGGGAAGTCGGAACAAGCCAGGGTCGCGTAATTGGTGCTGACCCAGCCGCCCAGGGCGATCTGCGCCAGCAGCAATACGGCGGCGCCAGCGGCCAGCAGGCGGATTTCACGCATCACGGGCAGCGGCCCGGTGGGCCCGCTCAGCGGCGTCACCGCATTGTCTTGACGCGCACCCAGCCAGACCAGCAGGGACAGCATGCCCATGCCGAGCAAGAGGTGGGTGGTGACGATCACCGGTTGCAGCTTCATGGTGACGGTCCAGGCCCCGAAGGCGCCCTGCAGGCAAACGAAGAGCAGCAGCGCCGTCGGCAAGCCGGGCGAAAATTCGGCGCGCCGGCTCTTCCTCCACTGGCGCCAGGCTTGCGCCGCCAGCGCCACGATCAGCACCCCGATCGCCATCGCCAGGTAGCGGTGCGTCATCTCGATCCATGCCTTGAGCACGGTCACCGGGCCGCTCGGCAGCAGCGCCTCGGCGGCCCGGATGGCGTCGTGCGCCTGGAAGGGATTGGCCAGGCCGTAGCAACCCGGCCAGTCCGGGCAACCGAGGCCGGAATCGGTCAGGCGCGTGAAGGCGCCGAACATGATCAAGTCGAAGGTCAGGAAAACGGCGACCCAGACCAGCTTGCGGTATTTGTGGGCGTCGGCCGACATCCATACCATGGACAGCGGCAGCAGCGCCACCAGCAGGCCGGTGATGGCCAGTTGTGCCAGGGTCAGATGCATGCCATCAACCTATCGCGGACGCTTTGAGCAGCTTGCCCATGTCGGTCTTCACCTTGGCCGGATCGGGGTTTTTCGGGAAGCGCATCATCAGATTGCCGAGCGGGTCGATCAGGTAGATGTGCTCGGCCGCGCTGGTGCCGGCGTCGACCGGGAGCCATGCTTTCAAGACGGATTCCTTGACGCGCAAGATGTTCATGCCGTCGTACTCGCGTATCAGCATGGTGTCGACCGGCTCGGCGTCGGTGATCAGCCAGACGCGTTCGATGCGCTCCATTTCCTTGCCTTGCATCAGGCGCAACTGGCGCATCGCGAACATCTGCTTCTTGCAATCGTCGGCGCAGGCGGCCGGGCCGCTCTGCAGCATGATCCACTTGCCCTTGTAAGCTTCCAGCCCGCTCGGCTTGCCGTCCAGGGTGCGCGCCTCCAGGGCCGGGATCGGGTAATTGCGCGGATCGATCAGGGCGCCGTAATTGGTGCGTCCGGTCGGCTTGATCACGTAATAGGTGAAGTAAGAGCCGGCCATCGGCAGCGCGCAAATGGCGAGCACCAGCAGCATCTTGATGCGGCCGCTCTTTTTCTGTTGCTCCGTCAACTCGGGCCTAAGGTCTTTTTTGGTCTGTTCCACGTCGAAATCCTGTCAATACAAAGAATAAAAAAGCCATCAGCGCCAGGGCGTACCACTGGAACGCATAACCGCGGTGTCTTTCCACGCCCAGGGAGGGCGCCGGCCAGTCGCGCACCAAAGCGTCGCCGGGCGCGGCGCCGGCCCCGCTCTGCTCGAGCAAGAAAGGCTGCACGCGCAAGCCGCTGGCCGAGCCGAACTGGCCGACGTCGACGTTTTGCACGATCGCGTTCGGGCGCAGCGGCGGCGCGCTACCGAGTTGCATCACATGGCCCGCGCTCAGCTTGGCGATGCCCTCGATGGTCACGGTGCCGGCCGGCGTGGCATAGGCCGGCAGGCGGTCGCGCTCGGCCGTATTGCGCGGCAACCAGCCCCGTTCGACCAGCACATGCATGTCCGAGCCCGCGATCTGGAACGGCATCAGCAGATAAAAGCCGGCCCGGCCCTGATATGGCCGGTTGTCCAGGTACAGCGCCCAGGACGGCACAAAACGGCCCGTCACGGTGACGCGGCGAAACTCGAGCGCCGCCGGCGCCAGCGGCGCCGGCCCCACGACCAGGGGCGCGGCCGCGTTGCCGGCCGCCAGTTTAGCCTGCAGCGCGATTTTTTGCTCGGCGCGCCGGTCTTGCCAGCGCGCCAGCGACAGACCCAGCATCACCAGCAACACCGTGGCGACAAAGGGAATCCACCTAAAATGGAAACGGATACGCATTACAATGGTGCCTTCCTCAAATCAAACTGTTTGCCACCCATGAAAATTGTCGTCGCCGTCGCCTTCATCCTGATCCTTGGCAGCCTGGGCTCCGCCCTGTTCTTCCTGATGCGCGACAAGGGCAAAAGCAACCGCACGGTGCAGGCCTTGGCGCTGCGGGTCGGCTTTTCGATCGTCCTGTTTCTGCTGATACTGCTGGGCTACAAGCTCGGCTACATCACCCCGACCGGCATCCATTGACACCGACAGAGACATAGACATAGACATAGACA
>DMYQ01000243.1:23016-39241 GCA_003482555.1 Janthinobacterium sp. | reverse complement strand
ACATAGACATAGACATAGACATAATACGGCGGCGGCGCGAGATCGGCATGTTCCGGCGCCCGCGCTTCACGAAAAAAGCCGCACCCGGGATTTCCCGGCGTGCGGCTTTTTTCAAGCTGGCGGCAAGCCGCCGCGCGAACTACAACCAATATACCACGACGTACAGGCCGAGCCAGACGACGTCGACAAAGTGCCAGTACCAGGCCGCGCCCTCGAAACCGAAATGCTGGTCGGGCGTGAAGTGGCCCTTCAAGACACGGTAGAGTATCACCGACAGCATGATCGCGCCCAGGGTCACGTGGAAACCGTGGAAGCCGGTCAGCATGAAGAAAGTGGAACCGTAGATGCCGGACGTCAGCTTCAAGTTCAGTTCGCTGTACGCGTGCATGTATTCAAAGGCTTGAAAACCCATGAAGGTCGCACCCAGCAAGATCGTGAAGAACAGGAACAGCGCGGTCTGGGCGCGGTGGCCGGCGCGCAAGGCGTGGTGGGCGATGGTCAGGGTGACGCCGGAGCTCAGCAACAGGGCCGTGTTCAGGGTCGGGATCGGGAAAGGACCCATGGTCTTGAAGTCTTGCACGGTGCCGGCCGGACCGACATTGCCCCAGTGGGCGGCGAAGTCGGGCCAGATCATCTTGTGATCGAGGTCGCCCAGCCACGGCATGGAAATGCTGCGCGCATAGAACAGGGCGCCGAAGAAGGCGCCGAAGAACATGACTTCGGAAAAGATGAACCAGCTCATGGCCCAGCGATACGAGTGATCGATGCGTTGGTTGTACAAGCCTTTTTCGGATTCGCCGATGGCGTCGCCGAACCAGAAATACAGCACCGTGATCACGCTCAGCAAGCCGGCCCCGTTCAGATACGGGCCCCAGCTGACGTCATTGACCCAGGCGGCGGCGCCCAGCATCGTCAAGAACAGGGACATGCCGGCCAGCAAAGGCCACTTGGACGGGCCCGGCACGAAATAATAGGGCGCGCTCGCGTGTGTTGCACTCATCTTCATCTCCTAAATCGAACTGTATTCGGTGAATTGCTATTTTTTTACTTTGGAACTACCAACTTGACTACCGTCACCAGCAAGCCGATGAAGCAGGCCACACCGATCAGTCCCGCCACGACGATGTGCACCGGGTTGATTTTCAGCCCGTCCGTGTCGAAATCGCTCTTGCGGCGCAAGCCGAAAAACGACCAGAACACGGCCTTCATCGCATACCAGAAGGAAGCCTGGCGCTGTCCGTTCTTCAACTCAGTCATGCTGTCTTCCTGTCAATTCGCCGCCTGGGTGCCGGCGATTTCAAAAAAAGTGTACGACAGGGTGATGTTCTTCACTTCCCGCGGCAAGCCCGGATCGATGAAAAATACCACCGGCATTTGCCGCGCCTCGTGCGGCTTCAGGGTCTGCTGCTTGAAACAGAAGCATTCGACCTTCTTGAAGAACGGCGTCGCGCTTTGCGGCGTGTAACTGGGAATCGCTTGCGCGTTCACCGTGCGCCCCTGGGTGTTGACCACTTCGTAGAGCACCGTCGTCAATTCGCCGGGATGCACCTTGACGCTGCGCACCACCGGGCGGAAACGCCACGGTCCCTGGGAATTGCCGTCGAAGTCGACCGTCACCGTGCGGCTCAGGTCGACCTGGGTATTCTTGTCCAGGGCCACCGTGCCGTCCGGCTGGGTCAGCACGTTGATACCCATGACTTCGCAAATCTGCTTGTATACCGGGATCAAAGCGTAACCGAAACCAAACATCAGTATCGCAATGAAGATCAGCTTGCGCAACAGCGTGCGGTTGCCGGTTTTGTCTTCGCTCACGTCAGCTGAACCAGATGTGCTTGACGAACACGGAGATGAAAAACACCAGCGCCACCGACGCCAGTATCAGGCCGGTCTTGAGGTTGTTCGGTTTTTTCTGGTCGGACATAAGCGGCTTCGTTTCAATCTGCGATCTGCAATCTGCAATCGGCAATCCGACCCGGGCCGGCCGCTTGGCCGGCCCGGGTCGAGCCGGGCCATTATTTGACGGTCGGTGGTGTTTCAAAGGTGTGGAAAGGAGCCGGGCTAGGCACGGTCCATTCCAGACCTTCGGCGCCGTCCCAAGGCTTGTCCAGGGCTTTCTTGCCGCCGCGGATGGTCGGGATCACGACACAGAACAGGAAGTACACCTGGCTCAGGCCGAAACCGAAGGCGCCAATGCTGGCCAGCATATTGAAGTCGGTGAACTGCGCCGGGTAATCGGCGTAGCGGCGCGGCATGCCGGCCAGACCCAGGAAGTGCATCGGGAAGAAGGTCACGTTGAACCAGAACAGCGAGTTCCAGAAGTGAATCTTGCCGCGCGTTTCGCTGTACATATGACCCGTCCACTTCGGACTCCAGTAGTAGAAACCGGCGAACAGGGCAAACAGGGAACCGGCCACCAGCACGTAATGGAAGTGGGCCACGACGTAATAGGTATCTTGCAGCTGGATGTCGATCGGGGTGACAGCCAGTATCAGGCCGGTAAAGCCACCCATCGTGAACACGAAGATGAAACCGACCGCGAACAGCATCGGGGTTTCGAACGTCATGGAACCCTTCCACATGGTGGCGATCCAGTTGAACACTTTGACGCCGGTCGGCACCGCGATCAGCATGGTGGCGTACATGAAGAACAATTGACTGGTCACCGGCATGCCGGTGGTAAACATGTGATGCGCCCAGACGATGAAGGACAGGATCGCGATCGAAGCGGTGGCGTACACCATCGAAGCGTAACCGAACAGCGGCTTGCGGGCGAAGGCCGGCAAGATCTGCGAGACGATGCCGAAGGCCGGCAAGATCATGATATAGACTTCAGGGTGGCCGAAGAACCAGAAGATATGCTGGTACATGACCGGATCGCCACCACCGGCCGCGTTAAAGAAGGACGTGCCGAAGTGACGGTCGGTCAGGGTCATCGTGATGGCGCCTGCCAGCACGGGCATGACGGCGATCAAAAGGTAGGCCGTGATCAGCCAGGTCCAGCAAAACATCGGCATTTTCATCAGGGTCATGCCGGGCGCGCGCATGTTCAAGATGGTGACGATGATGTTGATCGAACCCATGATCGACGAGGCGCCCATCAGATGCAAGGCGAAGATCGCCAGATCCTGGCCCATCCCCATTTGCGTCGACAGCGGCGCGTACATGGTCCAGCCGGCCGCCGAAGCGCCGCCCGGAACGAAGAACGAGATCACCAGCAGCATCGCGGCCGGCGGCAGCAGCCAGAACGAGAAGTTGTTCATGCGCGCGAAAGCCATGTCGGAGGCGCCGATTTGCAGCGGGATCATCCAGTTGGCGTAGCCGACGAAGGCCGGCATGATGGCGCCGAAGACCATCATCACGCCGTGCATCGTGGTCAGCTGGTTGAAGAATTCCGGCTGGAAGAATTGCAGACCGGGCTGGAACAGCTCGGTACGTATCATCAGGGCCAGGACGCCGCCGGAAAACAGCATGGTGAAGGCGAACCACAGGTACAGGGTACCGATGTCCTTGTGGTTGGTCGCGAACAACCAGCGTTGCAATCCGTGGGGATGATCGTGGGCGTGATCATCGTGCCCGTGATCGTGTGCGTGATCGACTGTGCTTATGCTCATGTGAAGCTCCTAATTACTTGCGTGCAGCCAGAACTTCGGCTGGTTGAACGATGTTTTCTTCGGCCTTGTTCGACCAGTTGTTGCGGGTGTACGTGATGACCGCCGCGATATCCGTGTCCGACAATTGCTTCCAGGAAGGCATTTCGGCCGAGAACGCGCCACTCTTCTTACCATTGAGCAAAACGTGAATTTGTTCCGCTTTCGGGCCGTTGACCACTTTCGAGCCATCCAGCGCGGCAAACGCGCCCGGGATACCCTTGCCGGTGGCTTGATGGCAAACCACGCAATTGCTAGTGTAGACCTTTTCGCCCTTGATTTTCAGCTCGTCGATGGTCCAGACCTTGTTTGGATCGTCGGCCAGCGCGGCCATTTCTTTTTTCTTCCCATCGACCCATACTTTATAGTCTTCTTCGCTGACCACCTTGACGACGATGGGCATGAAGGCGTGTTCCTTGCCGCACAATTCGGCGCAGTTGCCGCGGAAGGTGCCGACATAGTCCGATTTGAACCAGGTGTCGCGCACGAAGCCGGGGATGGCATCTTGCTTGACGCCGAAGGCCGGCACCGACCAGGCGTGGATCACGTCGTTGGCGGTCAGCACCATGCGGATTTTCTTGTGCACGGGCACCACGACTTCATTGTCGACTTCGATCAGGTAGTTGGCGCCGCGCTTTTCGGTCGGGGCCAGGCCTGGCGCGCCCACTTGCGCGCGCGGGGTCGACAGGTTGGACAGGAAGGAAATGCCTTCGCCCTCGCCCTTGAGGTAATCGTAACCCCATTTCCACTGCATCCCGGTGCCCTTGATGGTGATGTCGGCGTTCGAGGTATCCTTCATGCCGACCACGGTGCGGGTCGCTGGCAGGGCCATGCCGATGACGATCAGGAAAGGCACCACGGTCCACGCGATTTCAACGGTGGTGCTTTCGTGGAAGGTGGCCGGCTTGTGACCGAGCGACTTGCGGTGCTTGAAGATCGAGTAAAACATGACGCCGAACACGGCCACGAAGATCACCATGCAGATGATCATCATCCAGGTGTGCAGGTCGAAGATTTCGCGGGCGATCTGTGTGGCCGGCTCTTGCAGATTGAGCTCGAGCGGCGTCGGGCTGCCGGTGCCTTGATACGGGCCCGCCACGGCGGCGGCGGTATCGGCCGCCCACGCCGGTATGCCCGCCACTGTCAACGACAGCCCGAGCATCAACGATTGAAGTCGCTTTGCATGTTTCATGTTTTCCCCAACCACCCAAGAATAAAAATATTTTTAAACGGCGCCGGGGTTCGCTCTACCGAACCGCCGCCGCTCCGTCAACTGCGCCGCGACCCTTTGCCGCCCGGCGCGAAAACACCCGCAGGCCCCATGCCGTTCCCACGCGAAAATATCGCGCAAAAAAACCGACTGGAACCTTGACATCGCCACCGGCGAACCCATATCACCAATGAACACTGACTTGCCCTTGCTCGTCCGCCGCCGCTTGTCCGTCCGATTTTCCGGGGCCGGCGAAGTGTTGGCAAAATTAGTCAACGATTATAATCAACAACATGACCGTTCATCAAGGAATAATCCAGTTCCCGGGCGGCCATGCGCGCTTTGCCGCCCTTTTTCGCGCACGCCGGCCCCTGCCGGCGCCTCTTGTTCTCGCCAGCGGCGGCCCGCTTAACGCTTGCGCGGCAAATCGAAACGGATGATCGCCTCGCCGGCCTTGTTCACCCGCGGCGGCGGGCGGAAGGCGTGGCCGTAAATGATCTCGAAACTCAAGCCCAGCTTGCCGTCCGCGCGGCGCGTCTTTTCCAGCGCCGCCAGCATGCGTGCCCAGGCCGCCCTGCCCATCAGCCCGCGCCCCCGCGTGGCCAGGGGATTGCCGCCCCAGGCGCGCGCGTCTTCCAGCAATTGCACCGCCGTGGCGTAGGTGAGGGTGATGGTTTCCATGTCCAGCACCGGGGTGGAAAAGCCGGCCGCCACCAGCATGTCGCCAAAATCGTGCATGTCGACGAAAGGCAGGGCGTGCGGCGCCCCGTCGGCCTGGGCGAAGGCGGCCTTGAGTTCCTTGAAGGTGTCCGGGCCGAAGCAGGAAAACATCAGCAAGCCGTCCGCCCGCAAGCCGCGCTGCCATTCGGCGAAGACGCGGTCGGGCTGGGGATGCCAGTGCAGCGCCAGGTTCGACCAGACCAGATCCAGGCTGGCCGAGGCCAGCGGCAACTGGGCGAAGTCGCCGCACAGCAAATCGATGCCCGCCTTGGCTGGCAGCAACTTGTTGAGGAACTGGTTCAGCGCCGCCAGCTTCGAAGCCGGCGCGGCGGCCGCCGCCACCATGGCCGGGGCCGCGTCCAGGCCCACGATCTGAGCCGCCGGGAAATCCTTTTGCAGCATGGCCAGGTCGGCGCCGGCGCCACAGCCGGCGTCGAGCACGCGGCGCGGCGCGATCTTCACCAGTTGCAGACGCTCATGCATGCGGGCGGCGATTTCGCGGCGCAAGAAATCAGATGCCTGCGCGCGCTCGGGGCGCGAAAAAAACGCCTGCACACGCGCCGCGTCAATCGGCGCGCTCATTGTCGAGGAATGTGTTGGATCGGACATGGCGCAATCGGATGAAGGTGAGATAATGCCGGCAGTGTACATGGAACAAGGCCAGTGCGATGCCGCCCCGTTTGCCGCCCCGCTTGCAGTTACGCTTGCAAGCGCGTTTGCCGGTGGTCTTGCGCACCTTTGGCGCCGCCGCCCTGCGCGCCCTGCTGCCGGCCGCCTGCGCCCTGTGCGGAGCGGCTTGCGCGGGTCTCGTCTGTGCGCCCTGCCAGGCCGGTTTTTTCGGGCCGGGGCCGGCGCGCTGCCGGCAATGCGCCAATCCGCTGGCGGACGCGGCGGCGGAACTGTGCGGACGCTGCCTGAGCCACCCGCCCGCCTTCGACGCCACCCTGGTCGCCGTCGACTACGCGGCGCCGCTCGACCAGTTGCCCCTGCAGTTGAAATTCGGCGCTCGCCTGGCGCTGGCGGCCCTGTTTGCGCAATTGCTGCGGGATGCCGTGCTGGAGCGTCCCGATTTCGTGCTGCCGGATCTGCTTTGCCCGGTGCCGCTGGGGCCGGGCCGACTGGCCGAGCGGGGTTTCAACCAGGCGCTGGAAATCGCCCGCCCGCTGGCGCGCGCGCTGGGCATGCCGCTCTACCCGGCGCTGGCGGCGCGGGCCCACGAGACGCGCGCGCAGACGCGGGTCGCGCCGCACGAGCGCGGCCGCAACATCGCGCGCGCCTTCAGCGTGGCGCCGGGCGCCGCCGCGCTGCTGCGCGGGCGCCACGTCGGCATCGTCGACGACGTCATCACCAGCGGCCAGACCCTGGGCGAACTGGCCGCCACATTCAAGCGCTACGGCGCGGCGCGGGTGAGCAACCTGGTCTTCGCGCGCACGCCGCCCCGCTAGGCGGCCCGAAGTGGCTTGCCGGGCAAGACGGGCTTGCCGGGCTTGCCGGCCGAATTTGCTTGCATCAAGTCATTACATTCGCGCGTTTCCCAAGCGTCCCATTCGTCCCATCCATTAAGGAGAGCATTTTGTTTCACGTCGTCCTGGTAGAACCTGAAATCCCGCCCAATACGGGCAACATCATCCGCCTGTGCGCCAACACGGGCGCGCAACTGCACTTGATCGAGCCGCTCGGCTTCCCGCTCGACGACGCCAAGATGAAACGCGCCGGCCTCGATTACCACGATTACGCCAGCATGCGCGTGCATGCCGACTGGAACGCCTTCATGACCGCCGTCGCACCCGACCCCGAGCGCATGTTCGCGCTCACCACCCACGGATCGGCGCCTTTCGCCGACGTCGCCTTCCGCGCCGGCGACGTGTTCGTGTTCGGCTCCGAAACGCGCGGCCTGGCGCCGGCGCTGCGCGACAGCTTCGCGCCGGCGCGGCGCATCCGCCTGCCGATGCGGCCCGACAACCGCAGCCTGAACCTGTCGAACACGGTGGCCGTGGTGGTGTACGAAGCCTGGCGCCAGAACGGCTACGCCGGCGGCGCCTGAAGCCGGCGCATCGGCGCGGCCGACGGAACGTTCAGGCTGTCCGCCGGTCAAACCTGGCAGAGCACATGAAACGCTGCGCCATCGATCGACGGCGCGCACCGGAGACGGCCAATGAACGAGATCCTGTTTCAGTTGAACGACCGCGGCAACGCGGTCAGGGATATCCACCGCAAGCTGGCCAGCGGCAATGTCGATCTGGGCCCCGCCGTGCAAGCCTTCCTGCGCGGCCCGGTTAGCGAACTCTACAACGAGGACATGGCCAGGGCCGTCGCCGCCTTTCAGAGCGCCAAGGGCTTGCCCGCGACCGGCCTGTGCGACCGGGCCACCTGGCGCGCACTGGACCGGGAAGCCGGCAGCGTGTATGGGGAAGTCCTGCAATTCGAGCTCGACGCCCTGCGCGGCGAGGGCATGCCGGACGGCGTGCGGCCGGCCGACGAAGACCAGGTCATCGCCAGGGCGCACGGGGCGGCACTGGCCGGGCTGACGTTTTCCGGTGGCGGCATCCGCAGCGCCACCTTCAATCTTGGCATCTTGCAAGCGCTGGCCGAAAACGGCTTGCTGCGCGATTTCGACTACCTGTCCACGGTCTCGGGCGGCGGCTACATCGGCTGCCATTTCTCCAAGTGGTTGCAACGCCTGGGCGGCGATATCGGGGCCATGGAAGAACAATTGACGCCCGGCTCACGCCAAAAGGCGGAGAAGGCGGAACCGAAGGAAATCCGTTTCCTGCGCCAGTACAGCAATTACCTGACGCCAAAAACCGGCTTCTTCAGCGTCGACACCTGGTCCATCCTGGCCACCTACGTGCGCAACACGGCCCTGAACATGGCCATCCTGGTGGCGCTGCTGGGCGCGCTGATGCTGCTGCCGCGCCTGCTGTTGCTGGCCTTTGGCACCAGGCCGGTGCCAGATGCCTTCGCGCAAGCCTGCGCCGTCGTCGCCGTCGCCGCTTTCGTGGGCGCCGTCTTCTTTATCGCACTCAGCATTTCCGCCATCCCCGACCCGAGCCGGTCGCGCCGCATCTACGCCCAGTCCCAGGCCAGCGTCATCGCCTGCATCGTCTTGCCGCTGCTGCTGGCGGCCTTGTGCGGCGGCTACGCCGTGTGGCAATACCGCGTCCCGATAGGCGCGCTGTGGACGCACCGGGCGCAGACGCCCGCCGTCGTCAGCGCCTGGACGGTCGTGCCCGGCCTGGCCTTTTTCGCCTGCTGGGCCGCCGGCTGGAGCACGGCGCAGTGGAAAAACCGGCGTCTGGCCGGGGCCGCGGCGGCGCCGCTCGACGCGCGCCTGATCCGGCGCATCCTCAAACAGGGCATCGGCCACCTGCTGTGCGCCGTCATCGCCCTCGGCGTCGGCACCTTGTTGCTGCTCAAGTCGGTCAGCGTGTTGGCGGCCGCCAGCGCCCTCCTCGCGCCGGTGGAACTGCGGCGCGCGCCCACCCACGTACTGGTGTTCGGCCTGCCCTTCATGCTGTGCATCTTCGGCCTGTCCATGATCCTGTCGGTCGGCCTGGTGGGCCGCATGTACGGAGAAAACAGCCGCGAATGGTGGAGCCGGCAAGGGGCCTGGACCAGCATCTGCGCCCTGAGCTGGCTGGCGCTGACGGCGACCAGCCTGTACGCGCCGGCGCTGGTGACCTACGCCGTCGACAATGCCTGGGGCGGCGCCATGGCGCTGGCCGGCTGGGCCGGCGCCACCGTCAGCGGCGTCCTGCTGGGCCGCAGCCCCGCCACCGACAGGCGCAACGCCAGCGCGCCGCTCGAACGCATCGCCGTCCTCACCCCCTACGTCTTCGCGGCTGGCGCACTGGTGCTGATCGCCGCGCTGGCGCAAAAACTGGGCGCCCACGCTGGCATGCCCGCGCCTGCCCTAGGCGCCCCCCTGGCCGCCCACTTCGCGGCGGCGCTCGATGGCGGCGCGGCCGGCACGGTGTCCGACCTGCTGTTGCCCTTCGGCCTCTTGCTGCTGGCTGGCTACGGCCTGTCGCGGCGCGTCGACATCAACCGCTTTTCCCTGTACACGATGTACCGCAACCGCCTGGTGCGGGCCTATCTGGGCGCCAGCAATGAGCAGCGCAAGGCGCACCCGTTCACCGGCTTCGACCCAAACGACGATGTGCACTTCGACGACTTGCGCATGGCCGGCGGCCGCCTGCAACGGCCTTATCACATCGTCAATGCGGCGCTGAACCTGGTCAACGGCAAGGAACTGGCCTGGCAAACCCGCAAGGCGGCCGCTTTCACGTTCACGCCGGCCTTTTGCGGCTTTGAAATGCCCAGCATGGGCGCGTCCGGCAAGGCGCAGATCCGGGACGAGGCGGCGCGCGGCTGTTTCCGCGCCACGGCCGCCTACCGCCGCAAGCACAAGCTGTCCGGCGCCGACAGCGTCGGCATCGAACTGGGCATGGCGCTGGCCGTATCGGGCGCCGCCGTCAGTCCCAGCATGGGTTATCACTCATCGCCGCCGCTGGCCTTCTTGATGACCATGTTCAATGTGCGGCTGGGCCGCTGGTTCGCCAATCCCCGCAAGCGGCACTGGCGCACCACGTCGCCGAAGTTCGGCCTGCGCAGCCTGCTGTCCGAGCTGTTCGGCCACACCGACGCCGACGCCGACTATGTCTACCTGTCCGACGGCGGCCATTTCGAGAACCTGGGTCTGTATGAATTGCTGCGCCGGCGCTGCCGCCTGATCGTCGTCGTCGACGCCAGCGCGGACGGCGCGCTCGATTTTGAAGACTTGGGCAACGCGATCCGCAAGTGCGGCACCGACTTGCACATCGACATCAATATAGATGTCGGCAAGATTGATTTGAGCAAGGGCAGCGAGTTCAGCACTGCGCACTGCGTGACTGGGCAAATCCTGTATGAAAAAGTCGACCAGGGCGCGCGCAATGGCACCCTGTTGTATATCAAGCCCTCGCTGACGGGCACGGAATTCGCCGACGTGCTCAATTATCGCAAGACAAACAAGAGTTTTCCCCACCAGACCACGGCCGACCAGTGGTTCGATGAAACCCAGTTTGAAAGTTACCGTTCGCTGGGTTATCACATCGGCACGCAAGCCCTGGGCGAGGCGGCCGCGCACGCGGGCATGGCGCCCATCGCCGTGACGGGCAAGCCGGCCGGCTGCCACGATATCGACAGGCTGTGCGCGGAGCTGGTGGCGCGCTGGGGGCCGCCCGGCGAGCCAGCCGGCACGGGAACGGGGGCGCCCATTTCCATGCAGAGCGAGCGCGAACGCCGGAAAGGCGAACGCGAACGGCGTCACGGCGAGCGGCGCCAGGCTTGAGCCTTGAGCCTGCGCGAGTTTGAACCGCCGGCTCAGCCGCCGCGCACCTTCGAGAGCAGCTTGCTGGTTGAGCGGTCGTGGGCGAAGTCGATGGCCACGGCTTGCCCGCCATAAGCGAGCACGGCCTGCCCTTCCGGAATCGCCCTCATATCGTAATCGCCGCCCTTGACGTAGATGTCGGGCCGGGTTTCCAGCACCACTTGCAGCGCGCTGTCTTCCGAGAACGGCAGCACCAGGCTGACCGATTCCAGCGCGGCCAGTACGGCCATGCGGTCTTCGCAAGCGTTCAGGGGCCGGTCGTCGCCCTTGCCCAGTCGCTTGACGGAGGCGTCGGTGTTGAGCGCCACCACCAGCGAGGCGCCCAGCGCGCGCGCCTGCGCCAGGTAGGTGACGTGACCGCGGTGCAAGATGTCGAACACGCCATTGGTCAGCACCACCGGCTTCGGCAGTGCATCGATGCGGGCTTTCAAATCGCCGCGGCTGCAAATTTTCGTTTCGAATTCGGGCATGTCGTGCCGCCGCAGCGGCTCCTATGGTTGATTGGGCTCAGGCGCCGGGTTCCTCGGCTTCGGCGTCGGGCTGCATGCTCAAGCCGCTCGACGGGGCGGCGCCGCCCGGCTCCCTGCGCTCGCCGCGCAATTTGATCTGCAGGCGCAAGCCATTGGCCGAATCGGCGTTGCGGATCGCCTCGTCGTAGCCGATGTAACCCTTATTATAGAGTTCATAGAGCGCCTGGTCGAAGGTGCACATGCCCAATTCCCGCGATTTGTGCATGATTTCCTTGATCGACTGGAAATTTCCCTTCAAGATCATTTCGGCGATGGTCGGCGTGTTGAGCAGGATTTCGATGGCCGCCTTGCGTCCCTGTCCATCCTCGGTGCGCACCAGGCGTTGCGAAACGATGGCGCGCAAATTGGACGACAAGTCCATCAGCAACTGGCCGCGGCGCTCTTCCGGGAAAAAGTTAATGATGCGATCCATGGTCTGGTTCGAGTTGTTCGCGTGCAGGGTGCCCAGGCACAGGTGGCCCGTCTCGGCGAAGGCGATCGCGTGCTCCATGGTCTCGGTGTCGCGGATTTCGCCGATCAGTATCACGTCCGGCGCCTGGCGCAGGGTGTTTTTCAGGGCATTGTGCCAGGACCGCGTATCGACGCCCACTTCGCGGTGGGTGATCAGGCAACCCTTGTTCTTGTGCACGTACTCGACCGGGTCTTCGACGGTGATGATATGGCCGGCCGAATTGGCGTTGCGGTAATCGATCATCGCCGCCAGGGTGGTCGACTTGCCGGAACCGGTGCCGCCCACCACCAGCACCAGGCCGCGCTTGGCCATGATCACGTCTTTCAAGGTGTCGGGCAGGTCCAGCCTTTCGAAGGTCGGGATTTCCGAGGAAATGGTGCGGATCACCATCGCCACATTTTGCTGCTGCACATAGGCGTTCACGCGGAAGCGGCAAACGTCGGGCAGGGAAATGGCGAAATTGCACTCCAGCTCTTGCTCGAATTCCAGCCTTTGCTTGGCGTTCATGATGGACAGGGCCAGCGCCCGCGTCACGTCGCCAGTCAGTTTTTGCTGGCTGAGCGGCTTCATCGCCCCCTGCGATTTGATGCTGGGCGGAAAATCCGCCGAGATGAACAAGTCCGAGCCGCCCACGTGATGCATCACCTTGAGCAGTTTGTGAAGGTAGGCTTGCGCTTCTTCGGGGCCGAAAGTCGATGACATGAGGGGGCTTTCAAGAGGGGGGCGGCGAAATATTACTTTGGTCCATGATTATATCGGCTGCGCGGGGAAGCGGCGCAAATGCATCCGCGCCCGCGCCGCCGCTTGGCCGGCGCCGCCCCGCAAAATGCCGCCGGGCGGGCCGCCGCCTCCTTCCACGGCCGGGGCCGGCAAGCGGTCTATTCCGCTACAATAGGCCTTCGCCGCCGCATTTAAGCGTTTCCGCCGCAGTACAAGCATTGCGTCCTAGCACTGCCTGTGTTTCAATGCCATTATGACACTAACAGAACTGAAATATATCGTGGCTGTTGCGCGAGCGAAACACTTTGGTCACGCCGCCGAAGCCTGTTACGTTGCCCAGCCGACCCTGTCGGTGGCCATCAAGAAACTGGAGGACGAACTCGGCGTCTTGCTGTTCGAACGGGGCGGCGCCGAAATTTCGGTTACGCCCCTGGGCGCGCAAATCATCGCCCAGGCCGAGCGGGTGCTGGAACAGACCAACGCCATCAAGGAATTGGCCAAACAAAACAAGGACCCGCTGGCCGGGCCCCTGCGCCTGGGCGTGATCTATACCATCGGCCCTTCGCTGCTGCCGCCCCTGGTCACGGCGATGATCGAACAAGTGCCGCAAATGCCCTTGATTTTGCAGGAAAATTTCACCGTGCGCTTGCTTGAACTGCTGCGCCAGGGCGAGCTGGACGTGGCCATCATGGCGCTGCCCCTGCCCGAACACGGCATGGCCATGCAAACCCTGTACGACGAAGACTTCGTCGTGGCCATGCCGCGCCACCATGCCTGGGCCGCGCGCCGGGAAATCGCCGCCGAAGACTTGAAGTCGGAAAACATGCTCTTATTAGGCAACGGCCACTGCTTTCGCGACCAGGTGCTGGAAGTGTGTCCGGAAATGGCGCGCTTTTCCACGCCCGGCAATGGCATGCAGCGCACCTTCGAAGGTTCTTCGCTGGAAACCATCCGCCACATGGTCGCCAGCGGCATCGGCTTGACCGTGCTGCCGCGCGCCTCGGTGCCGGACATGGACGGCGAGCACGGCTTGCTGCAATTTCGCCCCTTCGAAAGCCCGGTGCCCTCGCGCCGCGTGGTCATGGTCTGGCGCAAGAGTTTTACGCGCAAGGCCGCCATCGACGCCCTCCGCGCCGCGGTCGCCTCTTGCAGCCTGCCCGGCGTCCCGACCGCCTTGCGCGGGCAAGACTGAAGCCGCGCGCCGCTCCTCCCTTAGCGATCGATGATGAACAAACTGGCCCTGTACTTCCGTCTGATACGGCTCGACAAACCCATCGGCACCGTGTTGCTGCTGTGGCCCACCCTGTGCGCCCTGTGGCTGGCCAGGGGCGGCATGCCCGACTGGCACCTGGTGCTCATTTTCACGCTCGGCACCTTCCTGATGCGCTCGGCCGGCTGCGCCGTCAACGATTACGCCGACCGCGACATCGACAAGCACGTCAAGCGCACCGCCGAGCGTCCCGTGACGAGCGGACGCATCAGTGGCAGGGAAGCGCTCGCCGTGGCCGCCGTGCTGGCCCTGCTGGCCTTCGCCCTGATCTTGCCGCTCAACGGACTGACCCGGCAATTGTCGCTGGCCGCCGTCGTCATCGCCGCCACCTACCCCTACTTCAAGCGCTTCTTCGCCCTGCCCCAGGCTTACCTGGGCATCGCCTTCGGCTTCGGCATCCCGATGGCTTACGCCGCCGTGCAAGACCGGGTGCCGCCCGTGGCTTGGCTCTTATTGCTCGGCAATATATTCTGGACCCTGGCTTACGACACCGAATATGCCATGGTCGACCGCGACGACGACTTGAAGATCGGCATCCGCACCTCCGCCATCACCTTCGGCCGCCACGATGTGCGTATCGTCATGGCTTGCTACCTGATTAGCGGCCTGATCTGGCTTGCCTGCGGCTGGCAACAGGGCTTGCGCGGCTGGTTTCTGGCCGGCCTGGCACTGGCGGGCGCCTGCGTCCTCTACCATTACACCCTGATACGGGGGCGCGAACGGATGCCTTGCCTGGCCGCCTTCCGGCATAACAATTGGCTGGGCGCGGCCGTGTTTGCCGGCATCGCGCTCGACTACGGGCTGCGCTGAACGGCCAAGGGCCGGCGCGCTTGATTGATCTGGCGCAAGGCGTCGCTTCCCTCGCTGCCTAAAATGTCATTTCACCCATCGATGAGGTCATGCATGAACTCCATACACACCGGCGGCAATAGCGGCGCCGCTTCTGGCGCCGGCGGCAATGATGCTCGCGACAAATTAATGAACGATATGAAAAATATCATTCACGAAGCGGAAGACTGGTTGAACAGCAACGCCGGCGGCGAGGAAGCGCTGCCTCTCAAGGAAAAATTCGAAAGCACGCTGAAAACGACAAAGACGGACTTGTTGAAGCTGCAAGCGGACATGCTGGCCAAGACCAGGCTGGCAGCCCAGGCCACCGATGCCTATGTCAAGGACAACCCGTGGAAATCGATCGGCCTGGGCGCCGCCATCGGCGTCGTGTTCGGCCTTCTGATTTCCCGCAAGTAAAAGGTCGCGCCATGTCTACCGCACACGGACTCGGTCTGATCGCCTTCAAACTATTGAAAATCGCCCGCCTGCTGGCCACCTTGGCGATCCTGGAAATGAAGGCGTCTTCGCTACGCCTGCTGAACTACCTGGCGCGCTGAGGGCCCGCTCAAGCGCTCAAGACAATGCGCCCAGTTCGTCGCCCATTTCCTTGCCGCGCAGGGCGGCCGCCTTCACGGCCGCCACGATCGCTTCCTTGACGCCGCTCTGTTCCATGCTGCACAGGGCCGCGTGGGTGGTGCCGCCCTTGGAGGTGACGCGCTCGCGCAACAGCGCCACCGGCTCCGTCGACTGCGCCGCCAGTTGCGCCGCGCCCACAAAAGTGGCCAGCGCCAACTGCGTGCCCTGCTGCGCCGTCAAACCCAGTTGCGCCGCCGCTTCTTGCATCGCCTCGATGAAATAAAAGACATATGCCGGGCCGCTGCCGGAAACGGCCGTCACCGGATCGATCAAGGCTTCGTCGTCCAGCCAGACGGTGGCGCCGACGGCGCCCATGATGGCGTCCGCCGCCGCCTTTTGCGCCGCGTCGACGCCGGCGCAAGCCACCATGCCGGCGATGCCCAGGCCGATCAAGGCCGGCGTGTTCGGCATGCAACGCACGATGGCGCCGTAGCCGCCCAGCCAGCGCGCCAGGTCGACGGCGCGGATGCCGGCCGCGATCGACAGGATCAGGGGCGCGCGGGCGCCGCCCAGGAAGGGCAGCAACTGCGCCGCCACTTCGCGCATGCTTTGCGGCTTGACCGCCAGCACGATCACGTCGCGGGCGGCCAGCGCCGCGTCCGCCGCGCCGGCCGTCGTCACGCCGAAGCGGCTCCGCAAGGTTTCCAGGGCCGCCAGGTTCGGGTCGACCACATGGATGTTCGCGCCCGCCGTCAGCTTGCCGGCCAGGCCGGCGATCAGGGCCGAAGCCATATTGCCGCCGCCGATGAAGGCAATGCTTAATTCCTTGTTCATCAATTCTTTGCTCATCTCACTCATTCCAATCTCTCCGTTAAGGCAATCGTCGTTCAGCAATCGTC
>DMYQ01000243.1:10128-22913 GCA_003482555.1 Janthinobacterium sp. | reverse complement strand
GTCGTTCAGCAATCGTCGTTCAGGAATAGTCGCGCGCGCCGAAAATGGCGCTGCCGACCCTGACCATGGTGGCGCCCTCGACGATGGCGGCGCGCATATCCGATGACATGCCCATCGACAAGGTGTCGAGTTCGAAGCCCTCGGCCCGCAATTGCTCGTACAAGTGACGCAAGCGGGCGAAGGCGGCGCGCTGCAGGGCGAAGTCGTCGACCGGCTCGGGTATCGCCATCAAGCCGCGCAGGCGCAGCCCCGGCAACGCGGCGACGGCGCGCGCCAGCGCCGGCAAGTCGGACGGCGCCACACCGCTCTTGCTGGCCTCGCCGCTGATATTGACTTGCAGGCAGATATTCAGCGGCGCCAGCCCGGCCGGCCGCTGCTGGGACAGGCGCTCGGCGATTTTCGCCCGCTCCACCGTGTGCACCCAGTCGAAATGCTCGGCGATGGGACGCGTCTTGTTGCTCTGGATCGGGCCGATGAAGTGCCACTCAAGAAGCACCGGCGGCCGGGCCGCGGCGACGCTGGCGATCTTCGCCAGCGCCTCTTGCAGATAATTTTCACCAAAAGCCGTCTGGCCGGCCCGCGCCGCCTCCAGCACGGCTGCCGCGTCGAAGGTCTTGGAGACGGCCAGCAGGGTCACGCCGTGCGCGGCGCGGGCGCTTTCTTGTACTGCAGCAACAATGTTATGATGGACAGCTTGCAAGTTCTGGGCGATTGTGGACATAATCCTTCAGCATTCAGCATTCAGCATAGGGCGGGGTGAAACCATGCCGGACAAGCCGGGCCTTGCGCCCCTTTTACAGCAGGCACAGGGATTATAAATGGACATTTCCGAACTACTCGCATTCTCCGTCAAGAATAAGGCCTCCGACTTGCATCTGTCGGCCGGCTTGCCGCCGATGATACGGGTGCATGGCGACGTGCGACGCATCAATCTGCCGCCCCTCGAGCACAAGGAAGTGCACGGCATGATCTATGACATCATGAACGATGGCCAGCGCAAGGCTTACGAGGAAATGCTCGAGTGCGATTTTTCCTTCGCCATTCCCGGCCTGGCCCGCTTCCGCGTCAACGCCTTCAACCAGGAACGGGGTGCCTCGGCCGTGTTGCGCACCATTCCCTCGAAGATCCTGAGCCTGGAAGAATTGAATTGCCCGCGCATCTTCAGCGAACTGGCCCTCAAGCCGCGCGGCCTGGTGCTGGTCACCGGCCCCACCGGTTCCGGCAAGTCGACCACCCTGGCCGCGATGGTGAACCACGTCAATGAAACCGAATACGGCCACATCCTGACCATCGAAGACCCGATCGAATTCGTCCACGATTCCAAGAAATGCCTGATCAACCAGCGCGAAGTGGGGCCGCACACCCTGTCCTTCAACAACGCCCTGCGTTCAGCCTTGCGCGAAGACCCCGACGTCATCCTGGTGGGCGAGTTGCGCGACCTGGAAACCATCCGCCTGGCCCTGTCGGCCGCCGAAACGGGCCATCTGGTGTTCGGCACCCTGCACACCTCGTCCGCCGCCAAGACCATCGACCGTATCGTCGACGTGTTTCCCGCCGATGAAAAGGAAATGGTGCGCGCCATGCTGTCCGAATCGCTGCAAGCCGTCATTTCCCAGAGCTTGCTCAAGACCAAGGACGGTGCCGGCCGCGTCGCCGCCCATGAAATCATGATCGCCACGCCCGCCATCCGCAACCTGATCCGCGAATCGAAGATCGCGCAAATGTATTCCGCCATCCAGACCGGCAGCAATGTCGGCATGCAAACCCTGGACCAGACCTTGACCGACCTGGTGCGCCGCAACGTGATCTCGCCCGCCGCCGCCCGCTCGGCCGCCAAGACGCCCGACAACTTTCCCGGATAAGGAGACTCGCCATGGAACGGGATCAAGCGTCAAAATTCATGTTCGACCTGCTGCGCCTGATGACCAGCAAGAACGGCTCCGACCTCTTCATCACGGCCGGTTTTCCGCCCGCCATCAAGATCGACGGCAAGCTCACGCCCGTGTCGCCGCAAGCGCTGACGGCGGCCCACACCACCGACCTGGTGCGTTCCATCATGAACGACAAGCAAACCGCCTCGTTCGAACTGAGCAAGGAAGCGAACTTCGCCATCAGCCCGGGCGACCTGGGACGCTTCCGCGTCTCCGCCTTCGTGCAGATGAGCTGCGTCGGCATGGTCTTGCGCACCATCACCACGGCGATCCCGAAACTGGCCGACCTGGGTTTGCCCAAGGTGCTGGAAGAAGTGGTGATGACCAAGCGCGGCCTCGTCATCATGGTGGGCGCCACCGGCTCCGGCAAGTCGACCACCCTGGCGGCGATGGTCGGCTACCGCAATGAAAACAGTTACGGCCACATCATCACCATCGAAGATCCGGTCGAATACGTGCACCCGCACAAGAACTGCATCATCACCCAGCGCGAAGTGGGGGTCGACACCGACGACTGGGGCATCGCCCTGAAAAACACCCTGCGCCAAGCCCCGGACGTGATACAGATCGGCGAAATCCGCGACCGCGAAACCATGGATCACGCCATCGCCTTCGCCGAGACGGGCCACCTGTGCCTGGCCACCCTGCACGCCAACAGCGCCAACCAGGCACTCGACCGCATCATCAACTTCTTCCCCGAGGAACGGCGCCAGCAATTGCTGATGGATTTGTCGCTGAACTTGAAGGGCATGATTTCGCAACGCCTGATTCCCCTCAAGGAAAGCCGCGGCCGCTGCGTGGCCATTGAAATCCTCTTGAATTCACCGTTGATCTCGGACTTGATCTTCAAGGGTCAGGTGCATGAAATCAAGGAGTTGATGAAGAAATCGCGCGAACTGGGCATGCAGACTTTCGACCAGTCCCTGTTCGACTTGTTCGAGGCCGATAAAATCAGTTATGAAGACGCCTTGCGCAACGCCGACTCCGTCAACGACTTGCGCCTGGCCATCAAGCTGCACGGCAAGGCCGCGCACACGCGCGACCTGTCGGCGGGCACCGAACATCTGGGGATCGTCTGATATGAGCGCAGCGGGCACCATTTACGATTTCAGCGCCGACAGCCTGGCCGGCGCGCCGGTCGACCTGGGACAATACCGGGGCCAGGTCTTGTTGATCGTCAACACGGCCAGCAAATGCGGCTTCACGCCCCAGTACAAGGGCCTGGAGCAAGTCTATGAGCGGTTCAAGGATAGGGGCGTGGTCGTGCTGGGCTTTCCCTGCAACCAGTTCGGCTCCCAGGAACCGGGCACGGCCGACGACATCGGCAGCTTTTGCGAAAAGAACTTCGGCGTCACCTTTCCCCTGTTCGCCAAGATCGACGTCAACGGCAGCGCCACCCCCCCCCTGTTTGCGCGACTGAAAAAAGAAGCGCGTGGCTTGCTGGGCAGCGAAGCGATCAAATGGAATTTCACCAAGTTTCTGGTGCGCAAGGACGGCAGCGTCTTCCAGCGCTACGCGCCCAGCACCGCGCCCTTGGATCTGGTGGCCGATATCGAGAAATTATTGGCAGAATAAGTCCAAATACCAACTTTTCGTGCATTTTTGCAATCATTTTTGCCTGAAGCCTCCTGCCGGCCACCTTTTTCGGAGATAATGCGTGCAGCTTTATTGCGCGTAATTCGAATCGGACAGCGATGCCAGTGTCGGGAAAAACCAAGTACTTGTCCATGCGGATGGGAAGATATTCCCGTCTGCTCATTGCCATCCTCGTCGCCCTGTGCGCCTTTCCCTACGTGCTACTGTGTCAAACGCAGGTGGCCGGCGCCGACGCGCTGTTCCAGCGCGAGGCTCGGCAACTGGGCAACTACCTGGCGGCCACCTTGCCGCCGCTTTCCACGGCAAGCGAGAGCGCGCCCCTGAACGCCATGCTGGCGGCCGCCCTGCCCCTGAACCGCGACCTCGTCTCGATCGCCTGGGATAGCCGCGAGCGTCACCTGGAAGCGAGCGCGCCGGCCACGCCGGCCCGTTATCCCGCCTGGTTCGGCCGCCTCGTCAAGCTGCACCGGGGCGACGCCAGCTTCGCCTTCGCCGGCGGCGCCACCTTGACTTTGTCGCCCTCGCCGACCCGCCCCCTGAACCGGCTCTGGGATATGCTGGTCGCGCAAGCGGCCGTCGGCGCGCTGCTGATCGGCCTGCTTATCAGCTTACTTGCCGGCCTCTTCTCCAGCCCGATCGCGCTGTTGCGCCGCAAGCGCCGCGTGGGGCGGCGGCTTGCCTTGCGCGCCAGCGCGATGGAAGCGCAAGCGGAGCCAGCGCCGCAAACCCCCGCCTGCGGGCAATTCGACGCCCTCACCGGCTTGCCGAACCGGGCCGCGCTGTCGGCCCGCTTCGAACAAGCGCTGGCGCAAGCCCGCGAACGGCGCCTGCCGCTGGCCGTCTGCCTGTTCGACATGGATTATTTTCAGCATATCAACGAGCGCCACGGCCCCGAGTGCGGCGACGATATCCTGGCCCAGGTGGCGCAGCGGCTGCGCGGCCACGCCGACGGCCGCCACTATGCGGCCCGCCTGGGCGCCGACGAATTTGTCGTCCTGCTGTCCGGCCAGGCCGACGTCGCGGCCATCGAAGGGGGCGTCGCGCAACTGCTGGCCGAACTGCAACTGCCCTATCTGTGCGACGCCGCGCCGCTGACCGTCTCGCTCAGCGCCGGCGTCGCCATCTATAGCGGCGGCGATTGCAGCACCGAAACCCTGCTGCGGCACGCCGACCACGCCGTCTACCAGGCCAAGCTGACCGGGCGCAGCCGGGCCCACTTCTTCGACGCCAGCCTGGACCGCGACGTGCGCACCCACCACAACCAGCGCACCGAGGTGCGCCTGGCCTTGCGCTGCGATCAATTGTGCCTGTACTACCAGCCCAAGGTGAACATGCGCAGCGGCCGCGTGGTGGGCATGGAAGCGCTGCTGCGCTGGCGCAATCCGCGCCGCGGCGTGCTGGAACCGGCCCAGTTCTTGCCACTGGTCGAACACACCGACTTGATCATCGACATCGGCGAATGGGTGCTGCGCCAGGCCCTGCGGCAAATGCAATTGTGGGGCCGGGCCGGTCGCCACTGGGTGGTCAGCGTCAACATCGCCGCGCGCCACTTCCAGCGCCCCGACTTCGTGGCGCGCCTGAAAGCCATCCTGGCCGACTATCCCGGCGTGGCGCCCAGCATGCTGGAGCTGGAAATCCTGGAATCGTCGGCGCTCGACGACATCGAACACGTGCGCCGCGTGATGCGCGCTTGCCAGGCGCTCGGCATCGCCTTTGCGCTGGACGACTTCGGCACCGGCTATTCCTCGCTGTCTTACCTGAAGCGGCTGCCCGCCGACATCCTGAAAATCGACCAGAGCTTCGTGCGCAATATGCTGGTCAACCAGGACGATCTGCACCTGGTGAGCGCCGTCATCAATCTGGCCAATTCCTTCAAGCTGAGCGTGATCGCGGAAGGCGTGGAAAGCGTCGCCCACGGCGCCCGCCTGATGCAACTCGGTTGCGACCTGGCGCAAGGCTACGGCATCGCGCGCCCCATGCCGGCCGACGCCGTGCCGCGCTGGGTCGAAGAATTCATCCCGGCGCCGGCCTGGCAAACGGGCGCGCTCAGCCTAGTCTGATCCCTTGAACCATTGATCCACCAATCAACTGGTCAGTCAGTCAGCGCGCGCCGGACAGGGCGCGGTCGATCAGCTCGATCCAGTGCCGCACCGGCGTCTCGGTGCCCGATTGCAGATGCACCTGGCAACCGATATTCGCCGAGACGATCAGGTCGGCGCCCGTGTCGGCCAGGTGGGCCAGCTTCTGATCGCGCAGTCGCAGCGCCAGCTCCGGCTGCAGCATCGAATAGGTGCCGGCCGAGCCGCAGCACAGGTGGCTGTCGGCGCACAGCTTGACGTCCACGCCGGCGGCGCGCAGCAAAGCCTCGACCTTGCCGCGGATTTGCTGCCCGTGCTGCAGGGTGCAGGGCGGGTGGTAGGCGATGCGCTGGCCCACCTTGCCGCGCAGCTTGCGCCCCAACTCTTCCTCGAACGGCGCCAGGATTTCGCTCAAGTCGCGCGTCAGTGCCGACACCCGGCGCGCCTTGTCGGCGTAGGCCGGATCGTGCGCCAGCAGGTGGCCGTATTCCTTCACCGTGACGCCGCAGCCGGACGCCGTCATCACGATCGCCTCGACCGCGCCGGCGCCGTCGAGATAGGGCCACCAGGCGTCGATATTGCGGCGCATGTCGTCCAGCCCGCCATCCTGATCGTTCATATGGTAGCGCAACGCGCCGCAGCAGCCGGCCTTGGGCGCAAGGATCAATTGCACGCCAAGCGCGTCGAGCACGCGCGCGGCGGCGCCGTTGATATTGGGCGCCATCGCCGGCTGGGCGCAGCCGTCCAGCAGCAGCATCTTGCGCGCGTGGGCGCGCGCGGGCCGCCGTCCCGCCAGCGTGAAGCGCGGCAGCTTGTCTTGCATCGGCTTCGAGAGCAGGGGCCGCAGCAACTGGCCGGCCCGCAGCGCCGGCGTGAACAGCCATGCGCGCGGCAGCGCCTCCTTCAGCACATAGCGCTCGATGCGCTCGCGCGCCGGCCGTGGCACGCGCTGCTCGACCACCTTGCGGCCGATATCGAGCAGACGCCCGTAGCGCACCCCGGACGGACAGGTGCTTTCACAATTGCGGCACGTCAGGCAGCGGTCCAGGTGGCCCTGGGTCTTGGCCGTCACCGGCTCGCCTTCGAGCACCTGCTTGATCAGGTAGATGCGCCCGCGCGGGCCGTCCAGTTCATCGCCCAGCAACTGGTAAGTGGGACAGGTCGCATTGCAAAAGCCGCAGTGCACGCAGGCGCGCAGGATCGCTTCGGCTTCCTCGCCGTCGCGGGTATTCTTGATGAAATCGGCGAGATTGGTTTGCATGGGCCCTTAATACATGCGGCCGGGGTTGAAGATCCCGGCCGGGTCGAACGCCGTCTTCAGGCGTTGGTGCAGCGCGGCCACGGCCGGCGCCAGCGGATGGAACACGCCCACGCTCTTGTCGCCGCCGCGGAACAGGCTGGCGTGTCCGCCGGCCGCCGCCACGCTGCGGCGGATGGCGGGCGCCTGGCCGGCGTCGGCCTTCAGCCAGCGCTGCGCCCCGCCCCACTCGATCAAGTGCTCGCCCTTCAGAATGATGGCGCTGGCCGCCGGCGGCAGCGACAGGCGCCACAGGCTGGCGCCGTCGGCGAAGAAGGGGTGGCTCTGTTCGCGCAGGCTGGCCCAGAATGGCGCCGCGCCATGCATTTCCGCGCCGCCCAGCTTGCGCAGCGCGGCCGCCACGGCCGCGTCGGCGCCGGACAGGCGCAAGCTCAGCGCGCCGTCGTGCCAGCAACTGGCCGATATCGGCAACGGCTGGCCGGCCCACTCATTGAGTTTTTTCAAAGCCGCGATCTCGTCCAGCTCGAAGCGCACGCTGGTTTCGCGCGGCGCCAGCGGCAGCACCTTCAGCGACATTTGCAGGATCAGCCCGAGCGTGCCGAGCGAGCCGGCCAGCAGGCGCGAAACGTCGTAGCCGGCCACGTTCTTCATCACCTGGCCGCCGAAATTGAGCACCTCGCCCTGGCCATCCATCAGCGTGGCGCCCAGCACGAAGTCGCGCACGGCGCCGGCGTGCGGGCGGCGCGGCCCCGACAGCGCGCAGGCGAGCACGCCGCCTATGGTGGCGCCGGGCCCGAAATGGGGCGGCTCGAAAGCGAGCATCTGCCGCTGCGCGGCCAGCGCCGCCTCGATCTCGGCCAGCGGCGTGCCGCAGCGCGCCGTGATCACCAGCTCGGTCGGCTCGTAGTCGACGATGCCGGCGTGGGCGCGCGTGTCGAGCACCTCGCCCGCCAGTTGCCCGCCGTACCAGTCCTTGCTGCCGCCACCGCGCAGGCGCAGCGGCGCGCGCGCCGCCGTCGCGGCCAGGATGCGTTCCCTGAATTGTTCCACTATCGCTTGCACAGGCTTCTCCGAGTTAAAATCGCGGCAGGTGGGCGAACTTCAGGCGCCCGCCCGCCACATGCATCTTGCCGAATTCGGCGCAGCGGTTCAGGGTCGGAATCGCCTTGTCCGGATTGAGCAGGCCGGGCCGGTCGAAAGCGCGCTTGAGCGCAATGAAGGCGGCGATCTCGCGCGGCGTGAACTGGACGCACATGGAATCGATCTTTTCCACGCCGACCCCGTGCTCGCCGGTGATGGTGCCGCCCACTTCCACGCACAGGGCCAGGATCGCGGCGCCGAAGGCTTCGGCGCGCGCGAATTCGCCCGCCAGGTTGGCGTCGAACAGGATCAGGGGATGCAGATTGCCGTCTCCGGCGTGGAACACATTGGCGCAGCGCAGGCCGTACTTCACTTCCATGGCGGCGATGCCGCTCAAGACCTGGGCCAGGCGCTTGCGCGGAATGGTGCCGTCCATGCAATAATAATCGGGCGAGATGCGGCCCGCCGCCGGAAAGGCGTTCTTGCGCCCGGACCAGAACCTGAGGCGCTCGGCCTCCGTCTGCGAGACCGCGATGGCGCTCGCGCCGGCGCCTTCCAGCACCGCCGTCATGCGCGCGATTTCCTCTTCCACCTCTTCGATGGTGCCGTCCGCCTCGCACAGCAAAATGGCGGCCGCGTCCTGGTCGTAGCCGGCTTGCACGAAGGGCTCGACCATGCGCACCGAGGTGCGGTCCATCATCTCCAGCCCGGCCGGGATGATGCCGGCCGCGATCACCCTGGCCACGGCGTCGCCGCCGGTGACGATGTCGCCGAAGGAAGCCATGATGACGCGCGCCGCGGCCGCCTTCGGGATCAGGCGCACGCTCACTTCGGTGACGATGCCGAGCATGCCTTCCGAGCCGATGAAGACGGCCAGCAGGTCGAGGCCGGGCGAGTCGAGCGACTCGCCGCCCAGCTCCATCACCTCGCCGTCGATGGTGACGATGCGCACGCGCAGCACGTTGTGCAGGGTCAGGCCGTACTTCAGGCAATGCACGCCGCCCGAGTTTTCCGCCACGTTGCCGCCGATGGTGCAGGCGATCTGCGAGGATGGATCGGGCGCGTAATACAGGCCGTGCGGCGCGGCGGCCTCGGAAATGGCCAGGTTGCGCACGCCCGGCTGCACCACCGCCGCGCGCCCATAGGCGTCCAGGCGCAGCAGCTGGTTCATGCGCGCCGTCGACAGCACGACGCCGTCGGCGATCGGCAGCGCGCCGCCGGACAGGCCGGTGCCGGCGCCGCGCGGCACGATCGGCACTTGCATCTCGCGGCAGACGTTGAGGATGGCGATCACCTGTTCTTCCGTGTCGGGCAGCGCGACCACCATCGGCAGGCGCCGGTAAGCGGCCAGGCCGTCGCATTCATAGGGCCGGGTGTCTTCGGCCGCGAACAGCACGCAGCGCTCGGGCAGCAGCGCGCGCAGGGCGGCGACGACGGCCTGTTGGCGTTCGGCCGTGAACGGGGGTGTGGCGGCGGGAGTCAGCATGGGGAGTGGGGGCGCAGGGGCATGCTGCGATTGTAAGCACAAACCAGGCACAAACTAAGTAAAAACTCAGCAAAAACGGGCCGGGCGCGACATTTCGCCGCCGATTCAGGTCGATAGTGTCCGGCGGCGGGCGTAGCGGCCGATTTTATCGTATCCTCACCCCATTCTTTCACCGAACAGGATACATCATGGGCAACCGACTCTCTAAAATCGCCACCCGCACCGGCGACAACGGCAGCACCGGCCTGGGCGACGGCAGCCGCACCAGCAAGGACAGCGTGCGCGTGCACGCCATGGGCGACGTCGATGAATTGAACTCGCACATCGGCCTGTTGCTGTGCGAAGCGATGCCGGAGCCGCTGCGCGAAGAACTGGTGCTTATCCAGCACGACCTGTTCGACCTGGGCGGCGAAATCTGCATTCCCGGCTACCAGTTGATCACCGAAGTGCACGTGGGCCGCCTCGACGACTTGCTGGAAAAATACAATGCCGACTTGCCCGCGCTGACGGAATTCATCTTGCCGGCCGGCTCGCGCGCCGCTTCCATCGCCCATATTTGCCGCACCATTTGCCGCCGCGCCGAACGCAGCATCGTCGCGCTGGGCAACGCCGAAACCATCCACGACCATCCGCGCCAGTATGTGAACCGGCTCTCGGACTTGCTGTTCGTGCTCTCGCGCGTGCTGAACCGCTTCGCCGGCGGCAGCGACGTGCTGTGGCGGCACGAGCGCAAGCGCGGCTAAATTCAGGGGGCGGACGCGTCGATGGCGCGGTTCAGCTTGTCCATGACCGCCGGGGCCACGTCGCGGCTGCAAATGAGGTAGCGCTTCATGCCCGCCGGCATGTCGGGGAAGGCATACAGCACGGCCGGCGCCGGTGCCGGGTCGTGCTTGCTGTAGTAACGCCAGTCGTCGCGGTCGACAAACATGTACGAGGCGCGGCCGGCCGCCAGCATGCGTATCATCACCGTCACGCTGACGGTGCGGCGCATGATGCGGTTGGCGCTGCCCGCTATCATGGCGTCGATGTCGGCGCCGTAAGAGACGCCGTCGACGACGCCCAGCGTCATGCGCGGGTCGGCCAGCAGCGCGGCCAGCGTGGCGTGGGCGCGCACCCGGGGCACGGCCTCGGCGGCGATCAGGAGCGCTTGCGGCGGATCGACATGCAGGGGATGGCTGAACTGGGCGAAGGCTTCGCGCGCCGGCAAGCGATACCAGCTGATGGAGCAATAATTGCTGGCGCCGTGCTCGAAATTGGCCCAGATGCGCTTTTGCGGTTCTTCGACGAAATGCGCGGCAATCCCTGCCGCGGCAAAGACCGCGCGCGTGCGCTTGAGCAAAAAACCCTGCTCGCGGCCGTCTTCAATATAGTGATACGGGGGTTTGTCGCGCCAGGAAACGGTGATGGACGGTTCCGCGCGTGCCGCCGCCATTCCGGCAAGACAAATGAGCGCCGCGGACAGGGCCGTTTTCATGATGTTCTCGGGAGCAAGAGTGACGGTATGCCGATTGTAGCGGCAATCCCTGACCGCAGGGGCAACACTTTTGCGCCCATGCGCCGGCCGGCGGCGCGGGGCGAGTCCGGGCGCGCCTGCCCCGGGCGCGCCACGCAAGAGCCCGCTGGCTCGCTCAGTGGGTTGTCATCGGCCCGCTGCGCTGGTCCATGAAAAAAGAAAAACTGAGCGGGCACAGATCCATCCACGCCAATTCCACATAGTCGAGGCAATCCTGCTTGCCGCCCGTGACGCCGATATCCGTCCAGGCACCGGGCACGGCCTTGTGCTCGGGCCAGATCACATATTGCGCTTCTTCGTCGATCAGAACTCTAAATGTAGTGCCTTGAGGGTTAAAATTCATATCTTGCTCTTATACTAAAAATTGCCTGGGTCTATTTTCGAAGTGAAAATGGATACCTCCAGTATGGACTACCCCGCCAGAAATTTACACAACTTTACATCAAGTGAAATCATATACCGACCAAGCGCTCTGAATATACGCACATTTCCACATGGCAACATGATTTTTTTCCCTGTCCAGCCCCGCATGGCGCTTGCTTTGCCGCTGCTTCTTTGGCATGATTGACCTCATGCACACCCACCCGCCCACCGCCTCTTGCCGTTTCTTCAGCGCCGCCGCCGGTCCTGAAGCGGTGTCCGGTCGCGGCGTCCGTGCGTCCATCTCCCTTTCCGCCGTCTCCATTATTCGAATTATTCAGGGTCGCTGAGCTGCGGCGCCGCCGGTGCTCGGCGCCCCAGACTGCTACGCGTCCAGCGACGCATCCCCTCGTCTATTCAATGGAGAAACACCCATGCCTGCCAACACCGTTAGCCCGACCGCCTATCCATCGCTGGCGCAAATCCGCGCCAGCGCCGACCGTCTGGCCGGCAAGATCCTGCATACGCCCGTCTGGCGCTGGCAAACCGGCATCATCGACGCCCAATTCCAGGGCGGCGGGGAAGTCTGGCTCAAGCTGGAATTGTTTCAAAAGACGGGCACCTTCAAGCTGCGCGGCGCCCTCAACTGCATCGCGGCGCTCGATGCGGCCGCGCGCCGGCGCGGCGTGGTCGCCGTCAGCGCCGGCAACCATGCGATCGCCGTGGCGTATACGGCGCGCCTGTCCGGCTGCGGCGCCATCGTCGTCATGCCGCAACACGCCAGCCCGGCCCGCATCGCCGCTTGCCGCGACCTGGGCGCGCGGGTGCTCTTGATGCCGGACGTGCACCAGGCCTTCGCGCGCGGGCGCGAGATCGCGCGCGACGAGGGGCGCACCATGTTGCATCCTTACGAAGGCGAGCTGACGGCCCAGGGCACGGCCACCGTCGGGCTGGAACTGATGGCGCAAGTGCCGGGACTGGACGCGGTGCTGGTGCCGGTCGGCGGCGGCGGCCTGTGCGCCGGCATCGCCGCCGCCGTCAAGCAAATCAATCCCGATTGCGCCGTGTACGGCGTGGAACCGTTCGGCGCCGACGCGCTGTACCGCAGCTTCCAGTCGGGCGTGCCGGAAACGCTGGACCGGGTCGACACCGTGGCCGACAGCCTGGGCGCCCCCTATGCGATGGCTTACAGCTTTGGCGTTTGCCGCCGCTTCGTCGACGAGGTGGTGCGGGTGACGGACGATGAAATCTGCCGCGCCATGTTGCATCTGTTCCGCGACGCCAAACTGGTGGCTGAACCGGCCGCGGCGGTGGCGACGGCCGCCTTATTCGGACCCTTGCGCGACAGGCTGGCCGGCAAGCGGGTGGCCCTGATCGTGTGCGGCTCGAATATCGACCCGGCCCGTTTCGCCGAATTGCTGGGCCGGGGCGCGCACAGCGAATTGGCGCTGCAAGCAATGGCGGCGTGAGGGAAGCGGGCAGC
>DMYQ01000243.1:1101-9953 GCA_003482555.1 Janthinobacterium sp. | reverse complement strand
TCGCCGCCGCGGATACTTCCCCGTTCGGCGCATCGAATATCGGCAATAAAGTCTTTGCTTCATGCAGATGCAAAAAAACCGGCATGCGCCGGTTTTTTCGATTCAAACACGGGACGATGGCAGCCTGGCCGCAGCGTCCGATATTATTTTTTTAGAACGCGTAACGCAGGCCGACCGAAGCCATGTTGCCTTTGATTTCGATGCCGGTTTCATCCAGGACTTTGCCGAATGTTTCATATTCGCCAACCAGAGCCAGGTTTTTCGAAANNTTGACATCGGCCGAAACATTGCCGCTTTTCGCGCTGTAGTTGCCGAAATCGACATAACCGATTTCAACGCCGACATTTTTATTGAACTGATAACCGCCGAACGCCTTGTAGCCGGTTTTGGAGTCTTTCTCCGAACCGCCGGTGACGCTCAGTTTTTGTTCCGCACGGCCGGCGCTGGCGCCGACGTAGAAGGCGGTGTCGCCCTCAGCTTGCGCTGCCATTGGGAAGACCAGGGCTGCGCTGATGATTGCGCCAAAAATGTATTGTTTCATTGTGATTTCCAAATATATTTATAAAATTCGGCGAGTAAATTCCCCGCACGCTCTTTAAGACGGCGTCATTCTATATGCAAACTTCTCCGTTTGCCTGAAATGTTGCAGATAAGCGAAGAAATAATACATATCGATGTGTTTATATTAAATAAATATAATGCGATATGCAAATTGTGAATATCAGATATACATGAAATCGCATTTCCTCGTTATATATTACATGCGATTTTTACATTCCCGTGCTCTCTCGATTTACTAAAAATACAACTCTGCGCGCCGCATTCCCGCCAATCTCGGGACGGCATCAAAATCAGGCGCTCGCAACATCAAATAGATTGCTGTTATACAATGAGATCCCGATCACACCGCTCAATCAGGATCCCCCATGCACCTCTCGAATTGGCTGATTTTTTGCAGCGTCGCCCTGCTCGTCACATTTACTCCCGGTCCCGGGGTGCTGCTGGCGATTTCAAATGCGATCGCGGTGGGGCCGCGCCGCGCCATGATCAGCAGCCTGGGCAACGCGCTCGGGATCTTCATCGTTTCCGGCGTGGCGATGGCGGGAATGGGCGTCGTCCTGGCCACCTCGGCCGCAGCCTTCCTGGCCTTGAAGCTGGCCGGCGCCGTGTACCTGATTTACCTGGGCGTCAAGCAATGGCGCAGCAAGGGCAGCATCCTGGTCGTTCCGGACGCGCCGCGGGCGTCGGCCAAGCCACGCCTCGCCCGGCGCCTGTTCACCCAGGGCTTGACGGTGGCGCTGACCAACCCGAAGGCCATTCTGTTCTTTTCGGCCCTGTTCCCGCAATTTTTGACGCAGGACGCGCCCATCCTGGAACAGTTCGCCGTGCTGACGACCACCTTCGCGCTCTGCGCCATGCTGGCGCACGCCTTTTACGCGCTGCTGGCGCGCGTGCTCAAGAGCCGTTTCGCCAGCCCCCGGCGCGCGCGCTTGTTCAACCGCACCTCCGGCGGCCTGTTCGTCGTGCTGGGACTGGGTTTGCTGCGCCTGCAAAACAAGACCGTCTGAGCACCCGGGCCGCCAGGCCCGCGCCACCGCCGCTTCAGGGGCCGGCTGGCGCCGGGTCGAGATATTGGCGTTTGCCCGCCTGGCCATTCCAGAACTGCGCATCGTCCAGGGCCGCCTTGCGATCCAGGATCAGCGGCCAGACGGCCGCGTAGCGCGCGTTCAGCCCGACAAACTCAAGCTGGTCGGCCGGCACTTCCGTCTCGAAGAAGATGGCTTTGACCGGACAGGCGCTCACGCACAGTTCGCAGTCTATGCATTTGTCCGGATGGATGACGAGGAAATTCGGCCCTTCGTGAAAGGCTTCCGCCGGACACACTTCCACGCAATCGGAATGCTTGCAGTTGATACAGTTTTCGGTGACGACATACGTCATTGTTGACTCCAGTTAGCGAATGTTCGGGAACGATGGCGCCGCTTCTTCGGGCGCGATATCGAGCGCGACCAAAAAGCGCGACACCATGTTGTAGGCCGCGATCACGCCCACCAGTTCGACCACGTGGCGGCGATTGTCCAGCGCCGCCAGCGCCGCCGCGAAGGTGCTTTCTTCGACCTGGACCCGGCGCGTCATGTCCAGCGTCAGGGCGATCACCGCGCGCTCCCGCGCGTCGAAGGGGGAGGACTCGCTCAGGCAGGCTTGCGGCTGGCGCAGGGCGTCGATCTGGCGCGCGTCGCCGCCGGCGTGGATGAATTCCGGGGCATGGTGGTGAAACTCATACTCGGCGCCGTTCTGCACCGCCACCACGCAAATGGCAAGCTCGCGCCATTTGGGCGGCAGGTCGAGTCCGCCGCGCACTTCGCCCAGGAAGGCATTCCAGCCCCGCGCAAAGGGCGGGCTGTGCAAGAGCATGCGATCCAGGTTCAGCAAATGTCCGCCGCGGCGGACGCGGATCGCATCGACGATGTCTTTCGGTTGCGCCAGATCGGGCGCGGTATAGGGTATGCGGGGCATGGCGTGAATTCCTGTCATAGATAAAGGGCAAGGGCCGGCGCGGCAGGGAGTTCGCCCCGGCCGCGCACGCTACCGATCGTGCCGTACTAGGCGCGCAGCCTGGCCGGGGCGCGGACTATGGCCGCATCGATCGCCTCGCCCAGGCGGTCGACGATGGCGTCGATGGTGCCGGCGTCGCAAATGAAGGGCGGCGCCAGCAGGATATGGTCGCCCGAGCGGCCATCGATCGTGCCGCCCATCGGGTAGGCCAGCAGGCCGCGCTGCATGGCGTTCGACTTGACGCTCGCGTGCAGGCGCAGGGAGGCGTCGAAAGGCGTCTTCGTGGACCGTTCGGCGACCAGTTCCAGGCCCCAGAACAGCCCCCGTCCGCGGATGTCGCCGACATGCGGATGGTCGGCGAAGCGGGCGCGCAAGGCTTGCTCGAGCTGGGCCCCGCGCTGAACCACGTTCTCGAGCAGGCGCTCGTCGCGTATCACCCGCTGCACGGCCAGGGCGGCGGCGCAGGCGAGCGGATGGCCGACATAGGTGTGGCCATGCTGGAACAGGCCGGAGCCCTGCGCGAAGGCGTCGTAGATGTGTTTCGCGACAAAAGTGGCGCCGATCGGCGCATAGCCGCCGCCCAGGCCCTTGGCCACCGTCAGCAAGTCGGGCATGACGCCCTCTTGCTCGCAGGCGTGCAGGGTGCCGGTGCGGCCCATGCCGCACATGACTTCGTCGAGTATCAGCAAGATGCCGTGGCGGTCGCAGATGTCGCGGATGCGCGCCAGGTAGCCGGGCGCCGGCGGCACCGCCCCCAGCGTCGCGCCGACCACGGTTTCGGCGACAAAGGCGATCACATTGGCGGCCCCCAGTTCCAGGATCTTCGCCTCCAGTTGGTCCGCCGCGCGCAAGCCGTAGGCTTCGGCCGTTTCCGCCTCGTCGCGGTAACGGTAGGCATAGCAGGGATCGATATAGTGGCTATCGGCCAGGATGGGCGCGAACTGCTGGCGCCGCCAGGCGTTGCCGCCGACGGCGAGCGCACCCAAGGTGTTGCCGTGATAGCTTTGCCGGCGCGAAATGAAATGCCGCCGCTGCGGCTCGCCGCGCTCGACAAAATACTGGCGCGCCATCTTCAGCGCCGCTTCCACCGCTTCCGAACCGCCCGACACCAGATAGACGTGCGACATATTGGCCGGGGCACGGGCCAGCAATTCCGCGCCCAGCGCCTCGGCCGCCTCGGAAGTGAAAAAACTGGTGTGCGCATAAGCCAGTTTGTCGAGCTGGGCGTGCATGGCCGCCAGCACCCGAGGATGCTGGTGGCCGAGGCATGAGACGGCGGCGCCGCCGCTGGCATCGATGTAACGGCGGCCGGCCGCGTCGATCAGGTGGACGCCATTGCCGCCGCTGGCCACCGGATAGTCGTGATGTATCTGCCTGTGCAATAAATGACTCATGGTTCAGGTTCCCGTGTGCTGGTCGCCGGCGTCGTTGGCGCCGTCGGTGGCGGCGGCATCGGCCATGGCCCCTTGCGCGCCCTGCAGGCGGGCGATGGGAATCACCTGGCGCGGCGCATCCGGCTCGCTTTCAAAGAAGAAGCGCTTCTCGCCGAAGGCCGGCACCAGGTCGTCCAGCCAGGTCGCCTCGGCGTCGAATTTCGCGTAAAAGGGCCGGCGCACCCAGTCCGGATTGCGGGCTTGCAGAAATTGCAGCGCAAAGACTTTTTCGCCGCCTATCGTGACGATGCCATCGATCGCCACCTTGCCCGGGAAGGCGCTCATCGACGGTCCGCGCACCGTGCGCGACAGGCCCGACACCATTTGATACGCGGCCTGGAAGGTTTCATAAGCCTTCGCCAGCGGCAAGCGGAAATACTGGCTGGGGCCGGTATCCCTTTCGATGAACATATAGTAGGGAATGGCGCCCAGGCGCACGCCCGTGGTCCACAGTTCGGCCCAGCCTTTCGGGTCTTCGTTGATGTGGCGGATCAGGGGCGCCTGCATGCGCAGGGTGGCGCCGGAAGAGACGATGCGCTTGACCGCCTGTTGCGCGATGGCGGGCCGCAATTCGGCCGGATGGTTGTAATGCCCCATCAGCGCCAGATTCTTGCCCGAGTCGACCACCTTGCGAAACAGGGCCAGCAGATCGTCGGCGTCGTTGTCGGTGACGAAGCGCTGCGGCCAGTACGAGACCGACTTGGTGCCGATGCGGATGTTCTGGATATGCGCCAGTTCCGGCACCAGCAGCGGTTCGAT
This sequence comes from Janthinobacterium sp., assembly GCA_003482555.1. Classification (GTDB taxonomy): domain Bacteria; phylum Pseudomonadota; class Gammaproteobacteria; order Burkholderiales; family Burkholderiaceae_D; genus Janthinobacterium. Next base: position 5,205 of record DMYQ01000243.1, on the reverse strand, counting down.
ATAGCCGGCCAGCGCGCGCGTGCTCATGATCAGGGGGTCGCCGCCGGTGATGAGCACGTCCGTCACTTCCGGATGCAGCTTCAGGTAGCTGACCAGTTCCTTCGATTCCTTGGCGTCGAACTTCAGGTCTTCCATGCCGACGAATTGGGGCCAGCGGAAGCAAAAGGTGCAATACGCGTGGCAAGTCTGGCCGGCGCTGGGGAAAAACAGCACCGTCTGCTTGTACTTGTGCTGCAAGCCGCGCACCGGTTCGTCGTCCATCATCGGCACGTTGTGCGTCATCTGGCCGGCCGGGTGCGGATTCATGCCCAGGCGCAGGCGCTTGACTTCCCGTTCTATGCCCACTTCATCCTTTTGCATCAGCACCAGATCGCGCAAACGGGCGTAATCTTCCGGCGCCAGCATGTCGCGGTGCGGGAAAGTCAGGCGGTAAATCGGATCGTCCGGGACATTGTTCCAGTCGATCAATTCATTCATCACATATTGGTTGGTGCGGAACGGCAAGACGCGCGCCACCACCAGCACGGCTTCCTGCAAATCGGGCGCCAACAGGGCCCACTGGGGCGCCTGGTGGATGGTTTGCCGCGTATAGGGTTTGAATTTCGGTGCCGCCAATTTCACTTCCGCCGCTTCGTCGCGCATGTTGAGTCTCCACTATGGATTGATGGGATCGTTGCTTCATCGGGCCTTGATCGAACGCAAACAGCCTTGCAATGCTTGAGTAAAATCAATATAGTCCGCGTAATATTTCGTGGCCGCGCCGAGCCGGGCGGTTCTGCATCCGGGCTGGACGCGACAGAGCTAGTGTTGCGTTAACCGGGATATTGCACAAATGATAAAAACTCGTGATGTTGTGCGTTTGAGGAATGTAGTGTGAGAAGAAAGATCCCCAGCATGGAGGCGCTGATCGCCTTTGAAGCGGCGGCCCGCCATGAAAGCTTTACCCGCAGCGCGGACGAACTGGCGCTCACGCCGAGCGCCGTGGGGCGGCAGATCGCAGCCCTGGAAGACTATGTGGGACTGGCCCTGTTCAACCGGGTCAAGCGCCGCGTCAGCCTGACCGACATCGGCCGCGCTTACGCGAAACAGCTGCGCGAACATCTCGACAAGATCGAGCGCGACACCCTGGCCGTGATGACGCAGCGCGGCGCCGGCGGCATCCTGGAACTGGCCGTGATACCAACCTTCGCCACGCGCTGGTTGATCCCGCGCCTGCCGCACTTCTATGCGCAGCACGGCCACATCACGCTCAATTTGACGACCCGTTCCGAACCCTTCATCTTCACCGACACCCCGTTCACGGCCGCCATCCATTTCGGCAATCCCGTGTGGCCGGGCGCCATCGCCCAGCACCTGTTCGGCGAGGAAATGACGCCCGTGTGCAGCCCGCAACTGCTGAACGGCGCGAGCGGTTTGCGGCCGGCCGACCTGGCGCGCCTGACTTTGCTGCATCAGTCGGCCCGGCCCGACGCCTGGCGTCAATGGCTGGCGCAGGCGCGCGTGCACGACGTCGACTGCATGAGCGGACAGCGCTATGAATTGTTTTCGATGCTGGTCGAAGCGGCGCGCGCCGGCCTGGGCGTGGCGCTGGTGCCGCGCTTTTTCGTGCTGGCCGAACTGGCCAGCGGCGAGTTGCTCATCCCCTGCGACTTATCGCTGCACAACGACAAGGGCTATTACCTGGTGTATCCGGAATACAAGCAAAGCTCGCCCCTGCTGCAAGCGTTCGAGCAGTGGTTGCTGGGAACGGCGCGCCAATACCGCGAGGCCGGTTGAGGCTTGCCCATCCGGCGGCATTCGTCTGGTTTAAACGAAAAACGACGCCACGGCGTCGTTTTTCATTGAAACACGGCTCGGACTTCAGCCGTTGTTGACCACCAGGCGCGGCTCGCCGCCGGCAAAGCGCTGGCGTATCGCAGCGCAGATGCCGTCGCCGTCCAGGCCGACGCTTTTCAGCAGCAGGGCCGTGTCGCCATGGTCGATGAACTTGTCCGGCAAGCCCAGCATCAGCAGCGGCTTGACGATGCCTTCGGCGGCCAGCGCCTCCGCCACCGCCGCGCCGGCGCCGCCCATGATGCAACCCTCTTCCACCGTCACCAGATAGTCGTGTTCCTGCGCCAGTTGCTTGAGCAATTCCACGTCGAGCGGCTTGACGAAGCGCATATTGGCCACCGTGGCGTCGAGCTGGACGCCGGCCGCCACGGCGGGCGCGACCATCGTGCCGAAGGCCAGGATGGCGATCTTGGCGCCGCGCCGCTTGATCTCGCCCTTGCCCAGCGGCAGCTCGGTAAGGGCCTTGTCGATGACGGCGCCGGTGCCGGCGCCGCGCGCGTAACGCACCGCCGCCGGGCCCGGATAGCGGTAGCCGGTGGTGAGCATCTGGCGGCATTCGTTTTCATCCGACGCCGCCATGATCACCATGTTCGGGATGCAGCGCAGATACGCCATGTCGTAATTGCCGGCGTGGGTGGCGCCGTCCGCCCCCACCAGGCCGGCGCGGTCGAGGGCGAAGGTGACGTCCAGGTTTTGCAGCGCCACGTCGTGTATCAGTTGATCGTAGGCGCGCTGCAGGAAGGTGGAATAAATCGCCACCACCGGCTTCATGTCTTCGCAAGCGAGGCCGGCGGCGAAGGTCACCGCGTGCTGCTCGGCGATGCCGACGTCGAAATAGCGGTCCGGATATTGCTGCTCGAAAGCCACCATGCCCGAGCCTTCGCGCATGGCCGGCGTGATGCCGACCAGGCGCTTGTCATGCGCGGCCATGTCGCACAACCAGTTGCCGAACACTTCGGTGTACGTGATCTTGCCGGCGGCGGCGGGCTTGATGCCTTCGGCCGGATTGAATTTCGGCGTGCCGTGGTACAGCACCGGCTCGGCCTCGGCCAGCTTGTAGCCCTGGCCTTTCTTGGTCACCACGTGCAAAAATTGCGGCCCCTTCAGCTTCTTGATGTTTTCCAGCGTCGGGATCAGGGAATCGAGGTCGTGGCCGTCGATCGGGCCGATGTAGTTGAAGCCGAATTCCTCGAACATCGTGGCCGGCACCACCATGCCCTTGGCATGCTCCTCGAAGCGCTTGGCCAATTCCAGCACGGGGCCGGGCAAGACCGACTTGCCGACGTTCTTGGCAGCCGCGTAAAACTGGCCCGACATCAGGCGCGCCAGGTAGCGGTTCAAAGCCCCCACCGGCGGCGAGATCGACATGTCGTTGTCGTTCAAGATCACCAGCAGCTTGATGTCTTCCTGCACGCCGGCGTTGTTCAGCGCTTCGAAGGCCATGCCGGCCGTCATCGAACCGTCGCCGATGACGGCGATCGAGTGGCGGTCGTCGCCCTTGATCTTGGCCGCCTGCGCCATGCCCAGCGCGGCCGAGATCGAGGTCGACGAGTGCGCCGTGCCGAAGGTGTCGTATTCGCTCTCGTCGCGGCGCGGGAAGCCGGAAATGCCGTTCAACTGGCGCAGCGTGTGCATGCGCTCGCGCCGCCCGGTCAGGATCTTGTGCGAATAAGTCTGGTGGCCGACGTCCCAGACGATGCGGTCGCGCGGCGTGTTGAAGACGTAATGCAGGGCCACGGTCAGCTCGACCGTGCCCAGATTGGACGACAGGTGGCCGCCCGTCTTGGACACCGAATCGAGCAGGTAGTTGCGCAATTCCCTGGCCAGCGGCGTCAGTTGGGCGCGCGTCAGCTTGCGCACGTCGGCCGCTTCGTTGATTTTTTCTAGCAAGTTCATTTATGCTTTCCGCTGCACGATCAGGTCGGCCAGTTGGCGCAAGCGCCCCGCCGCGTCCCCGAACGGGGCGAGCGCCGCGTGGGCCTCGCACCGCAATTGTTCTGCCAAGACCCTGGATGGCTCCAGGCCCAAAATGGATACATAAGTCGGTTTGTTGGCGGCCGCGTCCTTGCCGGCCGTCTTGCCCAGGGTGGCCGAGTCGGCCGTCGCGTCGAGCACGTCGTCCACCACCTGGAAGGCCAGGCCGATGGCGCGCGCGTAGGCGTTCAACGCCAGCAGTTCGGCCCGCTCCAGGTCGCGCCCGCACAGGGCGCCCAGCACCACCGCCGCGCGCAACAGGGCGCCGGTCTTCAATTGATGCATCTGTTCCAGCTG
>DMYQ01000243.1:0-943 GCA_003482555.1 Janthinobacterium sp. | reverse complement strand
GCCAGCAGCGCCAGCATGGCCACCTGGCGCGCGGGCGGCAGCGCCTCGCCTTCGGCCAGCACCGTGAACGCTTGCGACTGCAGGGCGTCGCCGACCAGCAGGGCGGTCGCTTCGTCGTAAGCCACGTGCACCGTCGGCTTGCCGCGTCGCAGCGCGTCGTCGTCCATGCAGGGCATGTCGTCGTGCACCAGGGAATAGGCGTGTATCATTTCCAGCGCCGCCGCGGCACGGCTCAGGGCGGCGGCCTGGGCGCCGAACAGGGCGCCGGCCGCGTACACCAGCAGCGGGCGCACGCGCTTGCCGCCGCCCAGCAGCGCATAGCGCATCGCCGCGTGCAGCTTGACGGGAATGCGGCCCGCGTCCGGCAGGAAAGCGTCCAGATCCGCCTCGACGCCGGCCTGGACGGTTTTCATCCAGTCGTCGAAGTGCGGCGTCATTGCTGGGCCTCGTCCAGGTTGCCGTCGGAAAAGGGCTTGAGCATGTCGCCTTCCAGCACTTTCACCTGCGATTCAACCTTGTCGAGTTGCGTGGCGCAATATTTGACCAGCTCCGAGCCGCGCTGATAGGCGGCGACCGAGGCTTCCAGCGGCAATTGCCCCGCTTCCATTTGCGTCACCAACTGGGCCAGTTCAGCCATCGCTTCTTCAAACGAGGCCGGCGCTGCGGTGATGGGTATTAATTTCTTTGACATAAGCACTCGGATAATTTCTCGGCATCGGGCGGCGCGGGGCCGGCCCGGCCAGTGTAGAACGTTATTTTAGAACAAACCACCGCCATGGGTGCTAACTAAGTGCTCAGGAAAGCGCGCCGGACGGTGCCTGCGCAACAGCGGCGCCTTGATTGACTGGAATAGAAGACAGAATTCCATCCAGCCCATACCCCGGGGCGGCGCCGCGACAGACGAGCAAGCGGACAGCCGAGCGGGACAGGGAGCCCGGCTTGC
>DMYQ01000088.1:35608-35733 GCA_003482555.1 Janthinobacterium sp. | reverse complement strand
TGGCTCAGATGGCGCATGCGCCGTCCGGCCAGGGTGATGACGATGGCCACGAAGGGCAGTAAGCCGAGGCAAAACAGGGCCAGTTGCCAGTCCAGGCTGAACAGGGACACCAGGTAGCCGACCAC
>DMYQ01000088.1:33921-35370 GCA_003482555.1 Janthinobacterium sp. | reverse complement strand
TGGCTGGCGTCGTAGACCACGCGCGACAGGGTGGCGGCGTTGGACGACTGGTCGTAAAAGCTGCCCGGCAGGCGCAGTATGCGGAAAAACATTTTTTCGCGCAGATTCGCCTGCACCTGGCTGCTGAGCCAGGCGGCGCCGTAATCGCCGGCGAAGCTGCTGACCATGCGCACGAAGGCCAGGCCAACGATGATGGCGGGAATGGCCCACAGGGTGAGCTGGGCCGGCGTGCTGGGCAGCAGTGCCGCGATCCAGCCCTGCACCATGCCCAGCAAGCCGCCGCGCGGCAACCCCGGGACGCTGGCGTCGCCGCCGCCGGCCGAGCGCAGCGCGTCGACCACGTTCTGCAACTGGTGTATCAACAACACATCGGTGACGGAAGCGACCGCCACCGCCAACAGGGTCACGACGGCGATCGCGCCGTAGGGACGAAACTCATCAAGCAAACGAAGGTAGAGACGGCGACTTTGCACTTGCTGACCGGATAGGGAATAAGCGCCAAATTGTACCCCATCGCTCAATTCCCAGCGCCCAGCGTTGTACGGCAGGCACGGCGATGTCGGGCTTGCCGGCGACCTTGCCGGTGAGTTTGCAACTCACTGCAAACTCACCGGCAAAGGCATTTGTAACTTACTTGCGTCCGCCCCGTCCGGCACTGGCGACCGCGCCGGCGCCGCGCTTGCCGGCCGGCGGCGCGGCCACTGGCTTGGCGCGCGTCTTGATGGTCGACAAGATGGACGGCCGCACTTTCGACTCGACCGCCGTCACCTTCGGCGCGGCGGCGGTGCCGCCCAGCGCGACGCGGCTCTTGCCGACGGGCGCCTTGAACTTGTCCGGCGTGCCGGCGCCGGAAGTCTGGCGGCTGCGTTCGCCCGCCGCCAGACCGCCCGATTCGGACGAGGTCCAGGCCGGAATCAAATGCTTGTCGCCATTGCCGATCAAGTCGCTGCGTCCCATGTTCACCAGCGCTTCGCGCAAGATGGGCCAGTTGGCCGGATCCTGGTAGCGCAAGAAAGCCTTGTGGGTGCGCCGGATCTTGCCGCTGCGGGCAGTCTCGACGACCTCCGAATCGGCCGTCACCTTGTGCAGCGGGTTCTTGCGCGTGTGATACATCGTCGTCGCCATCGCCATCGGCGTCGGCATGAAGGTTTGCACCTGATCGAGCTTGAAGTCGTTCTTTTTCAGCCACAGCGCCAGGTTCAGCATGTCCTGGTCGGTCGTGCCTGGATGGGCGGCGATGAAATACGGGATCAGGTATTGCTTCTTGCCCGCTTCGACGGAAAAACGGTCGAACATTTCCTTGAACTCGTCGTAAGCGCCTATGCCCGGCTTCATCATCTTCGACAAAGTGCCTTCTTCCGTGTGCTCGGGCGCGATCTTCAGCAAGCCGCCCACGTGGTGCGTGACCAGTTCCTTCACATACTCGGGCGAGCGCACGGCCAGGTCGTA
>DMYQ01000088.1:28217-33772 GCA_003482555.1 Janthinobacterium sp. | reverse complement strand
GGCGAGCGCACGGCCAGGTCGTAGCGCAAGCCCGAGCTGATCAGCACCTTCTTGATGCCGGGAATGGCGCGCGCCTTGCGGTACAGGGAAATGAGCTTGCTGTGGTCGGTGCCCAGGTTGACGCAAATCGATGGATATACGCAAGACAGGCGGCGGCAGGATTCCTCGATCTTCTTGTCCTTGCAGGCGAGCCGGTACATATTCGCGGTCGGCCCGCCCATATCCGAAATGGTGCCCGTGAAGCCCTTGGTCTTATCGCGGATATGCTCGATTTCGCGCAAGATGGACGGTTCGGAACGGCTCTGGATGATGCGTCCCTCGTGCTCGGTGATCGAGCAAAAGGTGCAACCGCCGAAGCAGCCGCGCATGATGTTGACGGAAAAGCGGATCATTTCCCAGGCCGGGATATGCGCCTTGCCATAGCTCGGGTGCGGGGCGCGCGCGTAATTCATGTCGTACACGCCATCCATCTCATCCATCGCCAGCGGCAGCGGCGGCGGATTGATCCACACGTCGCGCTCGCCGTGCGCCTGCACCATCGCGCGCGCGTTGCCGGGATTCGATTCCAGATGGAACACGCGCGAAGCGTGGGCATACATCACCGGGTCGTCCTTGACGACGTCGTAGGCGGGCAGGCGCACCACGGTCTTGTCGTGCTGCTCCTTGGCCTGGGCCTGGCGCTCTTCGCGCGACATGATGCGGATCGGCTTGATGACGTCGGGCGCGGTGGCCGCGTTGTCGGTGGCGCAGGCGGTCTTGTCTTCTTTCGCCATGGCATAAGGGTCGTGGTGCACGTCGACCTTGCCGGGCACGTCGACCCGGGTCGAATTGGCAACCGACCAGTCTTCGGCCGGCAACCAGCCGGCCGGCGCCATGAAGGCGGTGCCGCGCAAGTCGCGGATGGTCTTGATGTCCTCGCCGGCGGCGAGGCGGTGGGTCAGGTCGACCAGGGCCCGCTCGGCATTGCCGAACAACAGAATGTCAGCCTTGGAATCGGGCAGCACGGAGCGCCGCACCTTGTCCGACCAGTAATCGTAATGGGCGATGCGGCGCAGCGAAGCCTCGATGCTGCCGATCACGATGGCCGTGTCGGCGTAAGCTTCGCGGGCGCGCTGGGCGTAGACGGTGACGGCGCGGTCGGGGCGCTTGTTCGGCTCGGCGTTGGCCGTGTAGGCGTCGTCGGAGCGGATCTTGCGGTCGGCCGTGTAGCGGTTGACCATCGAATCCATATTCCCGGCCGTGATGCCGAAGTACAGATTCGGCTTGCCCAGCGCGCGGAAAGCGTCGGCCGTCAGCCAGTCCGGCTGGCTGATGATACCGACGCGGAAACCTTGCGCCTCCAGCAGGCGGCCGACCAGGGCCATGCCGAAGCTGGGATGGTCGATATAGGCGTCGCCGGTGACGAGAATCACGTCGCAACTGTCCCAGCCGAGCGCATCCATCTCGGCGCGGGACATCGGCAGGAAAGGCGCAACGGCAGCGCGGGCAGACCGTTTAGGAACGGTCGCAAATAAATTGGTAGGGGAGCTCATATGCGACGAATTGTACCGGAAATGTCAAGCCTCGGTTCGCCCGCCCCCCGTTTTGCAACGATAAATACGAAAAAAATCGTTTATTTTTCAAACACTTGTAAATCTATTGCAATAAATTTAGGCAGCTCGGCGTTGCTAAAATGGCCTTTGCTATTTGCCTTCCCGCCCACTATAACGAATACACCATCATCACATCGGGGAGACTCTCATGCGACGCAGACTGTACTTCATGTTGCCGGGCATCGCGAGCGGGCGGGCCATGCTGGACGAACTCTTGCTGGCGCGGATAGAAGAGCGGCATATGCATTTCCTCGCCCGCGAAGGCACCTTGCCGCCCGACATGCCCGACTTGAACGCCCTGCAAAAGACCGATCTGGTGCACGGGGCCCAACTCGGCATGCTGATAGGGGGCGCCGTCGGCCTGGGCGCCGGCATCTTCATGGTCTTGTTTCCGCCCGACGGGCTGACCCTGCGCACGGTGGCGATCCTGATTGCCGCGCTGGGCGGTGCCATCTTCGGCGCCTGGGCCTCCGGCATGAACGCGGCGGCCGTGCCGAATTCGCGGCTGGCGAAATTCGCCGAGCGCGTCGAAGAGGGGCAAGTGTTGCTGATCGTCGACGTGGCGCCCCGCAAAGTACGGGAAATCGAGGAAATGATGGCCTCGCGCCATCCGGAAATCAGCTTCGCCGGCGCGGAACCGCCGATGGTGGCGTTTCCCTAGCGCGGTCTGTTAGAGCGGGGCCGGGGCCGTCGGCCCCGTGCTCGCTACGGGCTCAAATGCCCATGCTGGAGAGGATGTTGCCCAGTTCGCGCAGCGCCGGTTCCAGCTGCGGATGTTGCACGGCGAACTTGGCCGAGATTTCTTGCGTGCGCTCGGCCAGGCCGTAAGTGCTGCTGCCTTCGTCGTCGTGGGCGCGCGGCTCCGGTTCCAGCAGCTTCTTGATATCGCCGTCAAGTTGCTTCAACAAACCCTGCAATTCCTCGTCGACGGGGCCGCCGGCCTCCAGTTGTGCGTGCAGGTTTTGTAACGATGCCTTCAGATTGCTGTCCATGCTCTTTTCCCGTCAATTGGTAAACTGCGTCCCGCGGTACAGTTGTTCGACCTTGGTTCTGGCCCACGGGGTCTTGCGTAAAAATTTCAAGCTCGACTTGACGCTCGGTTCGCTGATGAAGCATTGAATCTCGATCCGCTTGCCCAGTTCGGCCCAGCCATAGTGCTGCTGCAAGCGGGTCACGATCGCTTCCAATGTTATGCCGTTCAAATCTTGCTCGTTCATGGTTCCATCTTACTCATATTTATCGTTAACGCACATACTGCTTGAGCTTCCTTTGCCAAAAATCCATCCCGCCCGACCACAGCGGGATGGCAAAGCCCCTTGCCTGGCTTCTTATTTATCGCTCAATTGCTCGCTTACTTGCCGTTCAAGCCGCGCCGTTCCAGCAGGGCGTCGATCTTCGAATCGCGGCCGCGGAAGTCGCGGAACAGTTGCAGCGCATCGTCGCTACCACCCCGCGAGAGCAACTTTTGACGGAACCAGTCGCCATTCTTGCGCTGCAAGCCGCCGTTTTCCTTGAACCACTCGACCGTGTCGGCGTCCAGCTTTTCGCTCCACAGATAAGCGTAGTAGGCGGCCGAATAACCGCCCGAAAAACTATGCGAGAAATACGTGGTGCGGTAACGCGGCGGCACCGGTGCGAAATCGACGCCCGCTTCCTTCAAGGCCGACGCTTCGAAGGCCGGCACGTCGCTCGGCACTTGCGCCGGCGTCAACTGATGCCAGCGCTGGTCGAGCATGGCCGCTTCCAGGTATTCGGTGAGCATGAAGCCCTGGTTGAATTTCTTGGCCGCGACCACCTTGTCCAGCAATTCCTTCGGCATCGCCGCGCCGGTCTTGTAGTGCTTGGCGTAATGCTGCAACACTTCCGGCCAGATCGCCCACATTTCATTGACTTGCGACGGGTATTCGACGAAGTCGCTGGGCACGTTGGTGCCGGCGAAGCGGGGATATGTCACGTTCGAAAACATGCCGTGCAGGGCGTGGCCGAATTCGTGGAACATGGTCGTCACTTCATCGAAGGTCAGCAGGGTCGGTTCGCCGGCCGCCGGCTTTGGAATGTTCAACTGATTCGCCACCACCGCGTGGTGTCCCAGCAACTTCGACTGCGAGACATACTCGTTCATCCAGGCGCCGCCGTGCTTGTTGCCGCGCGCATAGTAATCGGCGATGAACAGGGCCAGCGGCTTGCCATTGGCGTCGATCACATCGTAGACGCGCACGTCCGGATCGTAGACGGGCAAGTCCTTGCGTTCCTTGAAGGTGACGCCGTACAGCTTGTTGGCGGCATAGAAGACGCCGTTGTTCAAGACGCTGTTCAATTCAAAATACGGCTTCAACTGGTTTTCATCGAAATTGAAGCGGGTGGCGCGCAATTTGTCGGTATAAAATTCCCAATCGGCCGCGCCGACCTGGAAGCCGCCCTTTTCGGCATCGACCAAGGCTTGCAAATCGGCCGCCTCGCGGCGCGCGTTGGCCACGGCCGGTTTGGACAGTTCGGACAGCAGGCTGTTGACGGCGCCCACGGTCTTGACGGTCTCGTCTTCCAGCGCATAGGCGGCATAGTTCGGGTAGCCGAGCAGGGCGGCCCGTTCGGCGCGCAATTTTGCCAGTTTGATGACGACGGCGCGATTGTCGAACTCGCCGCCGTGGCTGCCGCGCGCCATCGACGCGTCCAGCAAGCGTTGACGGACGGCGCGGTTGGTCAGCACGGCCATCGGCGCCTGGCCCGTGGTGTTGCTCAGCGCCAGGACGAATTTGCCGTCCAGGCCGCGCGCCTTGGCTTCCTTGGCCGCCGTCTCGATGGCGCTGTCGGTCATGCCGTCCAGTTCGGCGCGCGTATCGACCACCAGGCCCAGCGCATTCGCTTCCTTGAGCACGTTCTGGCTGAATGCCGTGGCCAGCGCGGCCAGTTCGGCGTTGTAGGCTTTCAGCTTTTCCTTGTCGGCCGCAGACAGCTTGGCGCCGGCGCGCACGAAATCCGTGTTGTAGCGTTCCAGCAAGCGCTTTTGTTCCGCATTCAGGCCCAGCTTGTCGCGCTTGTTATACAGCGTCTCTATGCGCTGGTACAACTTGGCGTTCAACTGGATGGCGTCGCTGTGCGCGGCCAACTTGGGCGCCAGGTCGCGCTCGATCGCTTCCATGGTGTCGTTGGTGTTGGTGCCCGACAGGTTTTCAAAGACGGCCCGCACCCGCGCCAGCATCTGGCCGGAGCGCTCTTGCGCGACGATGGTATTGTCGAAAGTGGGCGCCTGCGCATTGTTGGCGATGACGTCGATCTCCGCCAGTTGGCGCTTCATGCCCTCGGCGTAGGCCGGCGCATAGTGCTCGTTGCGGATCAGGCCGAATTGCGGCATATGGAAAGGCAGCGGGCTGTCTTTCAAAAACGGATTCGAGGCTTCTATCATGGCAGCGGGGGCGGTGGCAGGCACGGCGTGAGCGATATTGGCCAGCAACAGGCTGGCGGCAATGACGAGCATGGGAGGACGGATCATAAGATCTTTCGAGGGAAAGGCGGGAAAGGTCGCGATAGGGTCGAACTATGGCGGGCTAGCGCCAGATCATATCAGTATGAAACAGTTGCGTCATCTTCAAGCCCAAAAATGTATCACGACTCAGGGTGCCAGACTCTTTTCGATGCGGCGGTCGGGGATGAACCAGATCAGCGCCACGCCGATATAGACGGCGAAACCAAGCCAGGGATGCACGAAGGCCAGCCCCACGCCGAGCAGATAGAGGGCCAGGGAAAGCCAGCCTTTTCTGTCCGATCCGATCGCCTCGGCCAGCGCCTTGTTGCCCCGATGGTTGCCGGTCAGGCAGCGCACCAGCAGGCTGTAGGCGACCGCGCACATGAACAGGACGATGCCATAGGCGGCCACTGGGACGGTGGAGAAATGATTCTCGCCCACCCAGCCAGTGACGAAGGGGATCAGCGACAGCCAGAACAGCAGGTGCAGGTTAGCCCACA
>DMYQ01000088.1:2329-28052 GCA_003482555.1 Janthinobacterium sp. | reverse complement strand
TGCGGCACCTTCAGTTCGAGCACCATGATGGTGATGATGATCGCGATGACGCCATCGCTGAATGCTTCCAATCGACCCTTGCCCATCAATTCTCCTTGCAGTCAAAAATTATCCATGTGCTTCGAAGATAATATCAGTCCAGCCACTTTGGAGTATTGTCGGTGTATGACGAGGGTGGGATATGGTCGCACTGAGCCGCAGTCAGGAACCGGTGGAACAGATGTACGAACACGGCGATATTCCAGAAATCGGCTACGACTTGTCACTCAATCAAATATTACGAGCAAAATTGAAAAAAATAAACTCCCAATCATCCCCGCCCCCCGATTTAATACTGGAGCCAGCCTAGAAATATCCACAAACAACGTATTTGAAATATCTTCTGGAGCGACACAGTCGCGACACCTTCGACGTATAGTGCTATGCAGAAGCAATAATTGGAGTCGAAAAACCGAGTCTGCAATGAGAAAAGCCCCGTGTCTTTTACACACAGGGCCTCGACCACTTCCACCATTTCGGCCTAAGCAATAGCTAGCACCGGCAAATTGAAATGTTTGGCGCGGCGCTCCTTGACGATTTGCGGAACGTACTTATTTTTCTGTTGACTATTGCCAAGCCCAAGGAGTTCATAAACAGACCCGCCAATACCGGGAAGTACGTCATCGCCATTTTTTTCGTCGTCAGTAGCAAAGTGAACAAATTCGAACTTTGAATTGATCTCCACAGGAAACTCTCGCGCAAGGCGACCTTCCGCTCCATCAAGCATAACGGGGGCGGCCACAAAAATTTTTGTAGGTTTCGAAATCGAAATAGCTCGAGTCAAGTTGGTCTTAACAACACAGGCTCCAGAAATTATTGATTTTACAATAATAAATACAGAGTCATCAGCATTAAAAGCTTCTTTGTATTCACGCAGAACGGGCGACAAAGATACGGATTCTTCCTTTATCTTGCCATTCCATAAACAGAGCAGGTGAATGCGTTGACCATACCCGTCCTCTTCCAGCTGCTCAATAAGTCCCCGAGCAAGAAAATCCGCATCTTCGACTGTGCACACAACGCAAATATCATTAGACGGCGAATTTTTCAGTGAGGGGACTATACCTATCGCCAAATGTTTACCAATGTTCAACATTTGGTCTCGGTACTTCTCTGGTGACCCCTTGATTCCTGCCAAGTCATCTACTAACTTCGCGGCAATTGGGTCTGCCTTGCCAAATTTAGTATAAATTCTCATGGTAGAAGTCCTTCAAAGTCATCAAACGTGATCGGGTGCTTTAGCACTACTATCTCCTGGAACTGCGCAAACTGTGCATCAGAACAGTCGAAAGGAAATATCCCAGAGGTACCGAATGCGTTCCAACTAAAGAAACCTTTATCGAAAGCATACGTCAAGCCCGGAATCGCCGCAATAGTGTTCGTGAAGTCAGCGCGAATCAATTGTTTCAAATCAGCAACATTGAGCGAGCGAAGCAAGTTTGGCACCCGTTTGTTGGCAGACCGCAACATCGTGTCCACCGCTTCCCCATCAGGATGCAAGCAGGATGCGATGAGAAGCACGCCGAACACTCCTTCTAGTTCATCGAGAGTCGGATTCACACTCTTCGAAAGGAAGCTCAAAAGTTCTTGAAGATGCTTGCTTTCGAGTACTACGCGGTTCAGATGTCCTTCGCCGTAGGGAAAGTATCTTGCCGAAGTATGCGCTTTGATTAATTCGGGAATCGATTCTTCTAGCTTGGCCCTCAAAGTTTCGTCGGAAACCACAAGATCCGTCGTTGGGGCGGGCTCATTGAGGTAGCTTGCGATGACAAATTGATAGCGAAAATCGGTTTCCAATGGATGATCCCCCTTGGTCCACGAAATCGAAGGTGAGTTCTTCAGTTGAAAATATTCCGTCTTATCGACAGCCTTCACAACCACGTCATCGACAAAACCTAACACCTGACCATGCAAGGAGGGCCATTTTCCCCCCTTCTGCAGATACTCCACGGCAATTTCAGCAGCTTTGTATACGAGGAAATAATCTTCGTATCGATTGCCTTTTTTACTACTTTCCCCACCTGTTTTCTTGTTCAGCACATACTTGCGTGCCTGCTCACCGAGGCATCTTTCGATCAATTCCACCAACGTTGGCTCGGGGAGGGCAGAATCGCTCATATATTTTTTCTTTTTATAAACCCTGTATTATTACCGGAATATTCACTCCCCGTCAAATGAAAGTGTGAATTCCTTGAAACGTGCGCGTAGGACTCTACGCTACGGTGTGTGCCGCAAGGAATCAGGGCTGAGGGCTGGCGCAGTCTGCGCTGGCCTTGCTCGATGGATTCGATCCGTTGCAGCGTGGCGGCGCCTGGTAGCTTGGCCCGAGGCTTAAATCGATATCGGCCTCGAAGCGGACAGCGCCGCAGTGACAACTGCCACGGTAGGTTTTCATTGGACTCAACGCTATTCTGTATGGAAGAGATTTTGGACTTGTTCGGCAGCACACAGACCGGGGCCTCCGGCGGCGCTAAAGTAAAGACTCTTTCCGCCAAGGGATCGGGCCATCGGCCTTATCGACAACCATGAAAAAACTCGTCTGTCTCCTCACCTTGCTGCTTGGCGCAAGCCAAGCGGCGCACGCCCAAGTCTATTTTGCGCCCGGCAGCGCCCGCCCCATCAACCCGGGCGCGGCCACGCGAGACCTCGATCACCCGCGCCACGCCCGCCCGCGCGCCAAGGGGCAGCGCGTGCTGGTGTGCCGCGACGGCTCGCGCCACATCGCCAGCATATGCCGACGTCATGGCGGCATACGCTGAGCTGACGAGGACTCGATGGCATGACGGCGCCGGGCTGCTTAGTAGTGCGGCGGCTTGTCGTTGACCGGATTCGGCCCCGACTGGGCGTTGCTGCTGACGTGTTCGGCCAGCTTGCCCAGCATCGCTTCGAGCTTGTCGATGCGACGGCCCTGCTGGTAGACCATCTGATTGAGCGACTCGACCAGGTCTTCCTGATGCGCCAGCTTGATTTCAATGTCCATAAAACGGTCTTCAGTGCTCACAGCGTGCTCCAGGGCGATAAAGCTGGCATTCTACCGCCCGGCCCGGGCCTCCAACATAAACGTAGGCGGGGCCTTGATGAACACGACGGCTTTTTTCACCATCGCCTCCGCTTCCGGCTTGCTCACCAGTTCGGCCGCACCGGCCGCACCACCCAGGAAGCAGGCGATGGCGAAAAAGAAGAATTTTCGTGGCGTCGACATGAGCGCGTCCTTGAGATTATCAAGCCGAAACGGCTGCGCCCATGCTAGCACGATGCCCGCGCACGCGATGTCGTATTATTAATCTTTAGGTGTCGCCAACAACGCCTTCATTTTCGCCAGACGCTCTTTCGGCGAAATGGTTTCCGCCGCGGTTGGCACGGCATCGCCGACGTCGAGTTCCATTTCCTTGATGAAGCGTGAAACATCGCAATGGACTTGCTCGCCGGCTCGTTTGCGTTTCTTGCACCAGGTGATGCGCAAGGTGCGCTGGGCCCGCGTGATGCCGACATACATCAGGCGGCGCTCTTCCTGGATGCGCGCGCCCATGGTTTCGGCGGGCGCGTCCGGGTCGCCCTTGTGCGGCAAGATGCCTTCCTCGACGCCGACCAGGAAGACGTGGGGAAATTCCAGCCCCTTCGACGCGTGCAGGGTCGACATGCGCACCGCGTCCGGCTCTTCGTCCTTGCCTTCCAACATGGTCATCAAGGCCACCATCTGCGTCAATTCCAGCAGGTTTTTTTCCGGCCCGGACTTGTCCTTGCCGCCGCAGCCCCGTTCCTTGAGCCACATGGTGAAGTCGAGCACGTTTTGCCAGCGGCTTTGCGCCTGGCGGTCGTCGAAGCAATCGTACAAATACGATTCGTAATTGATTTCCTTCATCATATCGTCGAGCACTTCGGCCGCGTTTTCGCCGCTGCCGGACGGGCCGGGGCGGCTGGCGCGCGATTCAAGCTGGTTGATGAAGGTGCAGAACTGGCGTAGCGGCATCAGTTGGCGATCCGGCAGCAGGGCTTCGATGCCGCCCTTGAACGATGCCTCGAACAGGGAACAGTTCCACTGCTTGGAAAACGCGCCCAGCACTTCCAGGGTCGACATGCCGACCCCGCGCTTGGGCGTGGTGACGGCGCGGATGAAGGCCGGATCGTCGTTTTCATTGGCCAACAGGCGCAGGTAACTGATGATGTCCTTGATTTCCGCCTTGTCAAAGAAACTCTGGCCGCCGGAAATCGTGTACGGGATGCGCTCCTTGCGCAGGCATTGCTCGATCACACGGGCTTGATGGTTGCCGCGATACAGGATGGCGTAATCGGAAAATTTGTTCTTGCGCTCGAAGCGGTCGGCCGAGATCATGATGGCCACTTGCTCGGCTTCCTGCTCGTCGTTTTGCATGCCGAGCACCTTGATCGGCTCGCCCAAGCCATGCTCGGACCAGAGCGACTTTTCAAACAGCTTCGGGTTGTTGCCGATCACCGCGTTGGCGGCGTTCAAGATGCGCATCGTGGAGCGGTAATTTTGCTCCAGCTTGATTACCCGCAAGTCGGGGAAATCGACTTCCAGGGTCTTCAGGTTTTCCACGGTGGCGCCGCGCCAGGCGTAGATGGCCTGGTCGTCGTCGCCCACGGCGGTGAACATGGGCTTCTTGCCGACCCCGGTGACCAGCAGTTTCACCAATTCATACTGGCAAGTGTTGGTGTCCTGGTACTCATCGACCAGCAGATAGCGCAGGCGGCGCTGCCAGCGGTCGCGCACGGATTCGTTGTTGCGGAATAATTCGACGGGCAAGCGTATCAAATCGTCGAAATCGACGGCCTGGTAAGCCGACAGGGTTGCCACATAGCTGCGGTAGACGCGCGCGGCCTGGGCCTCGTCCTCGTCCTTGGCCTGGTCGAGCGCCTTGTCCGGTTCGATCAGGCTGTTTTTCCACAGCGACATGGCACCCTGTATGCGGCGTATCAATTGCTTGTCGGTGGTGATGGCAAGATCTTGTACCAGAGCAAAGCAATCGTCGCTATCCATGATGGAAAAGCGGTCCTTCAAGCCGACCCCGTTCGCTTCCTGGCGCAGGATTTTCACGCCCAGCGAGTGAAAGGTGGATACCGTCAATTGCTTGGCCTGGCGCGGTTGCTTGAGCAACTTGGCGATACGCTCCTGCATTTCCAGCGCCGCCTTGTTGGTAAAGGTCAACGCGGCGATGGTCTTCGGCTCGTAGCCCCGATCCTCGATCAAGTGGGCGATTTTTTGCGTGATCACGCGCGTCTTGCCGGAACCGGCGCCGGCCAGCACCAGGCAAGGGCCGTCGAGGTAGGTGACGGCTTCGCTTTGCGGCGCGTTCAGACCGAACTGTGGTGCTTTGGACATCGGGGAGGTTTTCGGGAAGGAAGAGGTGGACGGAGCATTGTATCAGCGCCGGGGCCGCCAGACGGCGGGCTGGCCCCGCCTTGGCGCACCCCGCCTTGGCGCCGTCTTGGTGCCACATCAACAGTTGGCCGCGCT
Source organism: Janthinobacterium sp. (assembly GCA_003482555.1). GTDB lineage: Bacteria > Pseudomonadota > Gammaproteobacteria > Burkholderiales > Burkholderiaceae_D > Janthinobacterium. Next base: position 22,537 of record DMYQ01000088.1, on the reverse strand, counting down.
TACATTGATAAAATCGAACTTGGCCGGATATAGTGCTGAATCGAGCACCTTTTGCCTTCCGGCCCCGCGCGCCAGTGCGTTACCATCCGTGCTGACGGGCGCCGCGCGCTCCCACTTATCTTGACGGCAGTCTTATGAAATTTGAACATCTCATTGAAATTAACGATCCGCTCAACCCGCTGATCGATACCATCAGCCACGAGCAACTGTGGCGCGGCCTGGTGTTGCGCGCGGAGTCGCCGAAATTGTTCGTGCCGCATCTGGACGATTGCCAGATCGACCAGCGCGAGGAAGGCGGTTTCCGCCGCCGCCTGCGCTATGGCGAGCTGGTGATCGAGGACAGGGTGCGCCTGGCGCCCCTGCATCAGGTGCGCTACGAGGTGGCCCAGCAAAAGGACATCAGCCCGTCCAGCCTGGTCATGACGATAGAGACGCCAAGCCCGGACACCCTGTGGGTGCGCTTCCAGTACGACGACGGCCACGACGCGGCAACCGACGCGGCCAACGCCATGTACGACGACTTCCGCCGCTCCGCCTACCAAGAATCGGATATCGATACGATCCGCATCTTGCGCGAACTGGCCGAGCAGGGCCGCCTGGACGCCATGCTGAACTGATCTTCATTCACAGGCTGGCGCCGCAGCCCCACAACTGCTCGAGGCGGAAGGTCAGCCCCGCCTGCTGCGCGCTCAGCACTTCGCGGATGGCGTGGCGCTCGGTCTTGGTGTCGCGTCGCAGCGGCACGTCGAGCCGCGTGCCCCAGGCGTTGAGCAGGGACAGCACATGGGGCGTGGTGGCGCTCGCGCCCTGGCGCGTGACGACGCCGATTTCGCCGTCGAGCAATTTCACGAAGGCGCCTGTCGGGTAGATGCCTAGTTGGTGCAGCAAGACCGAGGCCAGTTGTGCATCCACCGTTTCCTTCCCTTGCAGCAAAATGTCGCGCAAGGCCGCGTTGGGCAGCATGGCCTTGCGGTAGGCGCGCGCGGACACGCGCGCGCAATAGCGGTCGGCCAGCATCAGGATATGCGCATCGATGCCGATGCCGGCCGCGACCGTCGCCAGCGGATAGCCGCTGCCATCCTCGTTTTCATGGTGTTGCAGCACGCAAGCGAGCCATGGCTCGTCGGCCACGCCGACCGCGCGCAGCAAGGCCACGCCCGCTTGCGGGTGGGCGCGGATATAGGCCAGGTCGGCCGCGGGCAAGGCCGCGCCAGTGTCGTGGAAGCGCTGATGGTCGCGCAACATGCCGACATTCATGGTCAGCGCGGCCAGCACCAGGCTGCGCGCCTGGGCCGGCGTGCGTTTCAGCGCCCGCGCCATCAGCAGGGCAACGCTGGCGCTGTCGACGCCGTGGCGGATCGCGTAGTCGCCGCCGGCCTGGTTGAGCAGGATGCAGGCGAGCGCCACATCCTGATCCAGATCCATGGCATCTTCCACCAACTTGGCCACTTCATCCAGCTTCGGCAGGCAATCCGCCTGACCCAGCGCGAGTTGCGCGAGCGCCGCCCGCAAGCCGGCGTGGGCCAGGTTCAGCATGCGCAGGGCCGAGGGCGGTTGCGCGTGCACGGCCGCGACGCCATCGTCGCCGATGAAACCGCGCTCGACCAGCATCTCGATCAGGTGCGCGCTGGCGATCAAATGTCCTTTCTTGACCAGCAAGCCGCCGCCCTCCCCGTACACGTCCCAGGGCAGGGTCAAGCCTATCGTCAATTCGTCCGCGCTAATCCTTCGAATCGTCACGCCAGTCTCCGTCGCCGCTCATCGCCGCACTCATTACCACACTTATCGCCTATCGCGCCTCACGCGCCCGGCGTGCAATCCTGACATACGGGCGGCTCTTCCCGCGACAGGTGCGCGGCCAGTTCGCGCAGGGCCGTGCGCACGCCCTCTTCCACCACCGGATGATAAAATGGCATGTCGAGCATGGCCGCCACGGTCAGCTTGGCCTGCACGGCCCAGGCCAGCAAATGGCCCAGGTGCTCGGCGCGCGGGCCTATCATCTCGGCGCCCAGGAAGCGACCGCTGCCGAATTCGCCATAGACTCGCAGCACGCCATGGTTTTGCAGCATGACCCGGCTGCGGCCCTGGTTTTCAAAGGACACCGAGCCGATGGCGAAGCGCCCCGAATGGCTCACGCACAAGTCTTTGTAGCGCGCACCCAGGGTCGCGATCTGCGGCTCGCTGAAAGCCACCGTCAGCGGCGTGCGCCGCAAGCCGGGTTGCACGTCCGGATAGCGGCCCGCGTTGTCGCCCGCGATGCGGCCCTGGTCGGCCGCCTCCGGCAACACCGGACGCTCGTCGGCGGCATCGCCGGCGATGAAGATGCCGCTACTGCCGCATTGCATGGTGTGTTTGTCGTAGATGGGCACGCCACGCCTGTCAAGCGCCAGTTGCGCCGCCTCAAGGCCGAGATCGTGCACGTTCGGGCTGCGGCCGATGGCGGCCAGCACATAATCGAAGCGCTCGCCGCGTTCCTGGCCGAGGGCGTCGCGGCTGGTCAGCAGCACGCCGTCGCCGTCCTTGGCGAGGGCGACCACCTGGGTTTGAAAGCGCAGGTCGAGTTCGTCCGACAGGGCGCGCGCGGCGACTTGCAGGACCAGGGGATCGCTCAATTGCGCCAAGCTGGAGCCGCGCGCGAAAATGCTCACGCGCACGCCCAGGCGGTGCAGGGCCTGGCTCAGTTCGAGGCCGATGACGCCGCTGCCGGCGACCGCCACCGAAGTCGGCAAGTCCGTCCAATCGAAGACATCATCGCTGATAATGACCCTATCGCCGGCATGTTTCCACTCCGCCGGCACGATGGGGGTGGAACCGGTGGCAATCACGAAGCGTTCCGCCTCGATGATGGTGTGCTCATCCACCTGCAGGGTGCGGGGGCCCGTAAAGCGGGCCCGGCCGACGATCTTGTCTTCGGCCGGAATTTCATCTATCGCTTCGAGCACGAAGCCGACAAATCGGTCGCGCTCGCCGCGCACGCGCGCCATGACGGCCGCGCCGTCGATGCGGACGGTGCCGGGATGCACGCCGAAAGCGGGCGCGACCGTCAAGGCATGAGCAGCCTCGGCGGCGGCAATCAGCAGTTTGCTGGGCATGCAGCCGACCCGCGCGCAAGTGGTGCCGTAAGGGCCGCCCGCGATCATCACGACGCGCTTGCCGTGCGCGCGCGAGGCGCGATAGGCCGTCATTCCGGCGCTTCCGTTCCCTATCACGGCCACGTCGACTCGAATGGTATTCATCGTGCTGTTTCCAATCTCTATCAAAAAGCGGGCGGCGCACCGCCCCGCGTTCCAGGTATTATCCCCCGATAAACATATTTATTACCGCGTTTGCCAGACGACTATTTGCACGCCATTTGCGCGCGCTACCCGCCTGGCGCAAATTGCATACTACTCTTTTGCCGTAAATTACGTTTTACTTCCCATCAACAACGTATTAGTATTCCTAATCATTATTTAATTTTATAAGTGCAGCTTATGGGACACCTTGATTATCGCGCCCTCGCCGTGCTCGACGCCGTCGCCAGCCACGGCAATTTCGAAAAGGCCGCCCTGGCGCTGGGCATCAGCCAGTCGGCCGTATCGCAACGCATCAAGGCGCTCGAGGACGGCAGCGGCCGCCTGCTGATCGTGCGCGGCCAGCCAGCCGTGCCGACCGGCCTGGGCCAACGCCTGATCGTCCACTACCGCAATGTGCAATTGATGGAAGCCTCGCTCGACATCGACCTCGGCAACCGGGTAGGCATGCCGGAAATCGCCCTGGCGATCGATGCCGACAGCCTGGCGACCTGGTTCCCGGATTGCTTGCAGGCGCTGCTGGCGCCGCCCCGCTGCCAGCTCGACGTACGCCTGGCCGACAGCGAAGCCGCCTTGCGGCTGGTGCGCGACGGCGGCGTCTTCGCTTGCGTCGCGGCGCTGACGCCCGAAGCGCAAGCCGACGCCGCCACCAGCGTGACGGCGCTAGGACTGATGCGCTACGTCTGCGTGGCCACGCCGCAATTCGCCGGCCACTGGTTCGGCGACGGCTTTTCGCTGGAAGCGCTGCAATTGGCGCCGGCCGCCGTCAGCGACCGCCGCTTGCTGGCCCGCTTCCTGCAGCAAGAACTCGATCTGCGCGGCACCTTTCCACACCACAGCATTCCCGTCTCGGGCGCCCTCGGCGACGCCATCCTGGGCGGCATGGCTTATGGCTTGATGCCGCAAAAACAGGCGGCGGCGGCCCTGGCGAGCGAGCGCCTGCTTGACCTGTTGCCGGGACGCACGCTGGACGTGGCCCTGGGCTGGCATGCCTGGAACCTGGACACGCCATTCACCAAGTTGCTGTCGGAACAAATCATCCTCAGCGCGCGGCGTTACCTCTTGCAAGCTGAGTAGGCACTCACTAGCAAGGCAAACCCGCCTCAGATGTCCAGGGGATCGACTTCCAGCGACCACTTAACCCGGCTTTTCATGTCACGCAAGGCGGCCAGCCACTCTTTCAGGAACGCTTGCAAGGCCGGCCGCGACGCCGATTCCACTAATAACTGGGCGCGGTCGACATTGTGTACCCGCGTCATGCTCATTGGAATCGGATCGTTGACCGTGATGGCGGGATGGGCGACACATTCTTTCGCCAGATTCAAGAATTCTATCGCCGTCGCCAATTCCGGCGCCTCCGCCCTCAGCAAAGCCTGGAACAGATAGGGCGGCAACGCCGCCTGCGCCCGCTCCTCCAGCAGGGCGCCGGCGAAATGGTCGTAATCGTGATTGACCACGGCGTCATACAGCGGGTGGCGCGCATAGCGGGTCTGTATCAGCACCTCGCTGACGCTGCCGCCCTCTTTTTGCGCGGCCCGCCCGGCCCGCCCGGCCACTTGCATCAATTGCGCGAACAGGCGCTCGCTGGCCCGGTAATCCTGGGAAAACAGGGCCGTGTCCGGGTTCAGGATGCCGACCAGGGTCAGGTTTTTGAAGTCATGCCCCTTGGCCACCATTTGCGTGCCGATCAAGATATCCACTTCGCCCCGGTGCACGGTGTCGAAGGCTTCCTGGGCGCTGCCTTTCTTACGGGTCGAATCGGCATCGATGCGCAGGATGCGGGCTTCGGGAAACAATTGCTGCAAGCCTTCCTCCACCCTTTGCGTGCCCCGTCCCAGCGGCTGCAAGTCGACATTGCCGCAAGTGGGACAGTGGCGGGGAATCCGCAGTTCCAGACTGCAATGATGGCAGCGCAAGCGGTGTTCCGGCTTGTGCAACACCATGAAGGAAGTGCAGCGCGTGCAATTGCTGATCCAGCCGCAAGACTCGCAGCAAATCACGGGGGCGTAACCGCGCCGGTTCAGGAACAGCAGCGACTGCTCGCCGCGCTCCATGCGCAGCCGCAAGGCCGCCACCAGGTGCGAGGTCAGGCCATCCTTGGGCTTGTCCTTCTCCATGTCGAGCAACTTCACTCTCGGCAAGACCGCGTTCTTGACCGCGCGCTCGCGCAATTCCAGCTTCTTGTAGCGGCCCGACTGGGCGTGGTGCCAGCTTTCCAGCGAAGGCGTGGCCGAACCGAGCACGATGGGAATGCCGAGTTGCCAGGCCCGCCACACGGCCAGGTCGCGGGCCGAATAGCGCAAGCCTTCCTGTTGCTTGTACGAAGGATCGTGCTCTTCATCGATGACGATCATTTTCAGGCGCGGCAGCGAAGCCAGGATCGCCAGCCGGGTGCCGAGGATGATGCGGGCCTTGCCCTGGTGCGCGGCCAGCCAGTGCAGCATGCGCTCGCCCTCGGACAGGCTGCTGTGCAGGGTGGCCAGCATGACGCCGGGAAAACGGGCGCGGATATTGCCTTCCAACTGGGGCGTCAGATTGATTTCCGGCACCAGGATGAGGATTTGCGCCCCTTCCTCGCGCGCCAGCACCTGGGCGCAGGCTTGCAGATACACCTCGGTCTTGCCGCTGCCCGTCACGCCGTACAGCAGCGTGGGCGAAAAACCCCGGGCGCCACCGATGGCGTCGGCCGCCGCCTGTTGCGCATCGTTCAGTTGCGGCATCGCAAGCGGCGTGCCGTCGTGCGCGCTATCATCCTTGGCCAGCTTCTTGATGGCCCGGTCCAGCGCCACGGTGGTCAAGACGCGCAAATTCTTCGGCAAACCGGGCAGCGCGACTTCGCCCAGGGGACGCTGGTAATAGTCGGCGGCGAAGCCGGCCAGCGCCAGCCACTGGGCCGACAGGGGCGTCAACTGGCTGCGCACAGCCAGCGCATCTTTCAACTTGCCGGGCGGTACTTCAGTGCTGTCGGCCACCCCGACGATCAAGCCCATCACTTCGCGCCGGCCGAAGGGCACCAGCGCCAATTGCCCCACTTGGGGCGGGCTGGAGGGGTCGCCCGGCCAGTTATAGTCGAAACAGGCGTTGAGCGGGGTATCGAGGGCGATTTTAAGAATGCACTGCGCCATCATCGCCTACCAATCTGCAAAAAAGCGCGGAAAATCATCGCGCTACGGGCTTGTGGATCTATCCACAGCGGCTGTGGATAACTTTGTGGACAAAGCGAAATTAACGGAAAGAAACCATCGCATTCAAACGGGCAATATCGCTGAGTCTGGTCAAATATTCAAAATATATGCCTTTAAAATCAAACACTTGGAAAATGCTTCCCCGGAGAGAAAAGTATCGATATTTTTTCTTGCTCTCTGTGCATAAGTGGAGTATCTGGAGCCACTTTTACGCAAAAACCGTAACCAATTTTCCTTTTGCCGGGCGCAGCCGGGGGGGGTGCCGGGGCTGGCGGGTTCGTCTGCCCGGCGCGCTTCGGCTTGCGCTGGAGCAAGTCCCGCGTCGCGTCGCAATATGAGCGAAAAAGCACACTTGAGGCGAAAAGCTCATCCTGAATCTGAACATGAATGCTAAGTCACGGTTAACAAAGTACTTTTCTTTTTTATCCACAGAGGCTGTTGATAACTTTGTGGACAATGCGTGGTCAAGCTCTCCAGCCTGGGGATTAACTCTGCCGTCGTCGCCGCCGAAGCCTAAAACGGCGAATATTTATTCCTTAATAATCAAACACTTGCAACAAGCTTCCGGGCGGGATATTATCACTGCCTTTTATTTCCGCAGTAAAAAAAATTGTGCATAAGTCGTTTTTTCGCTGTCGCGCCCGCATGTAAAAAGGCCAGGTTTCAGAGAGAAACATGCCCTTCCCGCGCGCGCGACAGTCGCCCCGGCTCCGGCGCGACCGGGCCGGTGAGTGACGCTCGAGCGCGATCGGCGGATATCAGGCGCGCTGGGCGCGACTTTGCGTATGCACCGCTTCGACCATGGCCGCCACCGATTCCGGGGCCGTGAACTGGGAAATGCCATGCCCCAGGTTGAAGACGTGGCCATTGCCGGCGGACGGGGCGCCAAACGCGGCCAGCACCTTGCCCACCTCGGCGGCGATCTGTTCCGGGCTGGCGAACAGGATGGCCGGGTCCAGGTTGCCCTGCAGCCCGACCTTGTGGCCCACCAGCGCGCGCGCGCGAGCCAGGTTCACGGTCCAGTCCAGGCCGACCGCATCGGCGCCGATATCGGCGATTTGTTCGATCCACTGACCGCCGCCCTTGGTGAAGACGATGGCGGGAATCGTCACGCCATCCTTTTCGCGCTTCAACTGGGCCAGCACTTGTTGCATATAGTTTAGCGAAAACTCTTGATAGGCGCCATCGGCCAGCGCCCCGCCCCAGGAATCGAAAATCATCACCGCTTGCGCGCCAGCGTCGATTTGCGCGTTCAGGTATTGCGCCACGGCAGTCGCATTCGTGGCCAGGATGTGGTGCATCAGGTCGGGACGGTTGTACAACATCTTTTTGATGGTGTGGAACTCTTTCGAGCCGCCGCCCTCCACCATATAGCAAGCCAGGGTCCACGGGCTGCCGGAAAAACCGATCAGCGGCACGCGGCCGTTCAATTCCGTGCGAATTTGCGTGACCGCCTTGAAGACATAGTCGAGCGTATCGAGTTCGGGCGCGCGCAAGGCCAGCACGTCTTGCTCGGTGCGCAGGGGGCGCTCGAACTTCGGCCCTTCGCCGTCGACGAAATACAGGCCCAGGCCCATCGCGTCGGGCACCGTCAAGATGTCTGAAAACAGGATCGCCGCGTCGAGCGGAAAACGGTCGATCGGTTGCAGGGTCACTTCGGTGGCGTAATCGGGATTCTTGGCCAGGCCCAGGAAGGAACCGGCCCGTTCGCGCGTGGCGCGGTACTCCGGCAGGTATCGCCCCGCTTGCCGCATCAGCCACACGGGCGTGTAATCGGTGGGCTGGCGCAGCAGCGCGCGCAAGAAAGTGTCATTCTGGAGCGGGGCGAATTGTGGCATGGAGGGCAATCGATAGCTGGAAGAAAACAGCTATTATCGCACCCTATGGCCGCTGCCCCACCCATTCATGCGCCCGCGGGCGGCGCCGATACCGGCCGCGGCCGCGGCTTTACCCGCCTGAAATATACCGGCGGCAACAAAACCGACAATGCGAGACCTGACCCCAAAGATTGACCCCAAAGATTCTATAGTGCAAAGGTTGCAAGTTTTTGTGGCTGGCGCGCCCGCTTTCATGTCTCTGCGTTTATGATGAAGGCCGCCGGCGCCGCGGCGCCTTCCTTTTTCACTTTACGGAGTCAGCATGACATCAGCCTCTTCCAGCACGATCGCCGCCCGCGGCGTTTGGCCTTCGCCCATCAGCGCCGCCATGGTGGCGGCCGGCGCTTCGCCCTTGACGCAGTTGGCGCTGGGCGGGGCCGATGGCGGCGATATCCTGTGGCTGGCCGGGCGCGCCAGCGAAGGCGGCCGCAATACCTTGCTGCGCCAGCGCTGCTCCGCCATTGCCGAGCTGACGCCGGCGCCCCTGAACGTGCGCACCCGCGTCCACGAATACGGGGGCGGCGCTTACGCGGTCGATGGCGATACCGTGTATTTTTCAAATTTTTCCGATAACCTGATCTACGTCAAGAACGGCGACGCCGAAGCGCGCGCGCTGACACGGCCCGGCACCCAGCGCCACGCCGATTTTATCGTCGACGGCGCCCGCCAACGCTTGATCGGGGTGCGCGAGCTGCACCCGGCCCAGGGCCACGCCGAGCCGGAAAACACCCTGTGCGCGATCGCCTTCGACGGCGCGGAAACGGTGCTGGCCCACGGCCACGACTTTTACGCGGCGCCGCGCCTGTCGCCGGACGGCCGCTTCTTGACCTGGCTGAGCTGGGATCACCCGCGCATGCCGTGGCAGGGCACCGAGCTGTGGCTGGCCGAAGTGCTGGCCGACGGCGCGCTGGCCACGCCGCGCCTGATCGCCGGCGGCGCCCGGGAATCGATTTGTCAGCCGGAATGGTCGCCCGAGGGCGTATTGCATTTCATTTCGGACAGCAGCGGCTGGTGGAATCTGTACCGCCTGCGCGATGCCGACATCGAAGCCTTGTGCCCCATGCAGGCGGAATTCGCCAGCCCGCACTGGACCTTCGGCGTGGCCATGTACGGTTTCACCGCGGCGGGCGAGATCGTCTGCACCTATATCGAGAACGGGGTCAGCCGCCTGGCCCGCTTGCCGCGCGGCAGCGCCAAGCTGGAAGCCATTGCCACGCCCTACCAGGAAATCCGCGAAGTGCGCATCGGCCCCGGCTTCGTCGCGCTACTGGGCGGCGGCCCGACCATCCCGCTGGAACTGGCGCGCATCGATTTCGCCAACGGCGAACTGGAAGTGCTGGCGCGCTCCATCGTCGACTTGCCGGACGCGGCCTACCTGTCGGTGCCGGAAAGCGTCAGCTATCCCAGCAATGACGGCAGGACCGCGCACGCCTTCTTTTATCCGCCGCACAATGCCGATTGCCGCGCCGACGACGCCGACAAGGCGCCGCTGATCGTCATCAGTCACGGCGGCCCGACCAGCATGGCCAGCAATACCCTGAAGCTGGCGACCCAATTCTGGACCAGCCGCGGCTTCGGCGTGCTCGACGTCAACTACGGCGGCAGCAGCGGTTTCGGCCGCGCCTACCGCGACGCGTTGGCCGGCCAGTGGGGCCTCGTCGATGTCGACGATTGCATCGCCGGCGCGCGCCACCTGGTCGCGCGCGGCCTGGCCGACCCGGAGCGCCTGATCATCCGCGGCGGCAGCGCCGGCGGCTGGACGACCCTGTGCGCGCTTACTTTCCACGAGGTCTTCAAGGTTGGCGCCAGTTATTATGGCGTCTCCGATGTGAAGGGTCTGGATCAGGATTCGCACAAATTCGAGTCGCACTATAATGAATACCTGATCGCCCCAAAGGCCCAGGCCGAGCCCCTGTACCTGGCCCGTTCGCCGATCAATCACACGCAACGCCTGTCCAAGCCGATGATTTTCTTCCAGGGCCTGGACGACAAGGTGGTGCCGCCGCAGCAGTCGGTGCTGATGGTGGAGGCTTTGCGCGAACGGGGCGTGCCGGTCGCCTATGTCGCGCTGGAAGGCGAAGGCCACGGCTTTCGCAAGGCGGAAAACATCGCCCGCACACTGGAGGCGGAACTGTATTTTTACCTGCGCGTGTTCGGCCTGGCGGCGCCCGGCGCCACCGCTGCCGTGCATATCGATAACCTGCCCGCTTAAGATCNNNNGTCTTCGAGCATGTGCAACGCGCCAAATTCACTCTGGCGGACGGCAAGGCCCCGACGCCGGCCCTGGTGCTGGAAACCCTGCAAAGGCTGGCGCGCCTGGCCTTCATCAGCGAAACGGTGGGGCGCGGCTTCAGTTGCGGCACCCAGCTGCGCTGGCCGGCCATGCGCGCCGCCTTCGCCGCCTTGCGCTTCGAAGACTTATGCGATGCCATCGAAAGCCTGAACCCGGTGCGCCGCGGCCGGGACGGCTATGTCGAGCTGCGCAGCTACCGCCAGGGCGTGGCGCGCCTGCGCATCGCCCTGCTGCGCGGCCAGGCGCCGCAGCAAGTCGTGCCCATCCTGGCCGCTTGCATGGCCTGTTACGAAGCGGCGCAACTGCACCCCCTGATCGATATTTGCGCCCGCCCCTTCGAGGCGGAAATGCTGGAACGCATACATCCGCTGCTGCAAGACGAGATCCTCGCCATCTTGCTCGGTGGCGCGCAGCGCGACCCGGAGGTGGCGCCGGCCCTGCACGAATTTTCCCTGTGCCACCTGGAACGGCGCTTGCTGGCCGGCGACGGCATCGCCGCGCCCTTGCGCCTGGCGCTGGCCGAGCACGCCATTGTCTGCGGCCGCCTGCGCGAAGCCGAGCAATTGCTGGAAGGCGTGACGGGCGCGCCGGCGCAATTTTTCGGTAGCGTCATCGCCCAGTTGCGCGGCGAACACGAGGTGGCCATCGCCGGCTTCGAGGCGGCCCTGAAACTGCTGCGCCGCGAAACGGGCAAGCGCAAGCTGATCTTCGCCGGCATGGGCGGCCACCTGTACGTGCTGGCCCTGCTGCGCAGCGCCGACCCGAAACTGCTCAAGCTGGCCGAGTCTTACCTCGACCTGGCCCTGCGCGCCCAGCCCCATCCCGACAGCCTCGTCTACCAACAACTGAGCATGCTGCGCCAGATCCGCGCCGGCACCCTGCTGGCCGACGTGATCCCCTCGCGCAACTGGGAAACCCAGTTACAGGCGCAAATGTTCCAGGCCCTGCTGTATTACTGGCTGGCGCTGCCGCAACTGGCCGAACGCAAGCCGCAATTGCGCGAACTGGCACGCCAGGCCGGGGCGGCCGGCTTCCACTTCATCGCGGCCCAGGCCGCCGGCTTGCTGGGCCACCTGGGCGATAACGAGCAAGAACAAACCGCGGCCGCCTTGCGCGCCCGGCATGGCTTCGTCGACCTGGCACCCTGGTTCGAGCGCCAGGAAGCGTGGCAGCGCCAGCTCAGCGCCCTGATCAATCTGCAGCAGCAAGCGCCCGCCGTCGAGGCCAGCGCCGGCGCCACCCGCCTGGTGTGGCTGATCGGCTACGACGCGCGCCACGGCATCGGCGCAATCGAGCCGCGCGAGCAAAAGCGCGACGCCCGCGGCGCCTGGAGCAAGGGCCGCGCGATGGGCTTGAAGCGCCTCTACGAAGAAGCGGCCCAGATCGATTTCCTGTCGCCGCAAGACGTGCGCGCGGCGGCCGCCATCTCCCCGTTCAAGCAATATTATTCCTCGGCGCCCCGCTATGAAATCGAGCCCGACAAGGCGGCCGCCGCCCTCACCGGCCATCCGCTGCTGTTCTGGCTGGACGCCCCCGAGACCCGCGTCGAATTGCTGGCCGGCGCGCCGGAATTGCTGATCAAGGCGAACGGCGGCCAGTTGTGGCTGACCCTGCAGCCGCCCTTGCCCGACAATGGCGCCGCCGTCGTCGTGGTGAAGGAAACCCCGACCCGCCTGCGCGTGATCACCATCCTCGACGAGCACAGGCGCATCGCCGCCATCGTCGGCGCCGGCCTGGCCGTGCCCCTGCACGCGGAAAAGCAAGTGCTGCAAGCGATAGGCGCCATTTCTTCGCTGGTCACGGTGCAGTCCGACATCGGCGGCGGCGCCGACAACGTCGAGCAGATCGACGCCGACCCGCGCCTGCACCTGCATTTGCTGCCCTACCAGCAAGGTTTGAAGATGCAAGTACTGGTGCGTCCCCTGCCCGGCAGCGGCGCCTATTACGCGCCCGGCAGCGGCGCCGAGAGCGTCTTCGCCGACGTGGCCGGCAAGCCGGTGCAGGCGCGCCGCAATTTGAATGGCGAGCGCGAGGCGCAGCGCCAGATGCTGGGCCGCTGCCGGGTGCTGGAAGAGGCCGAGGAAGAGCACGGCGAATGGCTGCTGGGCCAGCCCGCCACCTGCCTGCAATTGCTGGTCGAATTGCAGGAACTCGATCCCGACGGCATCGTGCTGGCCTGGCCCGAGGGCGAATCTTTCCGCGTCAGCAAGCGCATCGAATCCTCGCAATTCCGCCTCGCCATCAAGAGCGAAAAGGATTGGTTTGCCGCCAGCGGCGAATTGCAAGTTACCGAAGACAAGGTGCTGGACTTGCGCGCCCTGCTGGAACTGATGCAAAACAGTAAAAGCCGCTTCGTCGCGCTGGGCGACAACCAATTCCTCGCCCTCAGCGACGAGTTGCACCGCCGCTTGAGCGAGCTGGCCGCCTACGGCGAGGCGCACGGCAAGGGCGTGCGCGTGCATCCGCTGGCGTCCTTCGCGCTGGAAGAGCTGGCCAACGACGTGGGCGGCGTGAAAGCCGACAAGCTGTGGAAGGAACATCTGGCGCGCCTGCGCGACCAGGCCGGCTTCACGCCGCAACTGCCGAGCACCCTGCAAGCCGAATTGCGCGACTATCAACTGGCCGGCTTCGAATGGCTGGCGCGGCTGGCGCACTGGGGCGTGGGCGCCTGCCTGGCCGACGACATGGGCCTGGGCAAGACCCTGCAAGCGCTGGCCCTGATCCTGTCGCGCGCGCCGCAGGGCCCGACCCTGGTGATCGCGCCCACCTCGGTGTGCATGAACTGGCTCAGCGAGACGGCCCGCTTCGCCCCCACCCTGAATCTGATACTGTTCGGCGCCGGCGACCGCAAGGAAACCCTGGCCAAGGCCGGGCCCTTCGACCTGGTGGTGGCCAGCTACGGCTTGCTGCAACAGGAAGCCCAGCTGTTCGCCGACGTCAAATGGCACACGGTCGTGCTCGACGAAGCGCAGGCGATCAAGAATGGCGCCACCAAGCGCTCGCAGGCGGTGATGGCGCTGCAAGCGGATTTCCGCATGATCGCCAGCGGCACGCCGCTGGAAAACCACCTGGGCGAGCTGTGGAACCTGTTCCGCTTCATCAATCCCGGCTTGCTCGGCACCCTGGACCAGTTCAATCTGCGCTTCGCCGGTCCCATCGAGCGGGCCCAGGACAAGCGCGCCGAAGCGGGCGCCCGCCTGCGGCTGCGGCGCCTGATCCAGCCTTTCATCTTGCGGCGAACCAAGTCACAAGTGCTGGCGGAACTGCCTTCGCGCACCGAAATCGTGCTCGAAGTGGAACTCTCGGCCCAGGAGGCGGCGCTGTACGAATCGCTGCGCCGCGCGGCCCTGGAAAAACTGGCCGCCGTGGAAGGGCCGGCGTCGAAGAAGGCGATCCAGATCCTGGCCGAAATCATGAAGTTGCGGCGCGCCTGCTGCAACCCGCAACTGGTGGCGCCGGAGCTGGGCCTGCCCAGCAGCAAGCTGGCCGCCTTCGCCCAATTGCTGGCCGGCTTGCTGGAAAACCGCCACAAGGTGCTGGTCTTCAGCCAGTTCGTCGACCACCTGAGCCTGATCCGCCGGCATCTGGACGAGCACGGCGTCAGTTACCAATACCTGGATGGCTCCACCCCCATGCAGGAGCGCAAGGTGCGGGTCGACGCCTTCCAGGCCGGCCAGGGCGACGTCTTCCTGATCAGTCTGAAAGCGGGCGGCATGGGCATCAACCTGACGGCGGCCGATTACGTCATCCACATGGATCCGTGGTGGAATCCGGCCGTCGAAGACCAAGCCTCGGATCGCGCCCACCGCATGGGCCAGTTGCGCCCGGTCACCATCTACCGCCTGGTGGCCAAGCACACCATCGAGGAAAGCATCGTCGAATTGCACCAGCACAAGCGCGACCTGGCCGACAGCTTGCTTGAAGGCAGCGACGCGGTGGCCCGCATGTCGGCCGGCGACATGCTCGACATGCTCAAGGAAGGCTTGAAAAAATAGGCGGACGGCCCGATTCGTGCAATCATTCCATTTTCATTAGGCGGGGCATCATGAGCGAAGACAATGCAATCACCATCGGTTCCGGCGCCACCCTGCTGTGCGGGAAATCCTGGACCGCCTACGTCGGCACCATGCTGCTGGCGTTGATCCTGTTCGGCGCCCTGCTGCCGCTGGCTTTTTACTGGAATAAACTGGCCGCCGCCTGCGTGATGGTGGCATCGACGCTGATCGTCGGCTACCGCGTGCTGCTGATCCGCAGCCACCAGTTGTACTACGACGAAGTCGGCGTCTGGCTCAGCGTCGGAATCCTGCCCTGGAGCAAGGGCATCAGCGGCGTCAAATGGCGCGACATGGATGAAGCGACTTTCGTGCCGGATTTTTTCAGCTGGTTATTCAAGTCTTACACGATACGGGTCGGCCACCGCTTCACCAAGTCGAGCGAGATCGTCCTCACCAGCATGGCGCGCGGCAAGGATGCCGTCATCGCGCTCAATACCCGCCAGCAAGAAATGATACGCAGCCACGGCATCGTCTGACGCCACGAGCGCCGTGCGCCTTGCCTGCCGGCGCGCCGCCACGGTTTCCCGCTTGTACCGCGCTTGTACCGCAATGTAACTGACGTTCCCGGGGCGTCCATTTGATGATAATCTTGCGCGCTTGCCATTGGCACGGCGCACAACGCCGCCGCACATTCGAGAGACCATAATGAAAAACAAAATAGCGCTGGGCGCAATATTGATGGCCGTCGCACTGGCGCCCGCCTGCGCCGCCAAGAAAACTTCGCACGCCAAAGCCGGCAGAGCGGCCCCGGTCAAGGCCGCGGCGCTGGCGCCAGTGTCCTCGGAACGGCGCCAGGACAAGGCGCTCGACGCCTTGAGCGGCCAGTTCCTCAACGCCCTCTGGCGCATCGACCCGGACAGCGCCGTCGCCGCCGGCAAGTTCGACGGCGCCGCCATCCTCACCATCCCCGACCAGGCCAGCCGCGCGCGGCAACTGGCCTTCATCGACGATTGGCTGGCGCGCTTCGCCAAGATCGACGCTCGCCAGCTATCGAGCAAGCAAGCCACCGACCTGGCGTTGCTGAACAACAAGCTGAACTCGGATCGCTGGTATCTGACCACTTTCCGCGAATTCGAATGGAATCCATCCAACTACAATATCGCCGGTTCCATCGACCTCATCCTGAACACGGAATATGCGGCCCAGCCGCAGCGCCTGCGCACCCTGCTCAAGCGCATCGCCGCCGTGCCCGCCTATTACACGGCGGCGCGCGAGAGCATCGCCAATCCGACCCGCGAGCATACCCAGTTGGCGATAGCTCAGGGCGCCGGTGTGCAAACGGTACTGGCCGACCTGGACCGCGTGGCCCAGGCGTCCATCCTGAGCCCGACCGAAAAGCGGCTCTACACCCAGCGCATAGCCGCCGCTCACGCCGCCGTGGACGCTTACCTGGCCTGGCTTGGCGAACTCGACAAGTCGATGGCGGCGGGCGGCGGACGCTCCTTCCGCATCGGCAAGGATCTGTATGAACAGAAATTCGCCTACGATATCCAGGCCGGCGGCAGCGCCGAGCAACTTTATCAAAAGGCGCTGCTGGCGCGCGAGCAATTGCTGGTCGGCATGAACACCCTGTCCGATGAATTGTGGAGCAAGACCATGGGCGCGGCCGCCAAGCCCGCCGACCGCAATGAAAAAATCGGCATGGTGATCGATAAACTGTCGAGCGACCACGTGGCGCGCGCCGATTTCGTGCCGGAAATCCGGCGCCAGATTCCGCTCTTGCAAGAATGGGTGACCAGCCACAATCTGCTCACCATGGATGCGAAAAAACCCCTGATCGTGCGCGAAACGCCGCTCTACGAGCGCGGCGTGGCCGGCGCCGGCATCGAAGCGCCCGGCCCTTACCGTCCGCAAGACCGCACCTACTACAACGTCACGCCGCTCGATGGCGAAACGGCGGAGCAGGCCGAGAGCAGCCTGCGCGAATACAATCGCTGGATTTTACAGATCCTCAACATCCACGAAGCCATACCCGGCCACTACACGCAACTGATACACGCCAACAAATCGCCCTCCATCATCAAATCGCTGTTCGGCAACGGCGCCATGATCGAGGGCTGGGCCGTGTACGGCGAACGCATGATGCTGGAATCGGGTTATGGCAACAATGAGCCGGAAATGTGGTTGATGTATTCCAAGTGGAATTTGCGCAGCGTCACCAACACCATCCTCGACTACAGCGTCCACGTGCTCGGCATGACAGAGGAACAAGCCCTCGACCTGCTCACCAAGCAAGCCTTCCAGACCCAGCGCGAGGCAACAGAAAAATGGCACCGCGTGCAACTGACTTCGGTGCAACTGAGCAGTTACTTCAGCGGTTACAGCGAAATCATGGAATTGCGCGAGCAGCGCAAGCAAGCCCTGGGCGCCAAATTCGTGCTCAAGGATTTCCACGAACAATTCCTCAGCTACGGCAGCGCGCCGGTGCGCGTCATCAAGGACTTGATGCAATAGCAGGAAGGCGCAAGGATTACTTGCGCCCACTCAAAGGCCGCCGCCTGCCCGGCGCTACGATGACTCTTCCAGAGCGTTCCCGGCCATTTGGCGGGCATAAGCACGCTCTCACTGCTGACCCGAAAGGATGAGAGATGAAGATGTCATTGCCGATGAGTTTGTGCGTCGTGGCGCTGGCCGGTTGCGCCGGCCCCATGCAAATGGGTGATCCCGGCGCGAAAACCGTGGCCACCGGCTCGGCCGGGGGCGCCAACGCCCACGGCGCCAATGCGCAACTCGAGCATTGCAGCAAGACCCTGGGCACCATGACCATCGTGGAAGACGCCAACCAGCCGTGGATGTACCAGTTCACCCAGGAATACCACGTCCAGAGCACGGTGCCTCTGCTGCGCATGATCATCCAGCAATCGAACTGTTTCGTCGTCGTCGAGCGGGGCCGGGCCTTCCAGAACATGCAGGGCGAGCGGGCGCTGATGCGAAATGGCGACTTGCGCAAGACCAGCAACATCGGCAAGGGGCAGATGGTGGCAGCCGACTACACGGCCACGCCGTCGGTGACCTTCAGTTCGCGCGGCACGGGCGGGGTCGGGGCCGCCGTGGGCGGACTGCTGGGATCGGTGGGCTCCCTGATCGGCGGCTCGATGAAGTCAAACGAAGCATCGACCATGCTCTTGCTGACCGATAACCGTTCCGGCATCCAACTGGCGGCCGCGGAAGGCAGCGCCAAGAACTGGGATTACGGCGTGATGGCGGGATTTTTCGACGGCGGCTTCGCCGGCGGCGGCGGTTTCAGCAAGACACCGCAAGGCAAGGTGCTGGCGGCCTCCTTCATGGATTCCTACAACCAGTTGGTGATTGCCGTGCGCAACTACCAGGCGCAATCCGTGGAAGGCGGCCTGGGCAACGGCGGCACCCTGAAAACCAATTAAGCGGCCCCGCGCGCCCTCAAGACAGCTCTTCCGGCGCCTGGGTGACGCGCACGAACACGGGCGCGACCAGCAGGCCCAGCTCGAACAGCAGGCACATCGGCAACGCCAGCGACAATTGGCTGACCACGTCCGGCGGCGTGACGATGGCGGCCACGACGAAGGCGCCCACGATGACGTAGCGCCGCACTTCCTTGAGCTTGTCCACGCTGACCAGGCCCATGCGCACCAGGATCACCACCACCACCGGTACTTCGAAGGTGGCGCCGAAGGCCAGGCACATCGACATGACGAAATCGAGGTAATTCTCGATATCGGGCGTGACGGCGATCGAGCTCGGCGAAAATTCGTTGATGAACTTGAAGACCCGGCCGAAGACGAAGAAATAACAGAAGGCCACGCCGGCCATGAACAGCACCGACGAGGAAATCACCAGCGGCGCGACGAGCCGCTTTTCATGCGTGTACAGGCCGGGCGCGATGAAAGCCCACAATTGGTACAGCACCCAGGGCAGGGCCAGGATGAAGGCGATCACCAGGGTCACCTTCATCGGCACCAGGAAGGGCGAGATGACGCCGGTGGCGATCATCTTCGAGCCGGCCGGCAAGGCGGCGATCATGGGCCGGGCGATGAAATCGTAAATGTGCGAGGGGCCGGGCCAGAACATCAGGAAGGCCGTCACCAGGGCGATGCCGATCGAAGACTTGACCAGGCGGTCGCGCAATTCGATCAAATGGGAAATAAAGGTCTCTTCGACGGGGGCTTTGCTGGTCATTTAATAAAACGATGCATGGGATTTGGCGCCTGGACGGAATTTGGCGACACGCGCCGCGCCGGAGATCACATGCATCTTGCCGCCGTGACGCTGCTTGTACCAGACGGGAAGAGCGGAACTGCGCAGCAGCTTCTTGCGGCGGAACTCGCGCGCCTTGCGCGCCACATCGTCCACCGTGGCCACGTTCAGGGGCACGTGGTCGCGCCACGAACCTTCCACCTCGGCCAGGTTTTCCGCGATCGAATTCTCGACGCTGGACTTGATCGACTGCGCCGCCTCTTGCACTTCCTTGTGCAGGTTCTTCAGTTCGTCGAGTTCGATCTCGCGGCTGACCTCGGCCTTCACGTCGTTCAGGTAACGCTGCGCCCGACCATACAGGGAACCGGCCATGCGCGCCACTTTCGGCAACTTTTCAGGGCCGATGACGATCAGTGCGACGACGCCGATGATGGCGAGTTTGGAGAGACCGAGATCGATCATAGGATATCAAATCCGGATGGCGGCGGGGGCGAACCCCGCACCGTCATCAGAACTTGCTTTTCTCTTTCGCTTCGACGTCGATGGTGCTCTTGTCGGCCACTTGCGAAGGTGCCGCGTTTTGCGCCGGCTTCTCGTCCTCGCCCTTGACGCCGTCCTTGAAACCCTTCACGGCCTTGCCGATGTCGGCGCCCATGTTACCGATTTTCTTGGTGCCGAACACCAACATCACCACCACCAGCACGATCAGCCAGTGCCAAATACTCATTGAACCCATCATCTTCTCCTTGCCGGGCAGAAAAGCCCGAAATCGCACAAAACCAGTATAGACAGTATACGCGATGCGCGCCCGTCATGTGCCTGTCATGATGACTAGGTCTTTCAGTGCTGGGAACGCCAGGGGCGCGCTCCGCCATACATGTGCAAATGCAAGTGGTAAACCTCCTGGCCGCCGTCCGGACCGCTGTTGATCAGGGTCTTGTAGCCGCCGCTGGGGCTGCCGTCTTCGGCATAGGACACGGCGCAGCCGAATTCGGCCGCCAGCCGGGGCACCAGGCTCAGCATCTTGCCCAGCAGCGGCGCGTGGCTGGCGTCGCAATCCGACAGGGTGGCCACGTGGCGCTTCGGTATCACCAGCAAGTGCACGGGCGCGGCCGGGTTGATATCCTTGAACGCCAGCAAGTCATCGTCTTCATAGACGATGGTCGAAGGAATTTTCTTGGCGGCGATCTTGCAAAAAATACAGTTTTCCACTGGGGCTCCGGATCAGCTTGCTTGTGCTTCGTCGGCGTCGCGCAGCACATCCTTGCGCGCCGCCTTTTCTTCGATGCCGGAAATGCCTTCGCGCCGGGCCAGCTCGTCGAGCACTTGCTG
>DMYQ01000088.1:1449-2258 GCA_003482555.1 Janthinobacterium sp. | reverse complement strand
TCGCCGTCGTGGCGCGCGTCTTTCGCCGCCATCACCGTTTCAGTCGCTTCTTCGCCGATCTTTTTCAGGATCGCATCGTCGCCCTTGGCGAACAGGCGCGCCACATAGGACTTGTCCGGGTCGCCGCCATTGGCCAGCTTGCGCGACTCGATGATCTGGGCCAGACGGTTCAGGGTGTCGCTCATGGAGTCGCTTTCGGGTAAATCGTTGCGGGATCTTGCAAGACCGGCTCGGCGACCAGCCATTCGCCGGTCTTTTCGTCGCCGTCGAATTTCTGGAAGAAACAGGAATGCCGGCCCGTGTGGCAGGCGATGCCGCCGGTTTGCTCGATTTTCAAGAGCACCACGTCTTCGTCGCAGTCGAGGCGCATTTCCAGCACCTTTTGCGTGTGGCCCGATTCCTCGCCCTTGTGCCACAGCTTCTTGCGCGAGCGGCTCCAGTACACGGCTTCGCCCAGTTCGACCGTGCGCGCCAGCGCGTCGCGGTTCATCCAGGCGAACATCAGCACGTCATTGCTGCCCGCTTCCTGCGCGATCACGGGCACCAGGCCGTGTTCATCCCATTTGACCTTTTTCAGCCATTTTGCATTGCTTGCGCTTGTCGTTCCGTTTGACATTCTCTATTCCATTCAACTTGGGGCTCGTAAATATGAGTCCTTATACCAGGCGCATGGGAATACCCTGTTGCGCCATGAAACGCTTGGCTTCCTGCACGGTGTGCTGGCCGTAATGGAAAATACTGGCCGCCAAAACCGCGTCCGCCTTGCCTATCTTGATCCCATCGGCCAGGTCTTGCAAGCCGCCCACGCC
>DMYQ01000088.1:374-1281 GCA_003482555.1 Janthinobacterium sp. | reverse complement strand
TCCATGCTGGTGAGCAAAATCTCACCGGCGCCCAGGCTTTCCATCTTGCAAGCCCATTCGACGGCGTCCAGGCCGGTGGCGTTGCGCCCGCCGTGCGTGAACACTTCCCATTTGCCGGGCGCCGTCTGCTTGGCGTCGATCGCCACCACGATGCACTGCGAGCCGTGCTTTTGCGAAGCTTCGAACACCAGTTGCGGATTCGTCACGGCCGAGGTGTTGATGCTGACCTTGTCGGCGCCGGCGTTGAGCAGGCGCCGCACGTCGGCCACCACGCGCACGCCGCCGCCCACCGTCAGCGGGATGAACACTTGCGCGGCCACCGCCTCGATGATGTGCAAGATCAGGTCGCGCTTGTCGCTCGAGGCGGTAATGTCGAGAAAGGTGATTTCGTCGGCGCCCTGCTCGTCGTAGCGGCGGGCGATCTCGACCGGATCGCCGGCGTCGCGCAACTCGGTGAAATTGACGCCCTTGACGACGCGCCCATTGGTCACGTCCAGGCAGGGAATGATTCGTTTAGCAAGCATGATAGGACCCATAAAACCGGGGCCCGCGGGCGCCCGGGGAAAGCTGCTTAGTCGGCGTCGCTCAGTTCGTCGGCCCGCAATTGCGCCGACGCCAGGTCGATCGTACCCTCGTAGATGGAACGGCCGCAGATGACGCCCTCGATGCCCTCGTCCTGCACGGCGCACAAGGCTTCCACGTCGCCCAGATTGTGCAGGCCGCCGGAAGCGATGATGGGCACCTTGACGGCTTGCGCCAGGCGCACGGTCGCTTCAATGTTGATGCCGCCCATCATGCCGTCGCGGCCGATGTCCGTGTAGATGATGGATTCGACGCCGTAGGCTTCGAACTTTTGCGCCAGGTCGATCACTTCGTGCCCCGACATCTTGCTCCAGCCATCGGTGGC
>DMYQ01000088.1:0-225 GCA_003482555.1 Janthinobacterium sp. | reverse complement strand
TAACTGATGCCTGCGTCCAGGTAGCGCTCGATGGTGTCGAGGTCGCGGATGCCGCCGCCCAGTTGCACGGGGATTTCATCGATGCCGTTTTCCAGCGCGAACTCTTGCACCGCCTTCAGGATGGCCTTGACGGCGCCCTCGTTCTTCGGCTTGCCGGCGAAGGCGCCGTTCAAATCGACCAGGTGCAGGCGCCGCGCGCCCTGCTGCAACCAGTGACGGGCCATG
>DMYQ01000029.1 GCA_003482555.1 Janthinobacterium sp. | reverse complement strand
TGTACACTCTGTACACCTTGTACACCCGGCCGCGCCGCGCTTACTCGGGCGCGTCGGTGATCGGCACCACGCTGGCCCGTCCGGCCAGATACAGGTCGTGGTATTCGGCCGCCAACTGGCGCAGCGAACGGCCGATGTTGGCGTAGTCGTACTCGTTCAGATTGGCCAGCGAGACCCGGGCCGAAGCGTGCGGGGTGCCGAAACCGCGTCCCGGCAAGAGGATCACGCCGGTTTCGTCGGCCAGGCGGAACAGGGCCTCGTTCGGTTTCAACTGTTGCACCAGCCACTGGGCGAAGTCGGCATCGTACATTTGCGCGGCCAGGGTTTCCATGTCCAGCAAATGATAGTAACGCACCGAATTGGCGTCGTACGGCATGGGCAGGCCCAGTTCGCGGTACAGCGCTTCCTTGCGGCGCAGCACGATGCGCTTCATCGATTGCTTGTATTTTTGCGGCTCGTCCATCAGGGAAAACAGGGCGAACAGGGTCATCTGCGCCTGCACCGGCGTCGACACCCCGGCCGTATGGTTGAGCGCCACGGTGCGGCTGTCGGCCACCAGGCGGTCGATGAATTTCAAGGCCCGGGGCTCGGTCGTGATCGAGCAATAGCGCGCGTCCAGTTCCAGGCGCTGATGTTCCGGCAGCTTGGCGATTTTTTCATCGATGATGTTGTGCTCGTGGGTGGCGATGACACCCATGCGCCAGCCCGTCGCGCCGAAGTATTTCGAGAAGGAATACACGAGGATGGTGTTGTGCGGGCACAGCGCGAACAGGGAAACGAAATTGTCGGCGAAGGTGGCGTAGACGTCGTCCGTCAAGATGATCAAGTCGGGGCGTTTCTTGACGATGGCGGCGATGTATTCCAGGGTTTCCTGGTTGATCTTGACGGAGGGCGGATTGCTCGGATTGACGAGGAAAAAGGCCTTGACCTTGGGGTCGAGCAGCTTGTCCAGTTCAGCCTTGGTGTACTGCCAATTGTTTTCGGCCGAGGCGTCGATGAATATTTCCAGCAACTGATAATCGTTGAGCTTGGGAATTTCGATATACGGGGTGAAGATCGGCATGCCCAGCGCGATCGTGTCGCCGGCTTCGATCAAATGGTTTTCGCGCAAGCTGTTAAACAGATAGGTCATCGCCGCCGTGCCGCCCTCGACCGCGTACATGTCGAACTTGCCGACGAAGGGATGGGTGCCGATCATTTCCTTATGCACATACTGGGCCACGATGTGCTCGCTCAAGCGCAACATGCGGTCCGGCACCGGGTAATTGCAGCCCAGGATGGCTTCGCACATTTCATACAGGAAGTCGCCGGCCGACAGGCCCAGCTGGTCGCGCACATAGGACACGGCCGCTTCGATGAAGTGGATGCCGGCCACGCCGGCGTTGGCCTTGGTGAAGATCTCGAAGCGGGCTTCGATGCCGGCGCGGCGCGGAAAGCCGCCTATGTCTTCCATGTAGCGGTAGGATTGCTCGGACTCGGCCATCGCGAACAGGCCCAGCTGAAAGAAACCGTGGCGCGGCGTCGTCGCCAGGAAGTTCGGGTTGCCGCGGCCGGCGTTGAGCATGCTGCGCTCGGCGTGCTTGCCGGCCGTTTGCATCAGCGCGTCTTTCAATTCGAAGGGGCTGAGGGAAGCCAGTTTTTCGGGCTTGCTAAAGTCCATGATATTCCTGAATAAGGTTGGGCGCGGCGGTCGCCGCGCCTGCGGGCATCGTTAGGCGATACGGCGATCAGACGAGGGCGACGATCAGCGGCCCGAGCAGGGTCAAGAAGACGTTCGCCAGCGCATAGGTGATGGCGAAAGGCACGGTGGGAATCGTGTTGCCGGCGATATTGAGCACTTCGCCGAAGGCGGGATTGGCGCTGCGCGAACCGCTCAGCGCGCCGGCGAAGATGGCCGCGTTATCGTAGCGCAGCACATAGCGCCCGATCAGCATGGTCAATATCAAAGGCAGGATGGTGACCACGATGCCGATGCCGAAAATCGTCAAGCCCTGGGCGCGGATGGTTTGCACCGCCTGCAGCCCGGACGACAGGCCGACCACGACGACGAAGCCGGCCAGTCCCAGGTCTTTCAGGATTTGCACGGCCGGGCCGGGCATGGCGCCGAAGGACTGTCGCTTGCCCCGATACCAGCCGAACAGCAGACCCGACAGCAAGGCGCCGCCGCCGCTGCCCAGCGTCAGGGGAATCGATCCGATCTTGGCCGTCAGTAAACCGACCAGCAAACCCACAACAAGGCCGGCGCCCAGATACACGAAATCGGTCTTGTCGGTGTCGACGATGATGTAGCCGACCAGGGCCGCGACACGCTTGACGTCTTGCTCGGCACCATACACGGTGACCACGTCGCCCAGCTGGACCACGCTGTCGGGCAGCATGGGCACGGGCCGCCCCATGCGGGAAATTTGCAGCACGAACACGCCGTGCCGCACGCCGCCCAGGGTGGCCGCGCGGATCTGCGCCACGCTCTGGTTGTGGAATGCGCGATTACTCAGCATCAAGTCGCGGCGCTGCATGGTCAACTCCATGCCCTCGACCGCGTACATTTCGCGGCCCAGGTGGGCGGCCGTGGCCAGCACCGCCTCGCGCCGTCCCACGGCGAGCACGATATCTCCCGCTTGCAGCAACAGTTGCGGGCTGACCTCGATGATCTGCTCGCCCCGCTTGACCCGTTCGATCGTGATGGTGGCGTGCTCGTCTTCCAACGCTTGAAGCGCGACCCCGCCCCGTTCCAGCTGATACAGGCGTCCCACCAGTTCGGCCGTGGCCGGCGTTTGACCCGGGCCGAACACCGGCACGCCCGATTGCAAGCCGGCTTCCGCCTTGAGCGCGTCGTCGCGGATGCCGCGCCCGAACAGTCTCGGCAAAATGTTGACGCAAACGATGATGGCGCCGAAGGAGCCGAACACATAGGTGACGGCGTAGCCGATCGCCACATTGCCCTGCAGGCGCTTGATCTCGTCGGCCGCCAGGCCCAGTTTGGCGATCGCGTCGCCGGCCGTGCCGATGATGGCCGACTGGGTCAGGCCGCCGGCGGCGATGCCGGCCGCCAGGCCCTTGTCGAGCGCGAACAGCTTGGCCATCACGACGACGGTGGCCAGGCCGCTCAGCGCCAGCACGGCGGCGAGGGCGATTTCCTTGAGCGACTGGCGGCCCAGGGAATTGAAGAATTGCGGCCCGCTTTCATAGCCGACGGCATAGATGAACAGGGCGAACAAGACGCTCTTGACGCCGGGATCGACATGCACGCCGACCTGGCTGACGATGACCGCCACCAGCAGGGAGCCGGCCACGCCGCCCAACTGAAAGCTGCCCAGCTTGAATTTGCCGACGTAATAGCCCAGACCCAGGGATAAAAACAGGGCGATTTCAGGCGCCTTGCTGAAAATGTGATGTAGCCATTCCATAAATTCTTTCATTAAATAATATTACCAAAATAACTATTATTCTATTGCCAAAAAGTAAGTAATTCGACATCCGGCTTATCGATCCATTATTCCATAAGAGTAAAAATTTCCAGGAATGGCGACACCGTATCGTGCGGGCTCTATGCCGTTTTGTATG
>DMYQ01000326.1:7453-21386 GCA_003482555.1 Janthinobacterium sp. | reverse complement strand
TTAACATCAACGTCAAATTTAAAGTGATGTTTATTTGTCATTTTTTATCCAAGTTGTGTAGATGATGACTTATCGACAGTCCGACTGCGTATCCTAATTCAACAGGCACAGCATTGCCAATTAATCGACAAACTGAAGTAAATTCCGTAACGCTACCAGGCTCCACAAATTTATAATCTATTGGGAATGATTGAAGTATTGCCATTTCCCTTATCGATAACCCTCTATTTTGCGAGGGATGCCCAAAACGGCCGGTTCCAAAATTGGTTGCCTGTGTTGTTATTGTACCTGATGGTTTGTCCCACTCCAGGCGACCATAAACACTTTTAAAGCTTGAACCTTTTTCTTTTTTATGACATTCAAGTTTTAAATTTTCAGGCCAGTCAACCCATGTTCCACCTGGTTTTGATGCTTTTATACGCTTTAGATTAATGTCTGTAAGTGCCCGTGCTTTATGGAGTATGTCGGAATCATTTACTTGCCCTGCTTCCAGTGAAGCAAGATTGCCGATTGCATCACGTACTGTCTTTTTTGTAGCCCCAATCTCTTCTGGAGAAAGCAACCTAATCGGTCCATGCCGAGATGCTAGCAATACTAGTCGACGGCGGCGCTGTGGGACACCGTAGTCAGCAGCGTCTATAACCTTGTAACTGACGTAATAGCCATTGGTTTTCAGTGAACTAACAAAATCCAAAAATATGCTTTGCGATTTCAGAACAGGAACATTTTCCATCGTGATAGTATCAGGATTCGAATCTCGCACTATTCTAGAAAATTCGTCTAAAAGTGGCCATTTATCACTTTTTTGACGATTTGTTCCATTTCTTAATGTGGAAAATGGTTGGCATGGGGCGCAACCAGCTAAAAGTTTGAATGATGTTGGTCGATACAGTTTGGAAATGGTTTTTCCTGATATGGCAGTTACATCCTTAAGCAGAAATTTTGCGCCTTTAATGTTATTCTCGTATGGATATTCGCAGTGAGGATCTAGATCAATTCCGGCACGTACTGTAATTCCTGCTTTCTCTAAGCCATAAGATAAACCGCCGGCGCCGCAGAATAAATCTACTGCATCAATTTTCATTTTAATATCCTTTGATTTCGCCATAGCGTACAAAATTCCTGTTGCGTTCTTGACCAGGTAAAATTTAGAAAAGGGATAAATCCTCGCCTTCATAGCTCTCGGCCAATCTATGAGACGTTAATGTGGTCAGTTGATTGTATCTCACTGACCTAGGACAGTCATCCAATAATGCTGATGTTAGCTTTGTATTTCGAGTGGGCGAAAGAATTTTGGCTTGTTGGATGGTGCTAGGCAATGCTGCGCTTGCAATGTCTTCATGACATGAGTTTAAAGAGTCAATAAGCGCACTGACGTCGCATCGCATGGATGAGCGCACGAGCGATTTTTTATAGAAAAAAGGCTGTCATTTTGTTGTCATTCCCAGGCTAAAACAGCCCAAAAACAACCCAAATAATGACAGCCTTCGTCTTGCAAACTACTTGATTCCAAAGAATTCAGTGGTGGAGACGGCGGGAATCGAACCCGCGTCCGCAAGCACTCTACAGACAGTTCTACATACTTAGCGCTGCCATTTAATTTAACCCGTACGACGCGGACGCGCACGCTGCGGACAGGCGAGCCACCTATTATTTAATGTTATGCCAAGTGACCCGACAGAACACGATTCCCTGTAAATGACTCTACAGCTTTTGACGGCCCACCCCAGGGAAGAAGTGTTGTAGAGCTAACAGCAATTAAGCTGCTAGTGCGTACGAGTTATCGTTTGCAGTTAAGTTTTTTCAGGTTGTATTTACGAGGTAGCCTGCCCTCGGTATGCCCTGCGCTGCTTTGCAACCCACGTCGAAACCTGGTCGTCCCCACAGAATCTCCATTCTAACGCAATTTCCCGCCGCGTGCTGTTCTTGTTTGCGCCGCCTTGACGCGGCGCGCCCTCAGAGGCTGAGAGTTTTTCGGACGTGTGTGAGCAGCGTGCCAGAAGGTGGCCGATCAAGGCGCAAAGCACAGCCATAGCTTGGGCTATGGCGAGACTTTTTGGCGTGATGAGCGCGCTTGGACGAAAGCTTCTTAGGCTCTCAAGCCCTCAGGCCGCCAGGCTGGCGCGCCCGGCTTCGCGCACCACGCCGCGCACCACTTCCAGCAGCGCTTGCGGCGATTCCAGCAGGTAGTCGGCGCCCCAGCCCAGCGGCTCGACCGGGCCGCAGTATCCCCAGGCGCAGGCGATGGTGCGCATGCCGGCGGCCCGGCCCGCCTGGATGTCGCGCAAATCGTCACCCACGTACCAGCAGTGCTCGGGCGCCAGGCCGAGCCGGCGCGCCGCTTCCAGCAGCGGCGCCGGGTGCGGCTTGGCGTGCGCCATGGTGTCGCCGGAAATCACGCAACCGGCCGCCGCCAGGCCGATCTGGCTGATCAAAGGGTCGGTGAAGCGGGCCGCCTTGTTGGTGACGACGCCCCAGCCCAGGCCCAGTTCGACCAGGCCGTCCAGCATGCCAGGCACGCCGTCGAACAGGCTGCTGTGCACGGCCAGCGCCGCTTCATAGTTGTCGAGGAAGGCGTCGCGCAACTCGCCAAAGCCGGCGTCGTCCGGGCTCAGGCCGAACGACGCGCCTATCATGCCCCGGGCGCCGGCCGAGGCCGTCGGGCGCAGCACCGGATAGGGCGTCGCTTCCAGGCCGCGCGCGGCGCGCAGCAGGTTGATGGCGGCGGCCAGGTCGGGCGCGGTGTCGGCCAGGGTGCCGTCGAGGTCGAACAGGATGGCGCGCGGCGCTGGCAGGGATGTCGTCATGGCTGGTCGTCGGGATAAAGTGGGGAAGGGCGGCCGCGGCCGCCGGCTTTCACAGGGGGCGGCTGCAAGCCACCAGGTAGTTGACGCTGGTGTCCGAGCCGAGCGAGTACATCTTGCTCACGGGGTTGTAAGCCATGCCTTTGAAACCGTCCACGTCCAGTCCCGCGTTGCGCGCGTATTGCGACAGTTCGGCCGGGGTGATGAATTTGTCGTAGTCGTGGGTGCCCTTGGGCAGCATGCGCAACAGGTATTCCGCACCCAGAATGGCGTACAGATAGGCTTTCGGATTGCGGTTCAGGGTCGAGAAAAAGACGTGGCCGCCCGGCTTGACGAGGGTGGCGCAGGCTTTCACGATGGCGGCCGGGTCCGGCACGTGTTCCAGCATTTCCATGCAGGTCACGATGTCGTACTGGCCCGCCTCTTGCCCGGCCATCGCTTCGGCCGCGATCAGCAGGTAGCGCACTTGCGCGCCCGATTCCAGGCTGTGCAGGTCGGCCACTTTCAAGGCTTTCTCGGACAGGTCGATGCCGGTCACCCGCGCCCCTTTCCTGGCCATGGCTTCGGTCAGGATGCCGCCGCCGCAACCGATGTCGAGCACGCTGCGCCCGGCCAGCGGCGCGCGCGCGTTGATCCATTCCAGGCGCAAGGGGTTGATTTCGTGCAAGGGACGAAACTCGGACGTGGGATCCCACCAGCGATGGGCCAGCTCACTGAATTTTTGGATTTCTAAAGGGTCGGCGTTCATGGGGGAATGATAACGGCTATTTGCCCGTTTCCCAAGGAGGGCGCCGCAAAATAAGCGCAAAAAAGCGCGACTCGGGCGCCGCCCGGGCGCGCCGGGCGAAAAAAAACCCCGCCGTGGCGGGGTTTTTGGCGTTCGCACGAAGCAAACGTCGGGCTTGCCAGCAAATATTACTTGCGGGTACCGACGACTTCGATTTCGACGCGACGGTTTTTGGCGCGACCAGCGGCTGTTTTGTTGTCAGCAACTGGTTGTTTTTCGCCTTTGCCTTCGGTGTAGACGCGGTTGGTTTCAATGCCTTTCGACACCAGGTAAGCCTTGACGGCTTCGGCGCGACGGATCGACAGTTTCTGGTTGTAGGCATCGGTACCAACGGAGTCGGTATGGCCGACGGCGATGATGACTTCCAGATTGATGCCGCCCAGTTTCGAGGTCATTTCGTCCAGTTTCGATTTACCGGCCGGTTTCAGGACGGCTTTGTCGAAATCAAAGAAAGCGTCGGCGGCGAAGCTGACTTTTGTCGACGTCGGCGCGGCTGGCGGAACTGCCACTGGCGCTTGTCCCGGGGTTGGCGGCGGTGCGATGACCGGCGCCGACGGTGCCACGCATTTGCCGTCTTGCAGGGTTTCCGGTGCTACGCACAGGGGAATGTCGCAACCTGGAACGGCGTCAGCCGGGGTCCAGTAGCCAGTGCGCCAGCACAGACCGAATGGATCGCGGGCGATCACGCCACGGGCATCTTGCACGTAGGCGCTGTTAGGCTTCGACGCTTGGATGTCGGTGGTGACCGGCGCGAACGGCGGCGAGGTAGGCGTAGGCGTCTGAGCCGAGGCCGAGCCAGCGATCACTGCGGATGCAGCGAAAAACAACGATACAAATTTATTCATTCTTATTTCCTTTCGGGGGTGATATCCGCAGAATTACACTGCGCGACTGGACCTGCGTGGCGCAATATTAACATGCAGGTTAGCAACGCTGTTTCCAGATTGCGAAACTAGCAATTAACTTCTCATTCATTTTGCCACAGGCTTGAATGCCACACGTCGGTGGTTAAATCAAAGTTCCGGCGATTTTAGACTTCTCGTTGTTTTTGTGCAACGCGATTGTCCAATTATTACAATTTATTGACAATATTTGCCCCATTTGCCTGTTTTTTGAGCAGTCGCCCACCGATTAAATTGTTGCATTGCACTATCGATGCTCCCCCGCATCGCGCCGCGGCCCAGCCCCCGCGGGGCCGTTTTGCGCTCGGGGTGGGGCGCGCATGCTAAAATCGCACGCTTGACTGTTGGAACCCGCCGCGGCCTTCCAGCCCCGCGCCAGCGCAACAGCAGCCACGGATATGCAGTATACATTGCGTAAAAGATAAGTTAACCACAGCCTGAGATCAGTCGACCCGCCAATGGATCAATTCGCAAAAGAAACAATTCCGATTTCCCTCGAAGAAGAGATGCGCAAGAGCTACCTCGATTACGCCATGAGCGTGATCGTCGGCCGCGCCTTGCCGGACGTGCGCGACGGCTTGAAGCCGGTGCACCGCCGTGTCTTGTACGCGATGCATGAAATGAACAATGTGTGGAACCGGCCCTACGTCAAGTGCGCCCGCGTGGTCGGCGAAACCATGGGTAAATTCCATCCGCACGGCGACGCCTCGATCTACGACACCCTGGTGCGCATGGCGCAAGACTTTTCGCTGCGCTACACCCTGGTCGATGGTCAGGGCAACTTCGGCTCGGTCGACGGCGACAGCGCCGCCGCGATGCGTTACACGGAATGTCGCCTCGACAAGATCGCCAGCGAAATCCTGGCCGACATCGACAANNTCGACAAGGACACGGTCGACTTCGTCCCCAACTACGATGGCAAGGAAAAGGAACCGTCGGTGCTGCCGACCCGGATCCCGAATCTCTTGATCAACGGCTCATCGGGCATCGCCGTCGGCATGGCCACGAATATTCCGCCGCATAACATCACGGAAGTCATCGACGGCGCCCTGCACGTGCTGCGCAATCCCGACTGCACGATAGACGAGTTGATCGAGATCATCCCGGCGCCCGATTTCCCCACCGCCGGCATCATCTATGGCGTGTCCGGCGTGCGCGACGGTTATCGCACAGGACGCGGCCGCGTCGTCATGCGCGCCAAGACCCACTTCGAGGAATACGGCAAGGAAGGCGGGCGCATCGCCATCATCGTCGACGAGTTGCCTTACCAGGTCAACAAGAAGTCCCTGCTCGAGCGCATCGCCGAAAACGTGCGCGACAAGAAGCTGGACGGCATTTCCGATATCCGCGACGAGTCCGACAAGTCGGGCATGCGCGTGGTGATCGAGTTGAAACGCAATGAAGTGCCGGAAGTTGTGCTCAACAATCTGTACAAGCAGACCCAGTTGCAAGACACCTTCGGCATGAATATGGTGGCCCTGGTCGACGGCCAGCCGAAGTTGCTGAACCTGAAACAGATGCTGCAATGCTTCCTGGCGCACCGCCGCGAAGTGGTGACGCGCCGCACCGTGTTCGAATTGCGCAAGGCGCGCGAGCGCGGCCACGTGCTCGAAGGCCTGGCCGTGGCCCTGGCCAATATCGACGATTTCATCGCCATCATCAAGGCGGCGCCGACGCCGCCCATCGCCAAGCTGGAACTGATGGCGCGGCCGTGGGATTCCTCGGTGGTGCGCGAAATGCTGGCCCGCACCGGCGACGGCACCACCGCCGGCGGCATCGACGCCTTCCGTCCCGAGCACTTGCCCAAGCATTACGGCATGCAGCAAGATGGCTTGTACAAGCTGTCGGACGACCAGGCGCAAGAGATTTTGCAGATGCGTCTGCAGCGTTTGACGGGCCTCGAGCAAGACAAAATCGTCAATGAATACAAGGACGTGATGACGCATATCGCCGACTTGCTCGACATCCTGGCGAAACCGGAACGCGTCACCGTCATCATCACCGATGAATTGACCCTGGCCAAGAACGAATACGGCGAAGGCAACAAGGACGTGCGCCGTTCGCAGATCGAACTCAACGCGACCGACCTGGAAACGGAAG
This sequence comes from Janthinobacterium sp., assembly GCA_003482555.1. Classification (GTDB taxonomy): domain Bacteria; phylum Pseudomonadota; class Gammaproteobacteria; order Burkholderiales; family Burkholderiaceae_D; genus Janthinobacterium. The sequence goes on along the minus strand of DMYQ01000326.1, from coordinate 14,793 downwards.
ACTTGATCACGCCGCAAGACATGGTGGTGACCCTGTCGCACACCGGTTACATGAAGGCGCAGCCGATTTCCGAGTACCGGGCGCAAAAGCGCGGCGGGCGCGGCAAGCAGGCCATGGCCACCAAGGAAGAGGACTGGATCGAGCAGCTCTTCATCGCCAATACCCACGATTACATCCTGTGCTTCTCGGACCGCGGCCGCATGTACTGGCTGAAGGTGTGGGAAGTGCCGCAGGGTTCGCGCAATTCGCGCGGCAAGCCCATCGTCAACATGTTCCCCTTGCAAGACAATGAAAAGATCACCGTGATTCTGCCTTTGTCGGGCGACAACCGGGTCTTCCCGGAAGACCATTACGTCTTCATGTCGACCAGCCTGGGCACGGTCAAGAAAACGCCGCTGAAGGACTTCAGCAATCCGCGCAAGGCCGGCATCATCGCGGTCGACCTCGACGAGGGCGATTTCCTGATCGGCGCCGCGCTCACCGACGGCCAGCACGACGTGATGCTGTTCTCCGACTCGGGCAAGGCGGTGCGCTTCGATGAAAACGATGTGCGTCCGATGGGCCGCACGGCGCGCGGCGTGCGCGGCATGAACCTGGAAGAGGGGCAGCACGTGATCGCCCTGCTGGTGGCCGAGAACGAGCAGCAGTCGGTCTTGACGGCAACGGAAAACGGTTACGGCAAGCGCACCCCGATTCTCGAGTACACCCGCCACGGCCGCGGCACCAAGGGCATGATCGCGATACAGACCAGCGAGCGCAACGGCCGCGTCGTGGCCGCCACCCTGGTCGACGAGAGCGATGAAATCATGCTCATCACGACGGGCGGCGTGTTGATCCGCACGCGCGTGTCGGAAATCCGCGAAATGGGCCGCGCCACGCAAGGCGTGACCCTGATCGCGGTCGAGGATGGCACCAAGCTGAGCGGCCTGCAGCGCATCGTCGAAGCCGACGTCGACGACGTCGAGCTGGAAGCGGGCCCGCAAGCGACGCCGGACGCGACGCCGGAGTAAGGCTGGGCGCAGGGCGGCCCGGCGCGCGGTTTCGTGCGAAAATGGGCCGTCCGATCGGGCTGCGCGCGGCGCGCTTCCCGTATCGTTTTTGTCGCGCTGTTTTGTCGCTCGTTGTCGCTCGTGGTCGCTCTCATTTCAACCATCAGGCAAGTCATGGACGAGTCGACCCGTCTCGTTCAAGAGCTCATGATGCGGGAAGCCGTCAAGATAGTAAGGAAATTCGCTGAAGTGCCGGCCAACTGATACGCCCCCAACCAAGCAAGGATAGACTCGTGACGCACATCTACAATTTTTCCGCCGGCCCGGCTGTGCTGCCGAAAGAAGTGCTGGCCCAGGCGGCCGCCGAAATGCTCGACTGGCAGGGCAGCGGCATGTCGGTCATGGAAATGAGCCACCGCGGCCCCGAATTCACTTCCATCCTGGCGACGGCCATGCGCGACTTGCGCGAACTGCTGGCCGTGCCCGCCAACTACAAGATCCTCTTCCTGCAGGGCGGCGGCCTGGCCGAAAACGCCATCGTGCCGCTCAACCTGGTGGGACGCAAGGCGCAGCCGGCCACGATCGACTTCATCCAGACCGGTTCCTGGTCCAGCAAATCGATCAAGGAAGCGGCCAAGTACGCCAACGTCAACGTGGCCGCCTCGGCGCGGGACGAGGGCTACACGCGGGTGCCGCCGCAAGCGCACTGGAAACTGACGCCGGATGCCGCCTACCTGCACATCTGCACCAATGAAACCATCGACGGCGTCGAATACGCTTTCGCGCCCGAGCTGGCCGGCGACACGCCCATCGTGGCCGACATGTCTTCGCACATCCTGTCGCGCGTGATCGACGTGTCGAAATACGGCGTCATCTTCGGCGGCGCGCAAAAGAACATCGGCCCGGCCGGCCTGACCCTGGTCATCGTGCGCGAAGACTTGCTCGGCGCGGCCCTGCCGATCTGTCCCTCGGCCTTCGACTGGTCGGTGGTGGCCGCCCACGACTCCATGTACAACACGCCGCCGACCTACGCGATCTACATCGCCGGCCTGGTCTTCCAGTGGCTGAAACGCCAGGGTGGCGTGGCGGCCATGGAAAAGCGTAATATCGAGAAGGCGGCGCTGTTGTACGCGGCGCTGGACGCGGACGATTTTTACCTGAACCGCATCGCGCCGGAAAACCGCTCGCGCATGACGATCCCGTTTTTCCTGCGCGACGAGAGCCGCAACGAAGCATTCCTGGCCGGCGCCAAAACGCGCGGCCTGCTGCAACTGAAGGGCCACAAGTCCGTCGGCGGTATGCGCGCATCGATCTACAACGCGATGCCAATCGAGGGTGTGCAAGCCCTGGTCGATTATTTGAACGAGTTCGCCGGCCGCTGAGGCCGCGGCGCAGATCGAAATACAACTTGACAACTTTGGGGTCAGGTCTCGCATTGTCGCTTTGCCTACCGCAAGGCAACAAAACCGACAATGCGAGACCTGACCCCATGATTGCCAGCGAACCCCACGCAGACGATGACAGATAAATTAAAACCGCTGCGCGAACAGATCGATGCGATCGACGCGCAAATCCTCGACTTGCTGAGCCGCCGCGCCCGCCTGGCGCAAGAAGTCGGCCATGTCAAAGCCGAAACCATGGCGCCCGTGTTCCGCCCCGAGCGCGAGGCGCAAGTCTTGCGCGGCGTGGCCGAGCGCAATCCCGGCCCGATGGGCGACGGCGAGGTGCAAACCATTTTTCGCGAGATCATGTCGGCTTGCCGCTCGCTGGAAAAGCGCGTCACCGTGGCCTACTTGGGCCCGGTCGGCACCTTCACCGAGCAAGCCGTGTATCAGCACTTCGGCAGCGCCGTCGAAGCCGTGCCCTGCGCTTCACTCGATGAGGTGTTCCGCGCGGCCGAGGCGGGCACCGCCGATTTCGGCGTGGCGCCGATCGAGAATTCTTCCGAGGGCGCCGTCAACCGCACCCTCGACCTGCTGCTGCAAACGAGCCTGACCATCAGCGGCGAGGTGGCGATCCAGGTGCACCACAGCCTGATGACGAAGAGCGGGACGATGGATGGCGTGCGCGTCATCTGCGCCCACGCGCAGGCGCTGGCGCAGTGCCAGGCCTGGCTCAACACCCACTATCCCAACGTCGAGCGGCGCGCCGTGGCGTCCAACGCGGAAGCGGCGCGCATGGCTGGCGAGCAGCCCGAGGTGGCGGCCATCGCCAGTGAAATGGCCGGCCAGCGCTACCAGTTGGGCGTGGTGCAAGCCCACGTCCAGGACGATGCGCACAACCGCACCCGCTTTGCCGTGGTCGGCCATCTGCAGACGACGCCGTCCGGCATCGACCAGACTTCGCTGGTGCTGGCCGTGCCCAACAAGGCCGGCGCCGTCTACCAGTTGCTGGCGCCGCTGGCCAAGCACGGCGTGTCGATGACGCGCTTCGAATCGCGCCCGGCGCGCATGGGCTCGTGGGAGTATTATTTTTACGTCGACGTCGAGGGCCACGCCCAGGACGCGGCGGTGGCGCAAGCCCTGGCCGAATTGAAGAACAACGCCGCATTTTTCAAGGTGCTGGGTTCCTACCCGGTCAGCCTGTAAGCTGGCGGGCGGCGCCGCGCGTCGGCGCGCCTTGGCCACATCGTCAACTTTTTTGAGAATCCTATGCCTACAAATTTCGGTCCCGAACACGTCCGCGCCATCGCTCCCTACCAGAGCGGCAAACCGATCGCCGAAGTCGCGCGCGAATTCGGTCTCGACGAGGCCGCCATCGTCAAGCTGGCCTCGAATGAAAACCCCTTCGGCGTGCCAGAGTCGGCCAAGCTGGCCATGCTGGCCGCCGCCGCCGACATCGGCCGCTACCCGGACGCCAACGGTTTCGAGCTGAAGGCGGCGCTGGCCGCCCGCTACGCCGTGCCGGCCGACTGGATCACCCTCGGCAATGGCAGCAACGACATCCTGGAAATCGCCGCCCACGCCTTCGTGCAGCAGGGCCAGGCCATCGTCTACGCCCAGTATTCCTTCGCCGTGTACGCGCTGGCGACCCAGGGCGTGGGCGCGCGCGCCATCGTGGTGCCGGCCAAGGACTATGGCCACGACCTGGCCGCCATGGCCGCCGCCATCGACGCCGACACCCGCCTGGTCTTCATCGCCAACCCGAACAACCCGACCGGCACCTTCATCCCGGCGGCCCAGATCGAAGCATTCCTGAAGCAGGTGCCGGCCCACGTGGTCGTCGTGCTGGACGAGGCCTACAATGAATTCCTGGCCCCCGAGCAGCAATACGAATCGACCGCCTGGGTCAAGCAATACCCGAACCTGATGGTCTCGCGCACCTTCTCGAAAGCCTACGGCCTGGCCGGGCTGCGGGTCGGCTTCGCCATCGCGCAGGCGCCGCTGACGGAGTTGATGAACCGCATCCGCCAGCCCTTCAACGTCAATTCGATGGCGCAGGCGGCCGCCATCGCCGCCCTCGGCGACGCCGACTTCCTGGCCCAGGGCGCGCGCAACAACGCCGCCGGCTACCTGCAGTTCACGCAAGCCTTCGATGCCCTGGGCCTGGAATACGTGCCTTCGTATGGCAACTTCGTGCTGGTCAAGGTCGGCGACGACGATGGCGCCGGCGCCCGCGTCAACCTGGCCTTGCTCAAGCAGGGCGTGATCGTGCGCCCGGTCGGCAACTATGGCTTGCCGCAATGGTTGCGCATTTCCATCGGCCTGCCGCGCGAAAACGCCATCCTGATCGCGGCGCTGACCAAGGCGCTGGCATAGATGCTGAATAAAGTCGTCATTTTCGGCGTCGGCCTGATCGGCGGCTCCTTCGCGCGCGCGCTCAAGCGCGCCGGCGCCGTCGGCCAGGTGGTCGGCATGGGGCGCTCGCGGGCCTCGCTCGAACGGGCCCTGGAACTGGGCATCATCGACGCCATCGGCGCCGACCTGGCAGGGGCCATGGCCGGCGCCGACCTGGTGCTGATATCCGCCCCGGTGGCGCAGACCGAAAAAATCCTGGCCGCGCTGCTGCCGCACCTGGACCCAAGCACCGTGCTGACCGACGCCGGCAGCACCAAGACCGACGTGGTGGCGGCGGCGCGCCGCGCNNGCCATCGTCGACCTGTACCAGGGCAAGAAAACGGTGCTCACGCCGCTGCCGGAAAATTCCGCCGCCGCCATCGAGCGGGTCGGCGCCGCCTGGCGCGCCTGCGGCTCCCTGATCCACCGCCTGACGCCGGAAGAACACGACAAGGTGTTCGCCGCCGTCAGCCACTTGCCGCACCTGCTGGCCTACGCCCTGGTCGACGACATCGCCAACAAGCCGCACGCGGAACTGCTATTCCAGTACGCGGCCAGCGGCTTTCGCGACTTCACCCGCATCGCCGGCTCTTCGCCGGAAATGTGGCGCGACATCAGCCTGGCCAACCAGGGCGCCCTGCTGGCCGAACTGGACGCTTATCTGGCACAATTGACGGGTTTGCGGGCCCGCCTGGCCGCCGGCGACGGCGCCGCCATCGAAGCGGTCTACGCCAACGCCCAGCGCGCGCGGCGGCAGTGGATAGAAGCCATCGAAAGCGCGGAAGCGCCACCGGCGGTGGACAGTGCCGAATAAACCGGCCGAAAAGCCGGACGAACACAGCTTGAACACGGCGCGGAACGCTGAACAACACGCTGAACATAGACAAGGACAAGCATGACGCAGCACTATCCCCACCATATAGATTTGAAACCGGTCATGCACGTCGAGGGCGTGGTGCGCCTGCCGGGCTCGAAAAGCATCTCGAACCGGGTGCTGCTGCTGGCGGCCCTGGCCGAAGGCACGACCAAGATCATCGACTTGCTGGCCTCGGACGACACCTTTGTGATGCTGGGCGCGCTCACCTCGCTGGGCGTGCACTGGGAGCAGGAAGAGCAGACCCATCCCGAAACGCTGCACCAGGTGCACCACGTGCGCGGCTGCGGCGGCGTCTTCCCGAACCACGCGGCCGACCTCTTCATGGGCAATGCCGGCACCGCCATCCGTCCGCTGACGGCGGCCCTGGCCGTCATCGGCGGCGACTATACCCTGCACGGGGTGGCGCGCATGCACGAGCGCCCGATCGGCGACCTGGTCGACGCCCTGAACGCCGTCGGCGCGCAGATCGAGTACACGGGCGAGGCCGGCTTTCCGCCGCTGCGCATCCGCCGCGGCCACCTGCACGCCGAGCGCATGTCGGTGCGCGGCAACGTCTCGAGCCAGTTCCTGACCGCGCTGCTGATGGTGGCGCCGCTGATGGCGCGCGAACACGCCGTCACCATCGACGTGGTCGGCGAACTGATCTCGAAACCGTATATCGAAATCACGCTGAACCTGATGCGCCGCTTCGGCGTCGTCGTCGAGCAAAACGGCTGGCAATCCTTCAGCGTCGGGCCGGGCCAGAAATACCGGAGTCCGGGCCTGATCCACGTCGAAGGCGACGCTTCCTCGGCCTCTTACTTCCTGGCCGCCGGCGCCATCGCGGGCGGGCCGGTGCGGGTCGAGGGCGTGGGACGCGACAGCATCCAGGGCGACGTCCGTTTCGTCGCCGCGCTGGAACGCATGGGCGCCAGCATCAGCATGGGCGATAACTGGATCGAGGCCAGCTCGAACGGCCCCCTGAAAGCCATCGACGCCGATTTCAACCACATTCCCGACGCCGCCATGACGATCGCCATCGCCGCCCTGTACGCGGACGGCACCAGCACGCTGCGCAACATCGGCAGTTGGCGCGTCAAGGAAACCGACCGCCTGGCCGCCATGGCTTGCGAATTGCGCAAGTTGGGTGCCGAGGTGGAAGAGGGCGCCGACTACATGCGCGTGACGCCGCCGGCCGTCATCGCCGCCGCCGCCATCGACACTTACGACGACCACCGCATGGCGATGTGCTTTTCGCTCGCTTCGCTGGACGGCGCGGCGCGGCGCGGCAACGCGATCCGCATCATGGACCCGAAATGCGTGGCCAAGACCTTCCCCGAGTACTTTGCCGCGTTTGCCGGCATCGCGCACGAAGACCTGTTTTAAGCGCTCCAGACCATGACCACTCCCCCTATTCCAGTCATCACCATCGACGGCCCGACCGCTTCCGGCAAGGGCACGGTGGCCCACCGGGTCGCCGACAGGCTCGGTTACCATTATCTCGATTCGGGCGCCCTGTACCGCTTGACGGCCCTGATGGCGCTGCGCCGCGCCACGCCCCTGCACGANNGAAAACGTCAGCGAGGCCATCCGCGCCGAAGCGGTCGGCAACACGGCCTCGAAGATCGCCGCCTTGCCGGCCGTGCGCCAGGCCCTGTTCGCGCTGCAACTGGGCTTTCGCAAGGCGCCGGGCCTGGTGGCCGACGGGCGCGACATGGG
>DMYQ01000326.1:1424-7262 GCA_003482555.1 Janthinobacterium sp. | reverse complement strand
GTGGCCGACGGGCGCGACATGGGCACGGTGATCTTCCCGCACGCCCCGCTGAAGGTATTCTTGACGGCCAGCGCCGAGGCGCGCGCACAACGCCGCCACAAGCAATTGCTTGACAAGGGGATTTCTGCTAGTATAGAAGACCTTCTGATGGATTTAAATGCGCGAGACGAACGTGATACCCGCCGTGCGATCGCGCCCTTGCTTCCGGCGGAAGGGGCGCATGTGCTCGATACATCGAATATGACGGCTGACGAAGCCGTCGATCAGGTGTTGAAATGGCATGCGTCGGCCGTAAAATAGCACCCCTGCGGAGAGTATTTTTTCCGCGCTCGCGCTATGTGGTGCCCGCGGCGGCCTGGTCCGGCCACGGGCGTGTGTCAAACCTAACCCAGTTTAAGTCGCATCGTGCGATCTCTGCTGGTCAACTTGTGTGAACCCTATGTCTACTGTTACATCTACCGAATCTACTGGTATGGAAAGTTTTGCCGCGCTGTTCGAGGAATCGTTGTCGCGTCAAGATATGCGCTCCGGCGAAGTTATTTCCGCTGAAGTCGTGCGCCTCGACCACAATTTCGTGATCGTCAACGCCGGCCTCAAATCCGAAGCATTCATCCCAATCGAAGAATTCAAAAACGACCACGGCGAACTGGAAGTCAAAGTTGGTGACTTCGTTTCCGTGGCGATCGAATCGTTGGAAAACGGTTTCGGCGACACCATCCTGTCGCGCGACAAAGCAAAACGCCTGGCTTCGTGGCTGGCCCTGGAAAAAGCGATGGAATCGGGCGAGATCGTCGTCGGTACCGTCAATGGCAAAGTCAAGGGCGGCCTGACCGTTCTGACGAATGGCATCCGCGCTTTCCTGCCGGGTTCGCTGGTCGACACCCGCCCGGTCAAGGACACGACTCCATTCGAAGGCAAGACCCTGGAATTCAAGGTCATCAAACTCGATCGCAAGCGTAACAACGTGGTTCTGTCCCGCCGCGCCGTCATCGAAGCTTCGATGGGCGAAGAGCGTCAGAAACTGATGGAAACGCTGAAAGAAGGCACGGTTGTTACCGGCGTCGTCAAAAACATCACCGACTATGGCGCCTTCGTGGATCTGGGCGGCATCGATGGTCTGTTGCACATCACCGACCTGGCATGGCGTCGCGTGCGTCATCCGTCGGAAGTGTTGACGGTTGGCCAGGAAATCACCGCCAAAGTGCTGAAATACGATCAAGAAAAGAACCGTGTTTCGCTGGGCGTGAAACAACTGGGCGACGATCCTTGGACCGGTCTGTCCCGTCGTTATCCACAAAGCACCCGTCTGTTCGGTAAAGTCACGAACCTCACCGACTACGGCGCTTTCGTTGAAGTCGAGCAGGGTATCGAAGGTCTGGTCCACGTCTCCGAAATGGATTGGACCAACAAGAACGTTGCACCAAACAAAGTCGTCCAACTGGGCGATGAAGTTGAAGTGATGGTTCTGGAAATCGACGAAGAACGTCGCCGTATCTCGCTGGGTATGAAACAGTGCAAAGCCAACCCTTGGGATGACTTTGGCGTTACCCACAAGAAGGGCGACAAAGTCCGCGGCGCGATCAAATCGATCACCGACTTCGGCGTCTTCATCGGCCTGGCCGGCAACATCGACGGTCTGGTGCATCTGTCCGACCTGTCGTGGACCGAAACGGGCGAAGAAGCAGTGCGTCGCTTCAAAAAAGGCGACGAGCTGGAAGCCATCGTTCTGGCCATCGACGTCGAGCGCGAGCGCGTTTCCCTGGGCGTCAAGCAACTGGAAGGCGACCCGTTCAACAATTTCGCTGCAATGAACGACAAAGGCTCCCTGGTAACGGGTACGGTCAAGTCGGTCGAGCCTAAAGGCGCAGTGATTCAGTTGTCCGAAGAAGTCGAAGGCTATCTGCGCGCTTCCGAAATCTCGCGCGACCGCGTTGAAGATGCCGGCACCCACTTCAAAGTCGGCGACGTCGTTGAAGCGATGGTCTTGAACATCGACCGCAAAGCCCGTGGTATCCAATTGTCGATCAAAGCGAAAGACAATGTCGAGACCCAGGAAGCCATGCAGAAGATGGCATCGACCGACAACAACGCGGCTTCCGGCACCACCAGCCTGGGCGCATTGTTGAAAGCCAAATTCGACAACAAGAACTAAGACCGTCTCCGGACCCAGCAGATGACCAAGTCCGAATTGATCAACCGCCTCGCTGAGCGTTATTCTCAGCTGGTGGCCAAGGACGCGGAGTATGCTGTCAAGACCATTCTCGATGCAATGACCACGGCGCTGTCGACCGGCCAGCGCATCGAGATCCGCGGTTTTGGCAGTTTCGCTCTGAATAGCAGGCCACCGCGCATCGGCCGCAATCCGAAGTCCGGCGACAAGGTGATGGTGCCCGAAAAACGGGTGCCCCACTTCAAGCCGGGCAAGCAGTTGCGCGAGCGGGTGGACGCGATGGTCGGGCAACCGATCCTCGAGGACTGACCGCGTTTGCGGGTAAGCAGGCATATTGGACACAGAGTGCGTTACACTGAAGTCCGATGCAAAAGAGCGGCGTCCTTGGATGCCGTTTTTTTTTATGTATTTCCGCTATCCTGTATTTCGCTGTATTTCGCTGTATTTGGTGTATGTTTTACCGTTGTTTTGATTGAACCTCAACTGGACCTGGCTGATGAAATTTATTTCCTCCATCGTTGGATTTGTGCTGTTCGTCCTGTTTTTTGGTTTCGCGCTGAAAAATACGCAGGAAGTCGATCTGCGCTTCTTCCTCAACTACGAATTGCACGCCCCCCTGGTCTTGATGCTGCTCGGCTTTTTCGTGGCCGGCGCCAGCCTCGGCGTGCTGGCCCTGACGCCCACCGTGTTCCGCCACCGGCGCGAAGCGACCCAGCAGAAATCCACCATTCAGACGCTGAAAACGGTGCCCGCGCAGGGCGCGCCGGCTCCCGACAGCGTCAACACGCAGCAGTGATGCGGCGTTTTAATTACCCACAACAAAAAAAATCGCATGGAATTTGAACTCTGGTTGTTATTGGGCATCCCCGTGTTTTTCGCCCTGGGCTGGATCGCCGCCCGGGTCGACATCCGGCAACTGGTGAACGAGTCGCGCAGCCTGTCGCGCGCCTATTTCACGGGCCTGAACCATTTGCTCAACGATCAGCCCGACAAGGCGGTCGACGCCTTCATCGAGATCGTCAAGCTCGACCCCGAAACGGCCGATATGCATTTCGCGCTCGGCAATCTGTTTCGCCGCCGGGGCGAGACCGAGCGCGCCATCCGCGTCCACCAAAACTTGCTGGCCCGCCCGGACTTACCGCAAGAACAGCAAGCGCACGCCGAATTCGAACTGGGCCAGGATTACCTGAAAGCCGGCCTGCTCGACCGCGCCGAAGAAACCTTCAACCGCTTGCTGGAAACCCAGTACGCCGTGCAAGCCCGGCGGGCGCTGCTGGAAATTTTCCAGCGCGAAAAAGAATGGCCGCGGGCGATCGAAGCGGCGCTGGGCTTGCAGGAATCGGGCGCCGGCGCGCGGCAAAAGGAAATCGCCCAGTTTTATTGCGAACTGGCCCAGGACGCCCTGGTGCACATGCACCCGGACGACGCCTTGCCGCTGCTGGAAAAAGCCTTGCAGACGGATCGCAAGAACGTGCGCGCGACCCTGCTGACGGGCGACGCCCAGGTGGCCAAGCACGACATCGAAGGCGCGCTCCTGACCTGGCGCCGGGTCGAGCAGCAAAGCGTGCCGCACGTGGCCCTGGTGGCGCAGCGCTTGATGGATGGCTACCGCAAGGTGGGCCGGCCGCAAGAGGGCGTCAACCTGCTCAAGTCTTATCTGGAAGAAGCTTCTTCGATCGATTTGATCGAAGTGGTGTTCAAGGCGGTTATCGAACTGGACGGCGTGGAAGCGGCCAAGCAATTGGTGAGCGCCGAACTGCGCCGCACGCCGACCCTGCTCGGCCTCGACAAGTTGCTGGAGGCGCGCCTGATGGACGCCCCGGCCGCGCTCTGGTCGGAACTGTCGATGGTGAAAAATCTGGTGCACGGCTACACGCAAAAGCTGGCCCGCTACCAGTGCAGCCACTGCGGCTTCAAGGCGCGCCAATTCTACTGGCAGTGCCCGGGATGCAGCCGCTGGGAGACTTACCCGCCGCGCCGCACCGAAGAACTCAACGTCATGAACTAATGGTATAAAAGAATGAAAATCACAATTATTGGTACCGGCTATGTGGGCCTGGTGACCGGCGCTTGCCTGGCCGAACTGGGTAACGACGTGTTTTGCCTCGACCTCGACGCCAGGAAAATCGCCCTGCTCAACAGCGGCGGCATCCCCATCCATGAACCGGGCCTGGAAGAAATCGTGGCGCGCAACCGCGCCGCCGGGCGCCTGCGCTTTTCCACCGATATCGCCGCCAGCGTCGCCCACGGCAAGCTGCAATTCATCGCCGTCGGCACCCCGCCCGACGAAGACGGCTCGGCCGACTTGCAATACGTGGTGGCCGCGGCCAAGAATATCGGCCGCCACATGACAGAGTTCAAGGTGATCGTCGACAAGTCGACGGTGCCGGTCGGCACGGCCGAGAAGGTGGCGGCGGCGATGCGGGCCGAACTGGACGCGCGCGCCGTCGACGCCGCCTTTTCGGTGGCCTCGAATCCGGAATTTCTCAAGGAAGGCGCGGCCGTCGAAGACTTCATGCGCCCCGACCGCATCGTCATCGGCTGCGACAGCAATCCCGCCGGCGAGCGCGCGCGCGAGTTGCTGAAGACCCTGTACGCGCCTTTCAACCGCAACCATGAACGCACCCACTGGATGGATGTGCGCTCGGCCGAATTCACCAAGTATGCGGCGAACGCCATGCTGGCCACCCGCATTTCCTTCATGAACGAGCTGGCCAACCTGGCCGACAAGGTCGGCGTCGACATCGAAGCGGTGCGGCACGGCATCGGTTCCGATCCGCGCATCGGCCACAGCTTCCTGTACGCCGGTTGCGGCTACGGCGGTTCCTGCTTCCCGAAAGACGTGCAGGCGCTGGAGCGCACGGCGCGCGGCTACGGCCAGGAATTGCTGATACTGCGCGCCGTCGAAGCCGTCAACGACAGGCAAAAACTGGTGCTGGGCGCGAAGATTACCACGCGCTACGGGCAAGACCTGGGCGGGCGCCACTTCGCCGTCTGGGGCCTGGCCTTCAAGCCGAACACCGACGACATGCGCGAAGCGTCGGCGCGCGTGCTGCTGGGCGAGCTGCTGGCGCGCGGCGCCAGCGTGGCCGTCTACGACCCGGTCGCGATGAACGAGGCCAGGCGCGTGCTGGCGCTCGACTTGACGCCCGAGCAACTGGAGCGCGTGCGTTTCGCCGCCAGCCCGATGGATGCGCTGCAAGGCGCCGACGCGCTGGCCATCGTCACCGAATGGAAAGCCTTCCGCAGCCCGGACTTCGAGCAAATCAAGGCGCGCCTGAAAGATCCCGTCATCTTTGACGGCCGCAATCTGTTCGAGCCGGCCATCATGGCCGAAGCGGGCATCGAATACCACGGGATCGGGCGCTCGATCCTGACGCGCGCATGAGCGCGCCCGCCTTGATGCCGGCGCAGGCGCCGGCGCTCGAGCGCGTGCGCCTGCTGGTGGTGGGCGACGTCATGCTGGACCGCTACTGGTTCGGCGACGTCAGCCGCATTTCGCCGGAAGCGCCGGTGCCCATCGTGCGCATCGAAAAGCGCGAAGAGCGCCTGGGTGGCGCCGCCAATGTGGCGCGCAACGCGGCCGCGCTGGGCGCACACACCGGTTTACTGGGCGTGGTCGGCGCCGACGAAGCGGGCAGCCAGGTGGAACAATTGCTGCGCGAGGC
>DMYQ01000326.1:0-1378 GCA_003482555.1 Janthinobacterium sp. | reverse complement strand
CTGCGCGTGATCGGGCGCCAGCAGCAAATGCTGCGCATCGACTTCGAGGACGCGCCCAGCGACACCGTGCTGCGCGACAAGCTGATCCAGTTCAACGCGCTGCTGCCGGACTACGACGTCATCATCCTGTCCGACTACGCCAAGGGCAGCCTGGTGAACGTGGCCGCGATGATCCAGGCGGCGCGGGCGGCCGGCAAGATCGTCATGGTCGACCCCAAGGGCGACGATTTCTCGCGCTATGCGGGCGCTTCCGTGCTGACGCCGAACAAGTCGGAATTGCGGCGCGTGGTGGGCGTTTGGCACGGCGAGGACGAGTTGACGGCCAAGGCGCAGCGCATGCGCCGAGAGCTGGGCCTGGAAGCGCTGCTGCTGACCCGTTCGGAAGAGGGCATGTCGCTCTACACCGAGGCCGAGGTGCTGCACATGCCGACCGACGCGCGCGAAGTGTTCGACGTTTCCGGCGCCGGCGACACGGTCATCGCGACCATGGCGGCCATGCTGGGCGCCGGCATGAGCCTGGGCCGGGCGGTACAGATGGCCAACCGGGCCGGCGGCATCGTGGTCGGCAAGCTGGGCACGGCCACCGTGACGCGCGCCGAGTTGTTCGGCTAGGCCAGGGACCGGGCGCGGGCGCCGAGTGGGCTCCTACCCCGCGCCGATCCCAGGGCGCGCATCCAGCACCTGTTGATACAGCGCAAGCCCGGGATGTCGAATCGACTATCTTGTCAACCGGATCGCGTCGTAACCGTTAAGCCTGGTAAGACGCTGCGCGTTCGACTTTTCAAACTCACTCAACCACTTGCAAGTACACACGGAGAGATACCACATGTTCAAGAAACTATTGCTGGCCGTTGCAACCCTGATCGCAACGATGGGTTTTGCCTTCGCACAGGTAGACGTCAACAAGGCCGACCAGGCCGCGCTCGACAGCGTCAAGGGTATCGGTCCGGCGAAATCCAAGCTCATCATCGACGAGCGCACCAAGGGCGGCGACTTCAAGGACTGGGCCGATTTTGAAAAACGCGTCAAAGGCATAGGCGCGAAAAACTCGCTCAAGCTGTCGAGCGCCGGCTTGCAGGTGAACGGCCAGTCGAAAGCCGGTGCCGAGATGGCCAAGCCGGCCGCCGCGAAAGGCGCCAAGCCTTCCGCCAACGCCAAAGCCAAGCCGATGGCCGACGCCGCCAAGCCGGCCGTCACCGCCGTCGCCGCCAAACCCGGCGTAGTGAAAAAATAAGCGCACCGGCCTCGGACGCGTGTTCGAGGCAGCGAGCTGAACAACCCCGCCGGCGCTTGCCGCGCGGGGTTTTTTTAGTGGTGCGCCCGGCAGGGCGCACTTATTTGGAGGTGAAAGTCCTGTCTCTTACACACATCTCCGAGC
>DMYQ01000244.1:8437-12688 GCA_003482555.1 Janthinobacterium sp. | reverse complement strand
GATTCATCGGACTATGATTCATCAGACTATGATTCATCGGACTATGTTTCAGCGGCACGGGGCGGCGCGGATATGGCTTTGATTGGCGGACAAGGACAGGCGATTCGAATTGAGCGGCAATATGGCATATAGGTGGGAAACGACAAACAGCGTCTGGTGGGAAGATGAAAACAGCGGCCAGTTCGCCTTGCGCAGCAGCAAAGGGCTGGGCGAAGTCGACTGGCCGGCGCTGGCGCGCAAGCGCATCCCCGACCTGGCGCAATTGCTGGGCGCCTCCCTGCCGCGCGCCTGCGCCCACGCGCCCGTGTATCCCGAAGGTTTCGCCTATTGCCCCGTGTGCGGTGCGGCCCTGGACGACGCCGCGCCGCCGCCCTTGCCGCCCTGGTGGGGCGCCAGCAGCGCCGCCATGGCCGACAGCGACTGGCCGCTGCCAAAATATGTGCCGCGCGGCTTGCCGGTGAGCGCGCTGCCGCTGGCGGCGAGCCTGGAATGGCGCGCCCCCGAGCCGGCCGTCGGCCGCGCCGAGCTGCGCATGCCGCGGCCGCCGAACGCGCCCTGCGTGTTCGCGGCGGCCAATTACGGCTTCGCGGCGCAGCGCCTGCTGGCGCTGGCCTTCCAGCGCAATGTATTGCAATACTGGGATCCCCACTCAGCCTGCTGGCAGGTATTGAGCGGCAACGGGCAGGGCCATGACCTCGGCTTCACAACGTCCGATTACGCCTGGCTGCCGGTGCCGAACCCGCGCCGCGGCGAAGTGGCGCTGCTGCCGTCGGCACAGGGCTTGCTGCGCTTGTGGATAGACCCGGTCGGCGAAAGCTACCGCACCGAGCCGGTATTCGCGGCGCCCCTGGTCAGCGCGCCGGGCGCCGTCCTCAATCACATCGCTTGCCTGTTCACGCGCGACGCCGGGGTGCGCCTGTGGAGCGCGCGCGCCGATGGCGCCGAGCCGGGCGAGTTCGCCTGCGCGACCGAGGTGCCGGCGCAAGGCTGGTCGGCGCCGCTGTGCTACCACGACCGCCTGATCTGGTTGCACGCCGAGGGCCACCTGGTCTGGTCGCCCGGCGCCGCGCCGCAATGGCTGGCCTGGCCGCGGCCGTGGACGCCGCGCCTGGCTTTCGGCGGCCCCGTGCAAAGCCAGGACGGCCGCCTGTGGTTGATCGGGCACGACGGCGCCGGCTACTCCTTCCTGGAACTGGGCCGCGCCGAAGGCCAGGTCGAACGCATCGACGGCGCCCGCCTGGGCTTCGGCAAGCTGCTGTTCCGCCGCGGCCACCAGGTGAAAAGCGATCCCTGGGACAGCGAAGAGGTGGAAGACCAGCGGCAAGGCGATGCGCTGGTGCTGCCGCTGCTGCAAGAGCGCGACCGGGCCAGCGGCCTGGTGCTGCGCTTCGAGCGCTACACCGGCAAGGCCGAGGCGGCGCTGGACGGCGCCACGCTTGGCAAGACCCTGGTCGAATGGATAGGCGCGCGCAACGTTATCCTCGATGAAATCGTCGGCCTGAGCCGCCCCACCGACTGCGTCGCCTTCGTCTACGACGATTGCCTGTGGCTGCAGCATCCGAAGTGGAACGAGATGCGCGGCTGGCGTTTGAAAGCGCCCGCGTGAAGTCGGCACCGTGGCGCGCGCGCCTGCTGGCGGCGCCGCTGGCGCTGCTGCCGATGGCGCCCGCGCTGGCCGTGCCGCAGGTTTTCCTGGTGCAGAATTCCGGCTGGATGGATCCGTTTTACAGCGACCCGGCCTCGCAGTACAAGGCTCTGGTGGCCGAGGTGGTGCTGGCCGCCACCCAGGCCGGCGACCGCATGGTGCTGGCTTCTTTCAACCAGAGCCTGCCGGGGGCGCCGTCGCCGAAAGCCTTGCTGGCCGCGACGGTGGCGCCGGCCGCGCTGCGCGGCCAGTTGACGCATGCGCTGGGCGAGCTGACGACGGCGAAAAAGCCGGGCAGCGCCGTGCTGGCCGACACCGACCTGGGCGAAGCCGTGGGCGCCGCCATCAACGGCGCGCTGGACCACCAGGCCGGCCTGGTCTGGCTGTTCACCAACAATAAAAACAGCCCGAACAACGACCAGGCGACGGCGCGCCGCAACCGCGAGTTTTACGCCCTGATCCACCAGGGCGAGGATATCCGGACGGCGCTCGCCTTCCCGCTGCGCATGCCGGTGAAGAGCGGCCGTTACAGCGCCAACGGCTTGATGGTGTACGTGTTCGCCATCCACGCCGAGGGCGCGCGCGAGCTGGAGCGGCTGCTGCGCTCGGGCCGCCTGCAAAAGGTGATCAGCGAGCCGCCGGCCCGTTTGAAGCCGCTCGACCAGGATACCGTGCGGCTGACGCCGACCAAGGTCGAGGACGCGCCCGGCGTGGCTTTTTCCATGGCTGCCAACGGCATGCTGCGCGCCGACGTGCAGTCCGACGCCAGGGCGCCGAGCGGCACCATCCACTGGAAACTGGAAAACACGATCTATCCCTACACCATCGTCAGCGCCACCCTGGCGGCCCATGCCAGCCTGGCCGGCGCAGAGCGGCCCATCGCCCTGGGCAGCGAGCGCGTCGAGCGGCTGGCGCCCGGCAAGAGCCTGGCGCTGGAATCGGTGATGCGGTTGCCGGTGGCGCGCCTGCCCGGCAAATGGTCGTGGGCGGCGGTCGCGGCGGCCGGTTCCGCCGTGATCCTGCCCGGCACGATCGAAGTGCGGCTGGGCGCGCAAAAGCTGGAATTGTCGCAAGCCTTCAAGGCTCGCATGGACGCACTGTTCCCGGGCGACCCGCTGCCCGACATCTTCACGCCGCCGAGCCAGTTGCAGGGTGCGCGCGCGCTGCTGCCGATCGAGGTCAGGGTGCACTACGGCATGGCGCCGCTGCTGGCGCTGATAGGCGCCGCCCTGGCCGTGCTGGGCGGCGTCGGCGCGCTCGCCCACGCGCTCACGCGCGGGCGCAAGGTCGCGCTGACGGTGGAGGGCGAAGCGCGCACCGTGCACACCCGCGCCGGCCGGCGCCTGCCGATTTACGACAAGGCCGGCAACAAGGTCGCCGAATTGAAAACCACGCTGTTTGGCCATACACTGACGGACTTGCGCGAAGGCGCGCAAGTGCGGCTGGGCCGATGACTCATCCAGGAAAGCTCCATGCAAAACACGAATAATCCGACTCCGATCCTGCTGGCGCAGGCGAACACCGATCCCGGCTTCAAGGTGCCGGGCGCGGCCGGCGCCTCCACCTCCGCCAGCGCCGCCAGCGCCCCCGCCGGCACCCCCGATAGCGCGGCCAGCGCGGCCAGCGCCGCCTCGATCGAAGTGGCGCCCGTGGCCGGCGCTCCCGTCACCGACACCAGTTCGCGCGAACTGGCCATCGGCGCCGGCATCTTCCTGGTACTGCTGGTGGTGTTCTTTTTCGTGCGCAGCGCCTTCGCCCAGCACCTGGTGCGGCGCCGGGTGGCGCCGTCGGCGGCTGAATCGTCGGCCTGGCTGCTCTTCGTCGGCCTCTCCTTCCTGAGCGCGGCGGTGGTGCTGGCGATCGTCAACGCCGGCAAATTCCTCACCTTCGCCGTCACCGGCACCCTGATGCTCGTCGGCCTGTGCGCCCTGGTTGGCGCGCTGCTGGCCGGGCGCCGCTGAGCACCCACCCTCGCGAAAGACAACCATGGCAGAATTCCCCAGCATCGGCGGCGACAAGAAGGCCGAATTGAAAGTCGACTTGCGGCCCACGCTGTTCATCGGCGCCGGCGGCACCGGCATGGAAGTGATGATGCGCATCCGCCGCCGCATTTTGTCGGAGGTGTGGAATCCGCGCCATCCGACCCGTGTCGATGCCATCGGCCAGTTCCCGGTGGCGCGCTTCCTGCACTTCGATCTCGATAGCGGCGCCGTCATCGACAGCGGCAAGTCGCAGCGCACCGACCCCTGGTACGCGCTGGTCAAGCTGAGCGACGAGGAGCGCCTGGTCGAGCACATCGACCTGCAGCAGTACCACGAATCGGACGACAGCCTGGCGCGCTTCCCGCTGATCGAAAGCTGGATGCCGCTGCGGCCGAAAAAGCTGCGCTCGCTCGGCATCGACCCGTCCAAGGGCGCCGGCCAGATCCGCGCCGTGGCGCGCCTGTACCTGTTCGACAAATATCCGAAGCTGCGCAGCCGCATCAAGGGCGCCCTCAATTCGCTGGGCGGGAATGCCGGCGCCGAGCGCAAGCAAGACTACCAGCGCCTCGGCCTGCGCGTCGACACCTCGAAATTCCGCATCGTCGTCATCGCCTCCTGCGCCGG
>DMYQ01000244.1:5240-8293 GCA_003482555.1 Janthinobacterium sp. | reverse complement strand
GAGGAAGTCGCCGCCAGCCAGGTCGACCTGGTGCTGTTCATGCCCTCCGGTTACGCCCACGCCAACAAGGAGCGCACCGAGGCCAACGCCTACGCCACCCTGATGGAGTTGGAAACGGCGATGCGCGACATGAACGCGCAAGTGCGCTGGGCCGATCCGGACAGCCTGGTGGGCAAGGGCGCGCCCTTCGACGACGTCTACTTCGTCGACACCGCCAACCTGGCCAACAACGCCACCCAGGACGTCAAGGATGTGTATCAGATGGTGGCCGACTCGCTGTTCGAGGACTTCGCCTCGGCCGATTTCGCCAACAGCAAACGCTCGATCGCGGTCAATCAGCAGCAGCACAAACTGGGGCCGTTCAATCCGCGCGTGCCGGAGCAGCGCTTCGGCGACATGCGCCTGTCCTACTCGAAGGTGTATTCGGCCTTCGGCCAGTGCGTGCTCGACACCCAGCAAAGCCTGCGCGAGGATATCCGCGCCTACGAATTGTCGGCCCTGATGGTGAAGGCCTTCTTCGGCCTGCTGGGCAGCGACGGCAAGGCCGCGCGCCGCGCCGGCGACGCCGAACGCGACGTCTTCATGCGCGAACAGCTGGCCATGGGCGCGCATCCCTTCGACGCCTTCCCGGATTTCAAGAAGGGCACGGTGGACGTCACCCCGTTCCAGGAATACGCGCTGATCGACCTGCTCTTGCTGGACAAGGACGAGCGCTCGCTGCTGGAGCGGGTGGAGAGCAAGGTGCAGCTGGAAATCGACCGCGTCATGGGCGCCTTTGAACTCAAACTGTGGCGTGAAAAAGTCGTCGAACTGCTGCCGCAACTGGAGCGCGACGCCATCCGCGAGGCCGGCGCCATCGCCGAAACCAGCGAAGACCGCATCAAGCGCCACACGGCCGACTTGCTGCAGGCGCTGAAGGGGCGGGCGCGCGAACAGTTGTACGCGCTGCTGGACGACCGCAAGCAGGGCGGCCTGGAATTCGTGCTCTCGCTGCTGGAGCAGATCAAGGCCCGCATCACCCAGCGCGACCTGGTGACGGTGGAACGGAACGGCAAGCGTTACCGCGACATCCGCGACGCCCTGCGCACGCGCCAGGTGGAAGAGTCGCTCAACAATCTGGGCCAGGCGGCAGGGAAAATGTTCGGCCGCGACGCCCAGGCGCGCGAAGTGATGTCGCACCTGAAGCGCGACATCGCCGATTACCTGCGTTTCCATCTGCTGGCGGTGGCGGCCGGGCAGGCCGTCGAACTACTCAATACGCTGTCCCTGTGGCTGGGCGAGGCCAAGGCCGTCGACGAAGCCGGGCAAGCCGTGTGGAG
Organism: Janthinobacterium sp.; assembly: GCA_003482555.1. Classification (GTDB taxonomy): domain Bacteria; phylum Pseudomonadota; class Gammaproteobacteria; order Burkholderiales; family Burkholderiaceae_D; genus Janthinobacterium. Next base: position 6,974 of record DMYQ01000244.1, on the reverse strand, counting down.
CGGCGTGGCCGGCGAATTCCAGGAAGGGCGCCGCTGCGTCGAGGCGATGCTGGCGGCGATCGTCCAGCGCATCGAGCAGTTGCGCGCCGACGCGCGCCAGGAGCATGCCACCTACATGAAACTGGCCAGCGACGCCCTGCCGGAGCCGGTCGAGCTGAATGGCGACGGCGGCGCCTGGAGCGAGGAAGTGCTGCAGGAATTCGGCGGTTCCGCGCGCCTGTTCCCGCAACTGGGCGACGAGGCGCTGCGCGCCAATCTGCTGCTGAAGCTGTTCCGCCGGGCGCAGAGCCAGCTGGCCACGGCGGGGGCGCCGCCTGCCGGCGCCCCGGCCGCCGGGGCAGCAGCCGATCCGCTGCTCGAGCGCCTGCAGGCGATGTCGCCGCAGGAGCGCCAGCGCATCTTCGCCGAATGGATCAAGAGCGCGATGCCGTGGGTGAACGCGCGCTTCAGCGCCGAATTCACGCCCCGGGAAGACCAATTCAAATGCTTCATCGGGGTCGGCGACGCCGACGCCTGGGGCAGGATGGCGGGGGAAATCCGCGCCGCCGTGCCGAGCGGGCACTTCCACGGCGACTTGCTGCGCGTCGTCAGTTCCGGCATCGCCGGCAAGGCGGTCTGCTATATCGAACTGTCCGGCTATCCGATGACGGTGCTGCGCGGCTTGCCGACCTGGCGCGCGTCTTACCAGATCGAGAACCCGAAGATCCCGACCCACCTGCATTTCGACTCGACCCGCTTCCGCCACCCGATCGCGCCCTCGATGGACGAATTGAACGGACTGGCCGACGACTATGAAGTGTTCCTGCAGGCGATCGCCCTCGGCGTGATCCGGCGCAAACCCGACTTGTCCGAGCGCGAGGCGCTGTTCCAGCCGCGCGGCCAGTACCTGTTCGAAGTCGAGCCGGGTTCGGGCGAGTGGCTACAGATCGGCAACGAGTTCGCGATCCGTTCGAACGGCTTGCCCTCGTATTACCGCAACCAGGTGCGCATGGCCGCGCAGCAGCGCCTGGCGCGCGTCGGGCCGCGCCAGATGCTCTTGCTGGCGGCGCTGATGCGGCACTACCAGTTGCGCGTCTACCAGCCGAAGCTGGAAGTGGGCGAGACCGGGGCCGAGCTGCCGTCGCCGTCGCTGCCGCACGTCACCGCCAAGCGCCTGTACGAAGCCTGGTTCAAGCGCGCCCGGGCGATGGATGCGGCCGTCGGCCAGGCGGATCTGGAGCGGGCGCTGGAATTGCTGCCCGTGTGGAGCGAGCAGGTCAACGATTCGGCGGCCGACGCCTACCGCTGGGAAGTGCAGCAGGCGCAAGACAAGCGCGTGATCCGCGCCGAATACCTGGCCAGCGAATCGATGGCGGGCACCGTTTTGGCGGCCGCGCCGCCGGCGGCGCGGGCGGGCGCGGGCGCCAGTTACAAGGTGTTCCTGAACCAGGTGCAGCAGGGTCCGTTTTCGCTCGAGGAGATGGCGCTGCGCATAGGCCGTGGCGAGATCGGGGCTGACACCAAGATCTGGAACATGCGCTGGACGCCGCGCGTCGACCAGTGGCAACTGGCAGGTGAAATGTCCGAGCTGGCGGCGCTGTTCGACAATGCGATACCCGATCCCGAATCCGACATTCCGGATCCGGAATGAGCGAAAACATCTTGAGAAGGCCGATCCGTGCTCGATGAAGTCAGTTGCGTCAATCAAGACTGTGGCCGGACATCGCCGCGGCAGGTGATGTTTTGCCCTTTTTG
>DMYQ01000244.1:657-5057 GCA_003482555.1 Janthinobacterium sp. | reverse complement strand
CGCCGACGCCGGAGCCGGCCGCGCCGCTCGCACCCGTGGCGGTCGCGGCGCCGTCGCCCGAGCCGCCGCCGCCCGCGCCTGTCGAGGCCAGCGTGGAATTGCGCAAGCGCGACCTCGGTCCCAAGCCCATGCATATCCCGGTGCGGGCGCCCGAGGTGGAGTCGAAAATGACGCCGCGCAAGCCGGCGCCGTCGCCGCTGCACCAGCCGATCCGCCTGCGCACCTGGTTGATGGTGTTACTGGCGCTGGCGGCGATCTGGATGTTTGCCAAGCCCGGCGGCGCCGGCAGGAAGCTCGAGGCACGCATCGACGCCGCCGTCGCCCTGACGGCCGACTGCAATATCGAGGGCGCGCGCGCCGAACTGGCGCTCTTGAAAACGGGGCGCGCCACGGCGCCCCAGTTGCTGCGCCTGCGGACGGCCATCGGCGCCGCCGCGCCGCGGTGCGAGAAGAAGCGTCTGCGGGCCAAGGCCTGGAGCGAGGCCGGCGTCGCGCTTGAAGCGGCCATGCGGGCGGGCCAGGCGGACAAGGCCGCCGCCCGTCTCGCCGTCTTCACCCGGCGCTGGGGCGAGGACGCCGATACGCGCGAATGGGAAGACAAGATCGCGGTCAAGAAGGCCACGCTGCTGCTGGATCAGGCCGAGGCCTGTCTGAACAAGGGCGACCGCGTGTGCCTGGAGGCCCGCTTGCTGGCGGCCGAGCGCTTGAAACGTCCGGAACTGTCGCAGCGGGTCATGGCCTTGCGCGATTCGCTGTCGAAGTTGCTGGAAACGGCGCTGCTGGGCGCGCCGTCCGCGCCCGGGCCGGCCGCACTGAATAATGAAGCCCCGAACGACGCTTCGAACAAAGCTTCGCGCCAGTCCGCGCCGGCGCGCGTGATCGGCACGAATGGCGCGCCGTTCGCGTCCGACCCGGGCGCGCGCAAGATCCTGGCGGACGCCGAGCGTGAGCTGGCGCAGGGAAATTACCGGGGCGCCATCGACAAGCTGGAGGCGTGCGCGGCGACGGAATGCCAGGCGCTCAAGCAAAAGGCCGAGCGCCTGAACCGCGACATGCGGCGCTGCCTGGCCAGCGGCGCCGATTGGATCGACGACCGCTGCAATTGAGGGCGGCGCGCTCGGCGATCCGCGCTGGAAAAATGATATGTACGCCGGCGTACATAGGCGCGCGCGAAGCCGGTGTATGCTGGATACTGGTTAGGCTCACATCGACGGGGAATCAGCATGAAAAAAAATAAACGTATCGCGGCCTGGTGCGCCGCCGGCCTGATGCTGGCGGCCTTGTCGGGCTGTCAAAAAAAGGCCGCCGACGGTTTTCCGGGGCCGGCCGAGCAGGCCGGGCGCAAACTCGATCAAGTCACCGAAAAAACGGGCCATCAATTGATCGAGGCGGCCGAGCAGGCCAACAAGGACGCGCTCAAGGCGGGCCAGGACGCCAAGCAAAAAATCGACGAGGCGACTGGCGACGCCAGCGCGAAATTGAACGCGGCGACCGAGAAGGTGGGACAGAAATTGGAACAGGCCGGCGAGAAAATCCAGGAATCGGCGCACGAGGCGCGCAAGAATTAGCTTGCAAGCGAAGTTGCCGCCGACGCCGCTGGCAATGCCCGTTAGCCGCCCAGGCGTTTGGCGGGAAGCGGCTTGAGCGGCACCACATTGCTCAGCGGCGCCTTGCCGAGCGGCTCGGGCGGGCTGTCGGCGCCGCCCAGCACCACGCTGAGTTCGACGAAGCCGGCGCGCCAGGCCAATTCCAGGTCTTGCTCGATCGCTTCCATCGAAGTTTGTTCGAATTTGTCGAAACCGCGCACGCCGTAGGCCCGATTGCGCCCGTGCGCCTTGGCCAGGTAGAGGGCCATGTCGATCAGGTTGACGGCCCGCTCCCACGGCAGCGGCAAGTTGAGCGGGATCAGCGGGAAGGGGGCGAAGCCGATCGAGACATTCACCGAAATGCTGTGTCCCTGATATTCGACGCGCTGGGCCGAGATGCCGTGCAGGACGCGGCGCGCGATTTCCTCGACTCCGCTGCGCGCAATGACGGGCAAGAAGGCGAGGAATTCCTCGCCGCCCCAGCGCACGATCATGTCGGTTTCGCGCAACAGGATGTGCAGGTTTTCGGCAATCATCTTGAGCACGGCGTCGCCGGCCGCGTGGCCGTACTGGTCGTTGACGTTCTTGAAGTGGTCGACGTCGAGTAGCAGCAGGGCGCCGACGATGTCATCGCCCGAGGTGCCGGCGCCGCGCTTTTCCACCTGCTTGTGGCTGCGCATGAATTCCTGGAAATGGCGCCGGTTGTACAGGGCCGTGAGCGGGTCGCGCGAACTTTGCTGCTTCAATTCCAGGTTCTTCACTTCCAGCTGGACGTTGGCGTGCCGCACCTTGCGGTACAGCAGGCCGACGATCACGGCGGCCAGCGCGAACACCACGGCCAGCAACCACCAGACGCGCTGCTGCAGGCGGCGGTTGGCGATTTCGGCGCTTTTGACCTGGTTTTCCCGGCTCAGCAATAAAATTTGACGCTCGCGCTTCTCCGTGTCGTATTTTTCCTGCAATTCGTAGACGGCTTTTTGGCGCTCCTTTTCAAATAGCTCGTTGGAAATGGCGCGCTCGCGGTGATAGGCTTGCACGGCGCCGGCAAAGTCGCCGGCCCGCTCCAGCGCCGAGCCGTATTCCAGCAGTATCGCTTGCAGATCCGGCTTGCTGCCCGCCTTTTCATACAGGGCCAGGCCGGCCGCGAAACTTTTCTTGCCTTCGCCCAGGCGCCCCATGCCGAGCAGGGATTCGCCGATATTCACGCGGGCGGTGGCGGCGGTGGCGGTATCGTTGAGTTCGTCGGCCGCCGCCAGCGACTGCTGGGCGAAGCGCAGGGACTTGCCGAAGTCGTTCGCTTTCAGATAGTCGTCCGACAGGTTCACCAGGGTGCCGGCGATCATCGCCTTGGCGCCCAGCTTGCGTTCCAGCTCGAGTTCCTCGAGCAGGGCTTGCAGCGCGCGCCTGGATTGGTGGGTTTCGATCGCCAAGCCGTATTCCGTGCTCTTGGCAATGGCCATGCGGCCAGGCGACTGCATCTTTTCGATGACCGCCAGCCCTTCCTCGAGCACTTCGAAGCCCTTGTCGTATTCTTTCATCTGCATGTGCAGCACGGTCAGCGAGTTCAGTGCATTGGCCAGCGGGCCCGGCGCCCCCAACTGGCGCGCCAGGTCGACGGCGTGCTGCAGTTCGGTCAGCGCGGCCGGATAGTTGCCTTCCTCGGCCCAGGATTCGCCGGCGCCGATGGTGGCGCGCACGCGCAAGTCCATGTCGTCGGTGGTGTCGGCCAGTTTTTCAGCCTGGAACGCGAGCGCGTGCGCGGCTTTCAGGTCGGTCATGGCGAACTTGACATAGCCTTTGGTGAGAAAACCCTTGGCCAGGGCGGCATCGTTCTTGCTGGCCCGGGCATAGGCGATCAGCTCGTTGGCCAGTTGCAGGGCGCTATCGTTCTGGCCCAGGCGCATGCGGGCAATGCTCAGCTGCGACAGGAATTCGGCCCGGGTCGGCGTGGGCGCGGAGCGCGCTGCCACTTCGATTTTTTGCAAATCGAGCAAGGCCTGGTCCGGGACGAAACGGCTGTGCTCGCGGATGTCGGCGATGCGGTCATCGAGCGCCGTCTGCGCCCAGGCCGGTGCCGGCGCCAGTATCAGCGCCGCTATCGGCGCCAAGGACAGGGCGAGGGCGGCCAGTGGCGCGCGCGCATTGCGTAGCGAAATCGATTCCCTCAAGCCTGCCAACGTGGTGCCCCTCGGTTTGTCCTTGCGTCCCGGCGCGGGCGACGGCGGCGGGCGTTGGATGACATGCCTGCCGCCCGATGGGACGCGCCTGTTGGGCGCAACCCTCCCGCGATGAATACATCGGATCGATTATAGGCTCGTTGCAGTCGAGAAAGATCATCGACGGCAAAGAATTTATCGCCGCCCCATCCGCCGGGGGAGCTTAAAATTCGCTCCAGGCATCCTTCTCGGGACTGGCCAGGCGCGGCTTGGCGGCCCGGGCCGGCTTGGCGCTCCGGGCCGGCTTGACGAGGGCGGCGGCGACGGCCTGTTCCACCAGCGCCGCGTTTTGCCGGGTGATGGCGGCCATCTGCGTGACAGCCTGGTTGACTTCGCCGATGCCGGCGCTCTATTCCTGGCTGGCGCTGGTGATCTGAGTCATGATGTCGGCCACCTTTTGCACCGAGGACACGAGCAGGGTCATGGTGCGGCCGGCGTCGTCGACCAGCTTGCTGCCCGCGTCGACCCGGTCGACCGAGTCGCCGATGAGGGCCTTGATTTCCTTGGCCGCCGCCGCGCTGCGCTGGGCCAGGTTGCGCACCGCGGACGCCACCACGGCGAAGCCGCGCCCCTGTTCGACGGCCGCGTTCAGGGCCAG
>DMYQ01000244.1:0-482 GCA_003482555.1 Janthinobacterium sp. | reverse complement strand
GCCGATGATGTCGACGATCTTGCCCGAGCTTTCCTTGATCGCGCCCATGGTGCTGACCACTTGCGCCAGCACGGCGCCGCCCTGGACGGCCACCGAGGAGGCGCTGGCCGCGAGGGCGTTGGCCTGGCCGGCGTTGTCGGCGTTTTGCTGCACCGTGTGGGTCAGCGTTTCCATCGAACTGGCCGTTTCTTCGAGCGAACTGGCCTGGGCCTCGGTGTGCGCCGACAGATCGGCGTTGCCGAGCGCGATGTCCTTGGTGGCGGCCGTCATTTCATTGGTGCTGTTGCGGATATTGCCGATCATGTCGGCCAGATTGCCGTTGATGGTGTTCATTGCCTGCAGCGGGTGGCCGATCTCGTCGCCCCTTTCGACGACGATGTCGGCGCTCAAGTCGCCGGCCGCGATCTTTTGCGCCGCCCCGATCGCGTGATCGAGGCTCAGCTTGATGTGCCGGTACACCAGGAACAGGCAGGCCAGCGAGA
>DMYQ01000061.1:539-15538 GCA_003482555.1 Janthinobacterium sp. | reverse complement strand
CTTCGTCGGCAGCGTCAGACGTGTATAAGAGACAGGGCCAAAGGCCACCTTATGCATTGCGGGTTTTTTTACGTCCGCAATTCTACGGCGTAGCATAGGGATAGGCAGGATCGATTCAATGGGGAAAGGAAACCGACAATGCGAGACCTGACCCCATTGTTGCAAATCTAGAAGTGGTAGCTTGCTTTCATGTTGATGAAGTTGACGCCGGTGTTAGGCTTTTTGTAGCCGCCATTTGAGAAGTGCTGGATTTTCATGCCGAGTTCCCACTTGTTGTCGAAGACGTAGCCGACGCCGATGTGGTCGCCAAACTGGAAGTGGGTCGACAGGCGGTAGTCGTCATTGTCGTACAGCTTGGACAGGCGGTGCACGCCGATGCCGCCTTCGCCGTAAAAGCCTTTTTTATTGTCGCGTTCGAAACGGAAGACGGGCGTGAAGCCGATGTCATACAGGTTCTGGGTGGCGCCGGCCACGTTTTGGTAGTGGTTGGCGCGCCATAGGCCGAAACTGGCATCCCAATATCCGCTCAGGTGGGTGCCGTTCGACTGGAACCAGCGCTGGCTCCAGTCCGACGTCACGCCGCCGCGCACCATTTGCGTGCGCGTGCCGCTGGCAAATTCGCCATAGGCCGAGGTTATCAGTTGATTGTCGGAGGCGAAGCCCGATTGCATGGCCATCAAGGTGGCGACCGCCACTAACGATTTCACTAAGTGCTTCTGGAAGTACATATCATCTTTCGTCGTAAAATGAAGAGCTGACACGGCCTCGCCGCACATTGTTCATCAGCACTCTTCATAATTTATGGGGCTTGAATTGACACTCTCAACAAAAATCACTTTCCTGGGTATCGGCTTGATGGGCGAGCCGATGGCGCGCAGGCTATTGAACGCAGGATATTCTGTCACAGTTTGGAATCGCACGCTGAGCAAGGCCGAAGCGCTGTGCGCGGCCGGCGCGCACGCCGCCGCCAGCGTCGCCGAGGCGGTGGCCGGCGCGGATATCGTGGTGTCGATGCTGGAGGCGGGGCCGGTCGTGGCACAGGTGATGGAGACCGCTCTGATGGCGTTGGCCCCGGGTACTTTGTGGATAGACATGAGTTCGACCCGGCAGTCCGAGGCGCTGGAGTTTCACGCGCGCCTGCGGCAGGCTGCGTGTGCCTTTATCGATGCACCCGTTTCCGGCGGCGTCGGCGGCGCCACGGCGGGCACCCTGGCCATCATGGCGGGCGCTGCCGCCGCCGATTATGCGCGCGTCGAAGCGCTGCTGGGCGCCATGGGGCGGCCTACCCTGGTCGGCCCGGCGGGCAGTGGCCAGGTTGCCAAACTGTGCAATCAGTTGATCGTCGGCGCGACCCTGAACATCGTCGCCGAAGCCCTGCTGCTGGCCCAGGCGGCGGGCGCCGATCCGGCCGCCGTGCGCGGCGCGATACGAGGCGGTTTTGCCGAAAGCCGCATCCTGGAGGTGCATGGCGAGCGCATGCTGGAGCGCAATTTCGTGGCGGGCGGGCAAGTCAAAAGCCAGCTCAAGGATATGCACAATATCCTGGCCGCGGCGCAGGCGGCCGGCTTGCGCTTGCCGGTGACGGAAGTGGTGACCCAGCGCTACGCGGCGATCGCCGAGGCTTATCCGACGGCCGACCAATCCGCCGCGCTGCTGGCCCTGGAACAATTGAATCCGGGGCTGCGCCTGGGCGATGCGCCGGACCGGCTCGCTTAGTCGGCGATTGAAGATCCGGGCGCTCACAGCGCGAGAGGCAAGCTCGACTCCACCAGCCGGACCCAGAAGCTAGCCCCTATCGGCAACAGATTGTCGTTGAAGTCGTAACTGCCATTGTGCAGCACGCAGGGGCCGAGACCGTGGCCGCCGTCGCGGTGCTCGCCTTCGCCGTTGCCGATGAAGATGTAGCAACCGGCCTTTTCTTGCAGAAAGAAGGCGAAGTCTTCCGCGCCCATGGTCGGTTCCACGTGGGCGTCGACCCGCTCGGCGCCGACCACGGCCTTCATCACTTCCAGCGCGAAGGCGGTTTCCTTGGCGTGGTTGATCAGGGGCGGATAGTTGCGCTTGAATTCAAACGACACTTGCGCGCCGAAGGCGGCGGCGGTGTGCTCGGCCACCATGCGCATGCCGCTTTCGATCAAGTCCAGCACCGGCGTGGTAAACGTGCGCACGGTGCCGATCATGGTGGCCTGGTCCGGGATGACATTGGTGGCGCTGCCGGCGTTGATTTGCGTGATCGATAACACGGCCGTGTCGAGCGGACTCTTTTGCCGCGTGATGACGCTTTGCCAGCTCTGCGCGATCTGTACCGCCACCATGACCGGGTCGATGCCCTTGTGCGGCTGGGCCGCGTGGCCGCCCTTGCCCTTGACCACGACATGGAACTCGTTGCTCGAGGCCATCATCGGACCCGCCACGGCGCCCAGGGTGCCGGTCGGCATGCCCGGCCAATTGTGCATGCCGTAGATCGCATCCATGGGAAATTGCGTGAACAGGCCATCCTGTATCATCTTGCGGGCGCCGGCGCCCCCTTCCTCGGCCGGCTGAAACACCAGGTAAACGGTGCCGTCGAAGTCGCGCTGCCGCGCCAGGTGGTGCGCCGCCCCCAGCAGCATGGCCGTGTGGCCGTCGTGGCCGCAGGCGTGCATCTTGCCCGCGTGGCGGGAGGCGTGGGCGAAGGTATTGATTTCCTGCATGGGCAGCGCGTCCATGTCGGCACGTAAACCGATGGCCCGCTTTGAACTGCCATTCTTGATGATGCCGACCACACCGGTGCCGCCCAGGCCGCGCACCACGGGGATGCCCCATTCGAGCAGTTTGGCGGCCACCAGGTCGGAAGTGCGCCGCTCTTCGTAACAGAGTTCGGGATGGGCATGCAGATCGCGGCGGATCTGTTGCAGCTCGGATTGAAACGCAATGATGGGATCAACTAGATTCATCGGACTCTCCAATATGTTCAGGCGCCGCGTCAAGCGCTGCGCGGCGCCGCCGCCGATGGCCATGTTTGATCAAAACATGATCGGCTAATCATGCATTGTAGCCCCTGTTGAGCTGGAAAATCCAGCTACCGAACAGGCATCGCGTGCGCCCCGCCGGAATGGTTTACAGTAACGGCTTCACTGGATATTTTTTGGAAGATTCGATGACGACGACACAAGTTCGCGCCACTTGCCCGCACGACTGCCCCGACACTTGCGCCCTGCTCGTCACGGTGGAAGATGGCGTGGCCACCGAGGTGAAAGGCGACCCCGCCCATCCGACCACGGCCGGAGTGCTGTGCACCAAGGTGTCACGCTACGCCGAGCGCACCTATCACCCGGAACGCCTGCTGTATCCGCTGCGCCGCATCGGCAAGAAGGGCGAGGGCAAGTTCGAACGCATCAGCTGGGACGAAGCCCTGGACACCATCGCTGCGCGCCTGACGAGCATCGCGGCCGTGGCGCCGGAAGCGATTTTGCCCTACAGCTATTGCGGCACCATGGGCCTGGTGCAGGGCGAGTCGATGTCGGCGCGCTTCTTCCATCAACTGGGCGCCTCCCTGCTCGACCGCACCATTTGCGCCTCGGCCGGCGGCACCGGTTACCGCTACACGGTGGGCGCGACCATCGGCACCGACCTCGAACAATTCCAGAACGCCAAGCTGATTCTGATCTGGGGCGGCAATCCGATCGCCTCCAATCTGCATTTCTGGACCCGGGCCCAGGAAGCCAAGCGGCGCGGCGCGACCTTGATCGCGATCGACCCCTACCGCTCCCTGACGGCTGAAAAATGCCACCAGCACATCGCCCTCTTGCCCGGCACCGACGCCGCGCTGGCGCTCGGCATGATGCACGTGCTGATCGCCGAAGACTTGCTGGACGCCGACTATATCGCCGACCACACCCTGGGCTTCGAGCAATTGAAGCTGCGCGCGGCCGACTGGCCGCCCGAGCGCGTGGCCGCCACCTGCGGCATCACGGCCGATGAAGTGCTGCAACTGGCGCGCCTGTACGGCCGCACGGCCAGGGCCGGCGAACCGGTGGCGATACGCGCCAACTACGGCGTGCAGCGCGTGCGCGGCGGCGGCATGGCGGTGCGCAACATCGCCTGCCTGCCGGCCCTGGTGGGGGCCTGGCGCCTGCCGGCCGGCGGCATGCTGCTCTCCTCGTCCGGTTCCTTTCCCGTGCGGCGCGCGGCCCTGGCCAGGCCCGACCTGCTGGCGCGCCAGCCGCGCACCATCAACATGAGCACCATCGGCGACGACTTGCTGCGCCCGGCCTCGGCCGCTTTCGGCCCGCAAGTGCAAGCCGTCGTCGTCTACAACGCCAATCCGCTGGCGGTGGCGCCAGACTCGGCCCAGGTGGCGCGCGGCTTCGCGCGTGAAGACTTGTTCACCGTCGTGCTCGAGCATTTCCAGACCGACACGGTCGACTATGCCGACATCGTGCTGCCCGCCACCACCCAGCTGGAACACGTCGACGCCCACCTGGCCTACGGCCACCTGTACATGATGGCCAACAACGCCGCCATCGCGCCCATGGGCGAAGCGAAGGCCAACACGGAAATCTTCCGCCTGTTGGCCGCGCGCATGGGTTTTGACGATCCCTGCTTCAAGGAAAGCGACGACGCCCTGGCGGCCCAGGCTTTCGACGCCGGCGACGCCCGCGCCGTCCACGTCGACTGGGAAACGCTGAAGCAAAAGGGTTGGCAAAAGCTGGCCATGCCGGACGCGCCCTTCGCCGCCGGCGGCTTTCCCACGCCCTCGGGCAAGTGCGAGTTTTATTCGGCGGCGATGGCGGCCGACGGCCTCGACCCGTTGCCGGACTATATCGCGCCCTGGGAATCGAAGGCCAGCAACCCCGGGCTGGCGGCGAAGTATCCGCTGGCCATGATATCCCCGCCGGCTCGCAACTTCCTCAACTCGACCTTTGTCAACGTCAAGAGCTTGCGCGCGGCCGAGGGCGAGCCGCACCTGGACATGCACCCCGACGACAGCGCCGCGCGCGGCATCGTCCACCACCAGATGGTGCGCATCTTCAACGACCGCGGCAGTTTCGTGGCCAAGGCCCGCGTCACCGACAAGGCCAGGCCCGGCCTGGTGGTCGGCTTGTCCGTATGGTGGAAGAAACTCGGCACGGACGGCAAGAACGCCAACGAAGTGACCAGCCAGCGCTTGACCGACATGGGGCGCGCGCCAACTTTTTACGATACCCTGGTGCAAGTGGAAGCGGCACCGGACTGAGGGAGAAAAACATGGGCGGCAAGCATACGGGACGGCGCGCGGCGCGCCTGCTGGCGGCGGGCGCGGCGGCGCTGAGCCTGGGCGGCTGCGCCCAGCTCGGCTACTATATGCAAGCGGCCGAGGGCCAGTACGCGCTGTGGTCGGACGCGCGCCCGATAGATGCCTGGTTGGGCGACCCGGCCACGGCGCCCAAGCTGAAGGGGCGGCTGGAAAAGGCGCGCGAAATCCGCAACTTCGCGATCAGCGAGCTGGACTTGCCCGACAATGGCAGTTACAAGAACTACGCCGCGCTGAGCCGTCGCTTCGTGCTGTGGAACGTGGTGGCGACGCCGGAATTGTCGCTGAAGCCGCTGCAATGGTGTTTTCCCATCGCCGGCTGCGTCAGTTACCGCGGCTACTACGACAAGGCCGCCGCCGAAGCCTACGCGGCCGACTTGCGGGCTCGCCACTTCGACGTCCAGGTGGGCGGCGTGCCAGCCTATTCCACCCTGGGCTGGTTTGACGACCCGCTGCTGTCGACCTTCATCAACTACAGCGATGCCGAACTGGCGCGCATGGTCTTCCATGAACTGGCGCACCAGGTGGTCTATGCGGCCGGCGACACCCAGTTCAATGAAGGCTTCGCCGTCGCCGTCGAGGAAGCAGGCGTGCGCCGCTGGCTCGAGCGCAAGGGCAACGCCACCTTGCGCGGCAATTACGCCGTCTATCTGGGGCGGCGCCAGGATTTCATGCAATTGCTGCTCAAGCACAGACGCACGCTGGAAGCGCTCTACGCCAGCCCCTTGCCGGCGCAACGCAAGCGCGAGGAAAAGGCGCGCGTGTTCGCCGCCTTGCAGGAAGACTACCGCGCCCTGAAGCTGGTTTGGGGCGGTTATGCCGGTTATGACCGCTGGTTCGCCGAGCCCTTGAGCAATGCCCACCTCGCTTCCGTGGCTGCCTACAATGATTTCTTGTCAGGCTTCGAAAAACTTCTTTCAGAAAAAAAGACCTTTCGTGCTTTTTATGCTGCAGTGCACACACTGGCGCAACTGGACCGGGCCGAGCGTCACCGGCAGTTGGCGCAATTGAGCAGCCCCGCAGGATGAAAACGGGGCGCCGCCGCCGCCGCAAGACCCATCCATCTCTCCCATTATTTATGTTGCGACGCAGCATAAATCGACCTTAGTAGGCTTCTTCAAATAGCCGGAAAAGCCCTTGCTTTGGGCCGCCGCGCCCGATAGCATCACAGGCAGTAAGATTCTCGGCTCGTTTTGTTGAAACTGGTGGGCGTGCCGCAGAGGGCTCTTCCGGCACTGTGCGCCGGCTCTAAAACAATAATTCGGGACAGAGGCACAGGATGGAAAAAATTTGGTTGAAGTCGTACCCGCCGGGAGTGGCGGCAGACATTGATGCAGATCAATATCGCTCGCTGGTGCACTTGCTGGAAGAGGCGTTTCACAAGTACACCGAGCGCAAGGCCTATGTCTGCATGGACAAATTCATGAGCTACGGCGAGCTCGACGCCTACTCGAAGCAACTGGGTGCCTGGTTGCAGAGCCGCGGCTTGAAAAAAGGCGCGCGCGTGGCCATCATGATGCCCAATGTCCTGCAGTATCCGATCGCCATCGCCGCCATCTTGCGCGCCGGCTACACAGTGGTCAACGTCAATCCCCTCTACACGCCGCGCGAACTGGAGCATCAGCTCAACGATTCGGGCAGCGAAGCCATCATCATCCTGGAAAATTTCGCCACCACCCTGGAAGCCGTGCTCGGCAAGACTGCCGTCAAGCACATCGTCGTCGCCAGCATGGGCGACTTGCTGGGCGGCGTGAAGGGCATGCTGGTCAATTTTGTCGTGCGCAACGTCAAGAAAATGGTGCCGCCATTTTCCTTGCCGAACGCGGTGCGCTTCAAGCGCGCGCTGGCGCAGGGCGGCGCCATGAAGCTGACCCCGGTCGAGCCGCTGCTGTCGGACTTCGCCTTCCTGCAATACACGGGCGGCACCACGGGCGTGTCCAAGGGCGCCGCCCTGACGCACCGCAACATCATCGCCAATGTGTTGCAGACGGAAGCCTGGTCGCAAGCGGCCCTGCTGAAGGCGCCGGCGCTGGAATCGGTGCAGATCGTGTGCGCGCTGCCGCTCTACCATATCTTCGCGCTGACGGCGTGCGCCATGTTCAGCATGCGGGTCGGCGCGCTCAGCATCCTGATCCCGAATCCGCGCGACATCGGCGGCTTCATCAAGGAATTGCGCAAGTATAAGTTCAACATGCTGCCGGCCGTGAACACCCTGTATAACGCGCTGCTCAACCATGCCGATTTCGCCAGCCTCGACTTTTCCGGCTTGCGCATCGCCAACGGCGGCGGCATGGCGGTGCAACAAGCCGTCAACGACCGCTGGATGAAGGCGACCGGCGTACCCATCATTGAAGGCTACGGCTTGTCTGAAACCTCGCCGGTGGCCACCTGCAACCGGGTCGATATCACCGAATTTTCCGGCACCATCGGCTTGCCGATGCCCTCCACCGATGTCGCCATCCTCGACGACGCCGGCCAGCCGGTGCCCCTGGGCCAGCCGGGCGAGATCGCCATCCGCGGCCCGCAAGTGATGGCCGGCTACTGGAACCGCCCGGACGAGACGGCCAAGGTGATGACGGCCGACGGTTACTTCAAGTCGGGCGACGTCGGCATCATGGACGAGCGCGGCTACGTGAAGATCGTCGACCGCAAGAAAGACATGATCCTGGTATCCGGCTTCAACGTCTATCCGAACGAGCTCGAAGGCGTGATCGCGGCTCATCCGGGCGTGCTGGAATGCGCCTGCATCGGCGTGCCGGACGATTATTCGGGCGAGGCGGTGAAAATCTTCGTGGTGCGCAAGGACCCGGCGCTCACCAGCGAGGCCTTGATGGCCTATTGCAAGGAACAGTTCACCGGCTATAAAAAGCCGAAATACATCGAATTTCGCGACGAATTGCCGAAGACAAATGTCGGCAAGATCTTGCGGCGCGCCCTGCGCGACGAAAAAACCGCCGCTTAGGCAGTGGCTGGGCCGGGCGGCGCGTCCGGGCCGGCGGCATGGCAACAGGGCGGCGCGGATATCCGCGCCGCCGCACATTAAAGGTGAGGCAATAGATGGACAAGATTTGGCTGAAGTCATACCCCGAGGGCGTGCCCGCGGAAATCGATACCGCGCAATACCGCTCGCTGGTGCATTTGCTGGAAGATTCCTTTCATAAGTACGCGACCCGCAAGGCCTATGTCTGCATGGACAAGTTCCTCACCTTCGGCGAACTCGACCGGATGTCGGCGCGGATGGGGGCCTGGCTGCAAAGCCGCGGCTTGAAAAAAGGCGCGCGCGTCGCCATCATGCTGCCCAACGTGCTGCAATATCCGGTCGCCATGGCGGCCATCTTGCGCGCCGGTTACACCGTGGTCAACGTCAATCCCCTGTACACGCCGCGCGAATTGCAGCATCAATTGATCGATTCCGGCGCCGAAGCCATCATCGTGCTGGAAAACTTCGCCACCACGGTGCAACAGGTGCTGGTGCATACCCAGGTCAAGCATGTGATCGTGGCGACGATGGGCGATTTGCTGGGCGGTATCAAGGGCATGCTGGTCAATTTCGTCGTGCGCAAGATGAAGAAAATGGTGCCCGCCTTTGCCCTGCCGGGCGCCATTTCGTTCAAGACCGTGCTGGCCGACGGCGCCGGCATGACGCTCAAGCCGGTCGAACTGGGCCACGCCGATATCGCCTTCCTGCAATACACGGGCGGCACCACGGGCGTTTCCAAGGGCGCGGTGCTCTTGCACGGCAATGTGATCGCCAATGTGCTGCAAAACGAAGCCTGGCTGCAACCGGCGCTGCCCTCCGGTGGGCAGGCCGAGCCGCTGGTCTTCATTTGCGCGCTACCCCTGTACCACATCTATTCGCTGACGATCAGCGCCCTGATGGGCATGCGCCTGGGCGGCATGAACGTCTTGATTCCAAATCCCCGCGACATTCCCGGCTTCGTTGCGGAAATGGCCAAGTACCGGGTCACCGTGTTCCCGGCCGTCAATACCCTGTACAACGCCCTGTTGAACAACGCCGCCTTCGCCAAGCTCGATTTTTCCAGCTACAAGGTGTGCAATGGCGGCGGCATGGCGGTGCAAAAGGCGGTCGCCGAGCGCTGGCTGAAGTTGACCAACTGCCCCATCATCGAAGGCTACGGCATGTCGGAAACCTCGCCCGTGGTGTCGGCCAACCGCTGCGACATCAAGGAATTCACCGGCACCATCGGCTTGCCGCTGCCCTCGACCGAGATCGCCATCCTGGACGACGAGGGCGCCCCGCTGGCCATCGGCGAGACCGGTGAAATCGCCATCCGCGGCCCGCAAGTGATGGCCGGTTACTGGCAGCGCGCCGATGAAACGGCGCAGTCGATGACGGCCGACGGCTTCTTCAAGACGGGCGACGTGGGCATCATGGATGAGCGCGGCTACATCCGCATCGTCGACCGCAAGAAGGATATGATCATCGTTTCCGGCTTCAACGTTTACCCGAACGAAATCGAGGGCGTCGTCGCCGGCCACCCGGGCGTGCTGGAGTGCGCCTGTGTCGGCGTGCCCGATGCCCACGCGGGCGAAGCCGTCAAGCTGTTCGTGGTGCGCAAGGATCCGACCTTGACGGCCGAACAACTGCTCGACTATTGCAAGCACGAGTTGACCGCGTACAAGAAGCCGAAGTACATCGAGTTCCGCGACGAATTGCCGAAGACGAATGTCGGGAAGATCTTGCGGCGCCAGTTGCGCGACGAAAAAAAGGCGGCTTGAGCCGCGCGGCGGCATCCTTGCTCGCCGCCCTTTGACGGCGTTCTCCGGCTGAACCCCTGCCCCTGAGCGGGCGCTCAGCCCGCGGCTGCCCCCGCGCGCGCGGCGGCAAAGACGGCGCGGTGGCGCCCCGCCTGCTTGGCGCGGTACATGGCGGCGTCGGCCGCGCTGACGATTTCCTCGACCGTGTCGCCGTGTTCCGGGAACAGGGCGATGCCGATGCTGATCTCGATCTTGACGGCGGCGCCGGCGATCGTGCAGGGCTGGGCGATGGCGGCCAGGATCAGGTCGGCGACCCGGCTCGCGTCCGCGCGATCCCCCAGGCCCGGCAAGATCACGGTGAATTCGTCGCCGCCCAGGCGCGCCACCGTGTCGCTTTCCCTGACCTGGCCGCGCAGGCGGGTGGCCACCTCAAGCAACAGGCTGTCGCCGGCCGCGTGGCCCAGTTGATCGTTCACCTGTTTGAAGTGATCCAGGTCGAGGAAGAGCAGGGCGCCGCTCTTGCCTTCGCGCCGCGCCAGCGCCAGCGCCTGTCCCAGCCGGTCGAAGAACAGGCCGCGATTCGGCAAGTCGGTCAACTGGTCGAAATGGGCCGCGTGCAGCACCCTTTCCTCGCTGGCCTTGCGCTCGCTGATATCTTCCAGGATGGCGACGTAGTGGCTGATCTGGCCGTTCGCCTTGAGCAGCGGCGTGATGGTCTGGCTGACCGTGTAGTGGCTGCCGTCGCGGCGCGCGTTGACGATTTCGCCATGCCAGGTGGCGCCAGCCTTGATGGTGTCCCAGAAGCGGTCGTAAAAATCGGCGCTCTGTACGCCGGAGCGTAACATGGACGGCAACTGGCCCAGGATCTCCGCGCCCGGGTAGCCCGACAGTTTCTCGAACGAGCGGTTCAGCCACAGGATGCGGGCATTGGCGTCGGTGATGAAGACGGCGTTGTCGACCGCGGCCAGGGCCGTATCGAGCAAAGTCAGCCATTCCTGTTGCAAGGCCGCTTCCAGGGCCGCGCCCAGGCGCAGGGCGCTGGCGGCCAGTTGTGCGACCGGCGAGCCGGCATCGAACTGGCGCACTTCGCGTCCATACAGGGCCAGCACGCCCCAGGTTTCGCCGCGCAGCACGAGCGGCAACAGCAGCGCCCCGCCATCGCCCGCGCCATGGACGGCCAGCGCTTGCGCTTTGCCCGTGCGTATCAGCGCCGCCACGGGTGCGCAGGCGCCGTCCCAGCGCGCGGCAGGCGGCTCGGCCGCGCCGGCCCGGGCCAGGGCAAGCAGGCTGCCATCCTTGTCGGCGCGCCCTATCCAGGCGCCTGCGAGGTCGAAAGGCGCCAGAATACCGTCGCAAAACATGTCGGCGATCGAGTCCACATTCAGGCGCCATTTCAGCAGCGCCGAGGTGAGACGCTGGAACAGGTCGTCGACTTCCTTGGCCCGGTGTTGTTCGCTGACATCCCTGGCATACACGGCGATGCTCTCGATCACGCCGTCCTCGTCCTTGATCGGGTACAGGCTGTTGCTAAAGAAGATGGCGCCCCGTTTGTCTTGCATGTGCATGGGCTCGCCAGTCGCGACGACTTGCCGCAGCGCTGCGCGCCGCGTGTCGGCCAGCGCCGGCGCCATGAAGGAAAAGAAATCCTTGCCCGTCATGGCTTCCGGCCGGGTGTCCAGGCGCGCCGCCGCATTGCCATTGATGGCGAGGATTTTACCCTCTGGGCCGAGCAGCAAGATCGCTTCGCCGCTGGCATCGAGCAAGACGGCTATCCTGGCCTGACTTTCGCGCATGGCGTGCTCGGCCTGCTTGCGCTCGACCAATTCCTTTTCCAGCCGCGCGTTGCTATCCTTTAATTCCGCCGTGCGGCGCAGCACTTCGTCTTCCAGATTGGCCCGGTAGCGATCGAGTTCGGCTTCGTGGGCCTGCAAATTTCCCAGCATGTCGTTGAAGCCACGCGCCAGTTCGGCGATTTCGCCGCCGCCCCCTACCGGCAAGCGCAGCGTCAACTCGCCCTTGCCGATCAGGCGCATGGCCGTGATCGTCTGGCGCAGGGGCTCGGTGATGCTGCGCGCCAAGGCCGAGGCGAACATCAGCAGCACGCCGCCGCCGACCAGCAACAGCAGGGCGCTGCGCGCCAGTTGGGCCCACATGGCGCGCTCGACATCGTCGACGTACAGACCGGAACCGATCAGCCAGCCCCAGGGGGCGAATTTCTTGACGTAAGATAGCTTGCGGTAAGATTCCGCCGTGGCGCCGCCGCCCGCCTTTGGTTTGCTCCAGTAATAGGTGACATAGCCTTGACCGCCGCGGCCGGCCACCTGGACGAAGGCGGCGAACAGGTTGCCGTGCGTGGCAAGGAAGGGGCCGTCATTGCCCACCCGCAAACTGATGGCGCTATTAAACTTCTGGGCGTCGACCACCTGGCCGTCCAGTTCGGGCATGGTGGGGTGCATGATCATGGTCGGGAAGGGCGTTCCCAGGTCGTTGAGCCAGAAA
The DNA here is from genome assembly GCA_003482555.1 of Janthinobacterium sp. Taxonomy (GTDB): domain Bacteria; phylum Pseudomonadota; class Gammaproteobacteria; order Burkholderiales; family Burkholderiaceae_D; genus Janthinobacterium. The sequence goes on along the minus strand of DMYQ01000061.1, from coordinate 3,045 downwards.
TATTCCCGGTCGCCGTAGCGCATGACCTTGATGGCGGCGATGGCGGCGGCCTGGGCGGCCGTCTCGCTGAGCTGTCCCCGTTCTTGCAAGGAGTAAAAGTGGGCCAGAATGCTGAAGCCGCTTTCCACCTGTTGCCGGGTTTCCAGTTCCTTTTCGTGCCAGAGCGCGTCGCGCAACATCATCCCGTTGAATATGCCGCCCAGCACGACCGTGCCGATGAAAATGGCGACGATGCTCCAGATTCTGTTACGCGCACTCAAGCGTTTCAAAGAAGAAAACACGACTGACTCCCCAGGCACTGCGATCGATGGATCCGCTGCAAGACGCGCTCGCGCATGTCACGCGCCGTCCGATGTCGGGCGACATCGGATCGGGCGGGCGCGACACGGAGCTTGCAGCCGCCTCAAAGCGGGTCTTGGGGTTTGAGTGACAGGTTCGCGCGCCATGCGTAAACCTGTAGACAATATAAACCAATTTCACATGCTGGCGCCGTCGCCTGTTGCAAATTCCTCCAGACCGTCACATTTCCAGCATGGCGGGGACGGCCGGCGTCGACCCTGAAGGCTGTGCTCAGGCCCGAATCGCGCTCTTGCACATCATCGGCTCAGGACAGCAGCGCTTCGATGGGGGGCACCTTGCGCGGCTTGCGCTCGTGGTCGGTGGCCACGTAGGTCAGGGTGGCCTCGGTCACCTTGACGGTGCAAGCTTGCAGGCGGTTGCGCTCGGCGTACACTTCCACGTAGACGGTGATCGAGGTATTGCCGACCTTGGTGATTTCGGCGTAAAAGGAGAGCAGGTCGCCGACGAAGACAGGGTTTTTGAAGACGAAGGAATTCACGGAAATGGTGGCGACGCGGCCGTTGGCGCGCCGCGTGGCCGGCAGCGAGCCGGCAATGTCGACCTGGGCCATGATCCAGCCGCCGAACACGTCGCCATACACATTGGCGTCCGAGGGGGCCGGCATCATGCGCAGTTCCGGCATTTTCCCGGCCGGCAAGCCGGAATTGATACAGTTGACGGGCAGGGTTTGGGGGGCGCTCATCTTAAACTCTCATGAAAGGCTACAATTGCCCAGATTGAACCATAAAAAGCAGAGCTCCGCCATGCGCCGTCATCCGAACACCCCTCCCGAACCCGCCAACGGCAAGCCGGACGGCGCCGCCAAGCCCGCCCCGCGCAGCGATTTCGCCACCCTGGCCACCCTGATGCCCTATCTGTGGGTATACAAGTGGCGGGTGCTGGCCGCGCTGCTGTGCCTGGTCGGCGCCAAGCTGGCCAATGTCGGCGTGCCGTTGTTGCTGAAAAAACTCATCGACGCGATGAGCATCACGCCGGCCCACCCGCGCGCCATGCTGGTGCTGCCGCTGGGCATCCTGGTGGCTTACGGCGCGCTGCGCCTGTCGACCACGCTGTTCACCGAGTTGCGCGAATTCCTGTTCGCCCGCGTCACCCAGCGCGCCGTGCGCACCATCGCCCTGCAAGTGTTCCGCCACCTGCACGCGCTGAGCCTGCGCTTCCACCTGAACCGCCAGACCGGCGGCATGACGCGCGACATCGAACGGGGCACGCGCGGCGTCGGCTCGCTCATTTCCTACACTCTGTTCAATATTTTGCCGACCCTGGTGGAAATCGCCCTCGTGCTGGGCTATCTGGTGACCCATTACGATATCTGGTTCACCGTCATCACCGGCGTCGCCTTGCTGATCTATATCGTTTTCACGGTCACCGTCACCGACTGGCGCACGCATTTCCGCCGCACCATGAACGACCTCGATTCGAAGGCGAACACCAAGGCCATCGATTCCCTGATCAACTATGAAACCGTGAAATATTTCGGCAACGAAGATTTCGAGGCGCAGCGCTACGACGAAGGCTTGAAACGCTATGAAACGGCGGCCGTCAAGTCGCAAACCTCGCTGTCCCTGCTCAACACCGGGCAATCCCTGATCATCGCGGCGGCCGTCACCCTGATCCTGTGGCGCGCCACCCAGGGCGTGATCGACGGCACCATGACCCTGGGCGACCTGGTGCTGGTGAATACCTTCATGATCCAGCTCTATATTCCGCTCAATTTCCTGGGCGTGATTTACCGCGAGATCAAGCAAAGCCTGGCCGACATGGAGCGCCTGTTCGCGCTGCTGGAACAGAACCGCGAAATCGCCGACGCGCCGGACGCGGCGGCGCTGGTCACGCGCGGCGCCGAGGTGCGCTTTTCCCACGTCGAATTCAGTTACGAGACGAACCGCCAGATCCTGTTCGACGTCGACTTCACCATCGCCGCCGGCACCACCACGGCCGTGGTCGGCCATAGCGGCTCGGGCAAGTCGACCCTGGCCCGCCTGCTGTTCCGTTTTTATGAAGTCAATGGCGGCGCCATCACCATCGACGGCCAGGATTTGCGCGCCATCAGCCAGGAATCGCTGCGCGGCGCCATCGGCATCGTGCCGCAAGACACGGTGCTGTTCAACGACAGCATCGAATACAACATCGGCTACGGCAAGCCGGG
>DMYQ01000061.1:0-348 GCA_003482555.1 Janthinobacterium sp. | reverse complement strand
TGAAAAATCCAGCCATCCTGATTTTCGATGAAGCGACGTCGGCGCTCGATTCCAAGGCCGAGCAGGCGATCCAGGCGCAATTGAAGGAAATCGCGAAGAACCGCACCACCCTGGTGATCGCGCACCGCCTCTCGACGGTGGCGGACGCCGAGCAAATCCTGGTGCTCGAGCACGGCCGCATCGTCGAACGGGGCACCCATCCGGCGCTGCTGGCGGCGAACGGCTTGTACGCGCAGATGTGGCAGCGCCAGCAAGCCCGTCAGGAAGAAGAGGCGGACCGGGAAACCAGCGGCGCCGAGGCCGCCTGAGCGGGGCCTTTGGCAAAGCTTAGCCGGGGTTTAACATGCA
>DMYQ01000337.1:4470-17394 GCA_003482555.1 Janthinobacterium sp. | reverse complement strand
GGCGCAATTGAGCGCCGCAATTGAGCGGGGCAAGAAAAAGCGCGGGACCCGTGGAAACGGCACCCGCGCTTTTTCTTGCGCGCGGTCCGCGCGAGGCGAACCGCCGCTATCGCCCGGCTTAGTTGCTCGGCTTGACCTGATTGCCGATCACGCCGCCGACCGCCGCGCCGCCCACCGCGCCGACGGCGCTGCCGCCGGTCAGCACGGAACCGGCCACGGCGCCGACGCCGGCGCCGATGGCCGTGTTTTTATCTTGCCCGGACATGCCGGCGCAAGCGCTCAGGCTCAGTGCCATGGCCAATACCGATACGCCGGCTGCGAGTTTTTTGAGGGTAATCATTGTCTATCTCCTGGTGTGCGAACGGTGGCTTGCCGGTCGCCGCGCGCTGGGCGGGGCGGCCGGCAATATGGACACCAAGTTCTGGTGCCGACACAGCCAGAATAGGCGGGTAGCATTGTCCAGTCTGTTCGGCAGCACACACAAAACTTTCCAGTGCGAAAACTTTCCAGGGCGCGGGTCAGCGGCGCGCACGCGGCGGCTTGACGCGCATCGCGGTGCCGGGCGGCGGCGCCACCGGCTTGACGCGCGCCTCGGCCAGCAGGGTGGCGCATTCGCTGTTCTGGCCCGGGCCGGTGTTAATGAGGGGGATCAGGGCGGCGATGGGCGCCACCACGGCCAGTGCCAGGGCGCCGCCGGCGCGCAGCGCCAGCACGCCCTTGTCGACGCTGACGGCGGGGTGGCCGAAGGTGCCGCGCACATACAGGGGGGCGCGCAGCGAAAACACGCGCACGCCCTTGCTGTCCGGGCGCAAGGTCAGGTCGAGCCGCTCGTCGGCCAGGTTCACGGTGCCGCTCACGTTCAGGGTCGCGTCTTCCGTGTCGACGATGAAGCTGCGGGTTTGCATCAAGCCCTTGCTGACGACGAAATCGGTGGCCATGCAATTGAGCTTGACTTGCTTGTCGCCGAATATTCGGGCCAGCACCACGTTGCCGATGTTCAGCCCCATTTCTTCGAGCAGCAGTTTGCTCACCGTGCCCCGGTTGATCAGGGTCTTGACTTCGCCGTTCGAGTTGCCCAGCAGGCTGGCCACCGAGTTGCCGGTGGCCGACAGCGAGGCGTCGCCATTGATTTCGCCGACGCTCGCTGGCAGCCCCTGCAAGGTGGGGAACAATTGTTGCAGTTTCAGGTGGCGCGCGCTCGCCTTGAGCACGGCGCCTATGGCGTGCGGGCTGATCCTGCCGCTGCCGTCGAGCTTGATGTCCGAGGATAGCTTGCCGCCCGCGATGTCGAAATTCAGGGGCGTGAGCGATAGCACGCCGTCGTTCAGCAAGAAACGCGTGTTCAGATTGCCGAGCGGCAGATTCTTGTCGCGCACGATCTTGCCGGCGCTGTAACTGACATCGGTGTCGATGCTGGTCCAACGCTCCGTCTTGAACGGTTCCGCCGGCAATACCTTGCCGCTGGGCTGGACGGCGGGAGCGCCGCGGACGGCCTTGCTGGCCTTCGAATCGGCGCCGATGAGCGGGCCCAGATCGCTAAATTGCAGCAGGCGCGAGCTGACCGTGCCGGTCAGCAGGCTGCGCGGGCGTTTTTGCTGAAAGTCCAGTTTGCCGCCGATGTCGCTGGAGCCGACCCGGCCCGAAAAATTCTCGTAGACCCAGTGCGCGTCGTGCGCGCCCAGGGTGCCCAGCAGGTGGCCCTCGGTGGCGAAGGGCGGCGTTTCCGGCAGCAGCACGCCGGTCAGGGGGAACAGGCGCGCCATGCTCACGCCCGCCACCTTCAGGCGCATGTCGAGGGCGGCCAGGGCGGTCGGCTTGGTCAGGGTGCCGACCACCGCGATGCTGGTGCTGCCGACCTTGATGTCGGCGGCGATCGGATAGGGCACGCTTTGCCGCTGCAACGACAGCACGGCGCCGGCCTTGCCGCTGCCGCCGACCTTGTCGCCGTTGAAGCTGCCGTGCAGGCGCCACGCCACACCGTAGGCGGGGTCGGCGTTGATGGTGTCGATGTCGGCCGTCACGTCGGCGTGCTTGAGGGCGTCGACCAGGTGCACGGTGCCCTTGGTGAAGACGACGCGCTGCAAGTCCAGTTCCCACGGCGAGGGCTTGTCTTTCTTGTCGAAAGTCCAGTTGTTCTTGCCGTTGGCGTCACGTTGCAGCTCCACCTGTGGCGCGTCGAAGCGCAGCACGGGGACGGAGATTTTGTGCGCCAGCAGGGCCAGCGGGTTGAGCGAAAACGAGAATTCGCCCACGCTGGCCATATCCACCGGCGTCGATGCCGCCATCGACGCCGGCTGTCCCACATGGACGTCCTTGGCCACCAGGTGCGGCCAGGGAATCTGGTCGCGCCAGCCCGGCTCCTGGCCCTCGGCGGCGCCGTGGGCCCGGTCCCAAGTCAGGGCCAGGTCGCCCTTGATGGCGAACGGACGTCCCAGGGCGTCGCTGGTGCGCGCGTTGAGCCAGGGCTTGGCGCGGTTCCAGTCGGCAGTGAGCAAGACGACGACGGCGACGACGGGCACGCTGATGACGAAGGAGGCGACGGCGAGCGCAATCTTGGTGCGGCGCGGCAGGGTCATGGCGAATTCTTTCTTGGCGGGCAGGGCGGCGCGGGCGCGCCACGCTTGGGTTGCCGACGATCTTACACGAAAGGCGCTGCCTCCGATGTGCGGTGCTTCAGACGGGACGCGGACGTTAACGTTGTCGGATTTTCATGCTATGTGCGGCAGCGTACCGAAAAGGCCGCGGCAAGCGCCTATAACGTTACACATCGACTGCATTACCGATTACTGATTGCCGATTGCCGATTGCCGATTAACGTTTGAAGGAAATAATAATGACGACACCTATGTATACATCGACTTCGCTGGCGCTGTGCGCCGCCGCGCTGGCCGTCTTGGCCGGTTGCAGTAGTCTGAAAACCCCGGTCACGGCCGACGTCGCCGTATCGAACGCGGCGGTGGACAACGCGGCTGGCGCGGGCGCCGCCGAACTGGCGCCGGAAGAAATGAAATCGGCGCGCGACAAGATGATGCGCGCCAATCAAGCCCTGGCCGCGAAAGACTACAAGCTGGCGCGCGACCTTGCCGATCAGGCCCAAGTGGACGCCAAGCTGGCGCAAAGCAAGGCCAATTCGGCCAAGGCGACGCAAGCGTCCGACGCCCTGAACGCGGACATCCGCGCCATGCGTGAAGAACTCGACCGCGCCAACACCAATAAATAATCTGGCGCCAACGCCCACGCAAAGGAAATATGATGAAAATGATGAAGCATGCAAAAAAACCGATGGCGCTGCTGGTCATCGCCGTCCTGGTCGCCGCCTGCGGTTCCGCGCCCACCACCACCAGCCTGCTCGACCAGACTCGCGGCGACTATATGGCGGCGCAAAACAATCCGATGGTGGCCACTTACGCGCCGGCCGAATTCAAGCAAGCCAGCGAAGCGCTGGAACAGGCCAACGCGGCCGCCGGTCGCAAGGAAGACGCGGCCAAGGTCGACAAGCTGGCCTATCTGGCCAAGCAAAAAATCGCCACCGCGCAAGAAGTAGCCAAGCAAAAAGCGGCCGAGGCGAACGTGGCCGGCGCCGGCGTCCAGCGCGACCAGTTGCGTCTGCAGGCCCGCACCCAGGAAGCCGATCAAGCCAAGGCGCAAGCGCAAGCGGCCCAGGCGCAAGCCCAGGCGGCGCAAGCGCAGGCGCAAAACGCGGAAGCGGGTACGCGCGAGGCGCAAGCCCGGGCCGCCGCCCTGGAAGCGCAACTGGCCGATTTGTCGGCCAAGAAAACGGAACGGGGCATGGTCATCACCCTGGGCGATGTGCTGTTCGGCACCGACAAGGCGAACCTGACGGCGGACGGCCTGGGCACTGCGCGCAAGCTGGCCGAGGTGTTGACGAAAAATCCACAACGCACCGTGCTCATCGAAGGCTTTACCGACAGCACCGGCAGCGCCGCGCACAATCTGGAACTGTCGCAGCGGCGCGCCGAATCCGTGCGCAACGCCTTGCTGGAAATGGGCATCGCCCGTGAACGCATCGCCACCCGCGGTTATGGCGTGGCTTACCCGGTGGCGCCGAACGATAGCGCGGCCAACCGCCAGTTGAACCGTCGCGTCGAGATCGTGCTGTCGGAAGATAACGCGGCGATCCCCGCCCGTCGTTAATTTCCTGGTTTTTTGATTCACCATTACAAAGGAATATCATGTCCAATGCTACGAGCAACGCCCCTTCGGGGATAGACACCGCCGCCATCCGCGCCGCCGCCCAGCACCTCGGCGACGGCCCCGTGACGGCCGGCTACAAGGGCGACCGCGAAGCCGTGATCGCCATGCTGAACGGCGCCCTGGCGACGGAATTGGTGTGCATCTTGCGCTACAAGCGCCACTATTACACGGTCAGCGGCTTGCAAAACGGCCCCATCAAGGCAGAATTCCTCGAGCACGCCAACCAGGAGCAGGAACACGCCGACTGGCTGGCCGAACGCATCGTGCAATTGAACGGCAAGCCCGATTTGAATCCGGCGACCTTGCTCGCGCGCAGTCATGCCGAGTATGATGAGTCCGATACCGTGCAAGGCATGGTGCGTGCCAATCTGATCGCCGAGCGCGTGGCCATCGAATCGTACCGCCAAATGATCGAAAAGATCGGCGACACGGACCCAACCACCCGTCACCTGTTGATCAAGATCATGGCGGTGGAAGAAGAGCACGCCGATGACATGCGCGATTTGCTTGCGTAAGATTTCCGTAGTACTTTATTACCTTATCCATATTTATCCATATACTAGGAGCTAAATCATGCTGGAAAACAATATCGCAACCGTCAACAACGATGTGAAAACCCTGGTCAAGGACGCCCAGGCCCTGTTCAGCGCGGCCGCCGCCCTGACCGGCGAAAAAGCCGAAGAAGTGCGCAGCCGCGGCATGCGCACCCTCGACGCCGCCCTGGCCAAGGCCCAGGAAGCGCAAGCCGGCGCCATCGTGGCGGGCAAGCAAATGGCGGCCTCGGCCGACGTGTATGTGAAAGAAAACCCATGGCGCACCATCGCCGCGGCGGCCGGCGTCGGCTTGCTGGTCGGCGTCATCCTGGGCCGCAAGTAAGAAGACGGCGTCGGCGATATGGACAAGTCAGCCACCTCCCAGGGCTTGATCGGATCCCTGGCCGCGGTCGCGAAAAACACCTTCGGCCTGATGCTCTCGCGCCTGGAGTTGGCCTCCTACGAGTTGTCGGAGGTGCGCAACCACGTGCTGCAACTGATCGTCGTGTTCGCGCTGGCGATGGCGGCCGGCCTGTTCGCCATCGCTTACGGCAGCGTGATGGTGGTGTTGCTGAGCTGGGAAACGCTGGGCTGGAAAATCCTGCTCATCATGACCCTGCTGTTTCTGGCCATTGCCGTCGGCCTGATCCTGTACGCGCGCGCGCTGCTCAGGCAAGACAAGCTTTCCTTGCCGGCCACCATGGCGGAATTGAAAGCCGACCGCGATATGTTGTTGTAGCCGGCCGTGACCGGCGTGCTTGGGCGCGCCGGTCCGCCGTCCATTCGGAGAGCCCAGATGTCGACAGACACGGACGGGGCGGCCATCGCCGCCCACAAGAAGAGATTGATCGCCCAGGGCCAGTTGTACCGGATCGGCATCGTGCACGCGCGCGCCAATGTCGGCCAGGCCCTGCGCCCGGAAGCGCTGCTCGAGGGCGCGCTGGGAATGGCGCTGGGCTTTGCCGGCGCGCGCGTGGAAACCCTGCTCGCGCCGGGCGGCTTTCGCCTGCAAGCGGTGGTGCCCTATGTGCTGACGGCGCTGTCTTTCATCGGCCGCAGAAAGCTGGTCAAGCCGGCGCTGGTGGTGGGCGCCGTCGTCGGTGTCGCGGCGACCTGGTTGCTGCGCCGCAAGCGCCCGCCGGTCGATAGCCTGTAGCCGCCAATCAGCATCCGGCGCCGCGTTTGCGGCGCTTTTTTTCGCGCCGCGCGCGCGGGTCGCGAACGCCGACCTGTCTTACAATGGAATCGCGCAACCGCGCGTCTTCGCTAACGGAGTCATCTTGGCCATTACCATGAATAAATTAAATCCTTCCAAAATGCGCATCGTTCTGGTTTTGCAAGGCGGCGGCGCGCTCGGCGCGTATCAGGCCGGCGTTTATCACGCCCTGCACGAACACGACCTGGTGCCGGACTGGGTGGTCGGCACCTCGATCGGCGCCATCAACGCCGCCCTGTTGGCCGGCAACGACAAGGAAAACCGCTTGCCCCGCCTGAAGCAATTCTGGGATCGGGTCTCGCACCGCGACAGCATCAACATGAACCAGGTGTCCGACGAGCAGCGCCGCTCCAACATCTGGCTGGCGACCCTGGACACGGTGCTGCGCGGCGTACAAGGCTTTTTCAAGCCCCGCATGTTCAGCCTGTTCCCGGCCGGCATGGCGGTGAAGGCGGAAGAAGCCAGTTTTTACGACACCACGGAATTGAAAAATACGCTCGAAGAACTGGTCGACTTCGAGTATCTGAACCAGCAGGGCGGCATGCGCCTGACGGTCAACGCGCTCAAGGTGACGAGCGGCGAGCTGGCCAGCTTCGACAGCGCCGAGGGCGTCATCTCGTCCGACCATATCCGCGCCAGCGGCGCCTTGCCGCCGGGCTTTCCGGCCGTGCGCATCGGCGGCGATCTGTACTGGGATGGCGGCCTGTATTCGAACACGCCGCTGGAAACCGTGCTCGACGATCTGCCCCACATCGACACCCTCGTCTTCATGGTCGACCTGTGGAGCGCGGAAGGACCCGAGCCGACCACGCTCGATGAAATCATGACCCGTCAAAAGGACGTGACCTTCGCCTCGCGCTCGAAACGCCACATCGAGGATTACGTCACCCAGCACCAGATGCAGCACAAGTTGCGCGAGTTGTACGCGGCCCTGCCGGAACAGGCCAAGCGCCAGCAGGCGGGCGAGCTGGCCGAACTGGGTTGCGACAGCACCATGCACATCGTGCGCCTGCCGTACGCCGGGCGCGACTGGCACATGGCGGCCAAGGACATCAATTTTTCCAAGGGCTCGATCGAATGGCGCTGGGATCAGGGTTACCAGGATGGCTTGCGCGCCGTCAAGGCGGCCGGCTGGCTCGCCTTCGTCACGGAAGACACGCCCCTGGTCGTGCACGAACTGCCGCCGCTGGTGCAAGTGGCCGCGTAAGGGAGCAGCGCCCGAGGGCCGGCTTGCAAGGGCGAGCCGGCAAGGACGCGCTGTTATCGGCGCGGATGGGCCGCGGCGCGCTGTTGCTGGGCGTTCGCCATGTCTTGCTCGTAGATGGAGCGGGCCTCTTTCATGCAGGCGCTCCGTTCGCGGGCGGGCCCGCGCCGACAGTCGGCCTGGGCTTCTTGCAGGGCGGCGCCGATTTCCTTGCGCAGGGTGCGCATTTGTTCCTGGGGCGTGGCGTCCTCGACATACCAACGCGCCGGGTCGCCGCCGCGCGTATCTTGGGCGTGGCCGGCGGCCATCGTCATGAAGCACAGGCCGGCCAGCGCGGCGTGAAGCAGGTGGCGTGGGTTTGCTAACATATTACCTCCGTGGAAATGTGAAACGGACGCCCGTTGGCGCCCGCTCTTACAAGCTGCCCGTGAGCAGCGTGAGCGGCCGGGCGGCGACGAGCAGGCCGGCCAGTCCGCTGGGAGCGTGAACCCATTGGCGGCTGTGGGCGCTGGCGGGCGGGCCGCCCACCCTTGCACACTAGCATAATCGAACTGTCGCCGCCCATGAGTGACTCCTGATGTGCTGTGAGTCGTGTCAAGCCGCGGGACTACAGGATGACTCAATACGGTATGTCAATAACGGTAGACGCGGCCGTCGACCACGCGCACGCGGTTGCCGACGGCCAGATCATAGATATTGTCTTGTTTGACGGTGCGGTAGGCGCCGCTGTTCAGGCGTACGCCGATCTGGTAGGCGTCCGGCCGTTCACTCTCGCCCGCCTTGGCGGCGCGCGTCGGTTTCACGGAATCGATGATGCCGTAGTCGCTTGCATCGGTTTGCTCGGAGGCGGGCGTCGACGGCGCGGTGGCGGCGCAGGCGCTCAGCAGGAGGGTGGCGCCCAGCATCAGTGCCAGACAGGTGCGATTGGTGTTCATGTTTTCCCCTGGATATATTGTGACTCCAGAATAGGCAGCGGGGCGGTCCCGGTCTGTACGCTGGCGCACCAAGGGCGGGCTGCCTGAAAAACCACAGATGGTCGGCGCAAGCGTTTCCTGATCGGCATGTATTTGACATTATTATTCCTATGTTCGATACCGTACAGAAAGCCCGGAACTTTCCACGTAAAACGTAAGTCATGGGAGTAGCGCTGTGTTGGCGCCACCCGGCACAAGCGAAAAGTCGAACATGAAAAAGATCTATACAATGTTGTTGCTGAGCGCCGCCGCGGCGGCATGCGTCGGTTCGGTCGCTGCCGCCAGCAACGAGGCCAAGGCCGTTTACCGCGAAGCCGAAGATCAGGCCGGCGTCAATTACAAGGCGGCGCGGGCCCGTTGCGACGCCATCACGGGCAATCCAAAAGACGTGTGCGTGGCCGAGGCGAAAGCCGAGCGCGTGCACGCCGAAGCCGATGCCACGGCGCAATACAAGAATACCCTGGGCGCCTTCACGAAGGCGCGCACCCAGATCGCCGAAGCCAATTACGACGTCGACAAGACGCGTTGCGCGGCCCGCACCGGCAACGACAAGGATGTCTGCGTCAAGCAGGCCAAGTCGACCCGGGTGGCGGCGCTGGCCGACGCCAAGGCGGATAAAAAAGTCATCGAAGCGCGCAGCAATGCGCGCGAAGACAAGAGAATTGCCGAGTACAAGGTCGTCACTGAAAAGTGCGATGCATTAGCCGGCGCGGCCAAAGACAATTGTGTCAAAGCTGCAAAATCCCAGTTCGGCTATTAAAGCGGCGGGTAGAATACGCTCATCTTGAGCTCTTTGTTGGACCACTACTAAGGAATTCACCATGAAAATCGTACAAAAAATCGCTACTGGTTTGTTCGTCGCTTCCCTGTTCGCTGTCGCCGGTTGCGCTTCGACCTCCACCAAGGAAGGCACCGGCCAATACGTCGACGATTCCGTACTGACCACCAAGGTCAAAGCGAGCATCTTTAACGAGCCTAGCCTGAAATCGACGGAAATCAATGTCGAAACCTTCAAAGGCGTCGTGCAACTGAGCGGTTTCGTCGCCAATCCAGCCGACATCGCCAAAGCCGGCGTGATCGCCCGCGGCGTCCCTGGCGTCGTCTCGGTCAAAAACGACATCCGCACCAAGTAATACACTGGCATGCCGGAGCGCGCCGCGCGCGCCCCGGCCGCCTTTCATAGGAATTGCGTGCTCAGATGAATAGTCCATCCTCCGAAGTCCAGAGCGCCGCTCCGGCACCTTCCCAGGCCGATGTTACACCCGACACGCCGCCCGAGCCGCAAGACGCGCAGCTGTCGACCTTGCGCCTGCCCCTGCATGTCAACGCGCGCGGCCTTGCGCTCGGCGTTATCGCCACCGTCAGTTTTGTATTCGCCCTGCAATGGGCGCAGAAATTCCTCATTCCCCTGGTCTTCGGCATTTTCCTCGCCTATACCCTGAACCCGCTGGTGGCTTGCCTGCAACGCTTGAAGTTACCGCGCGCCCTGGCCGTCAGCATGGTCATGGCGATGCTGGTGGGCGGCTCCGTCTATGTCATCAGCACCGTGCAGAGCGAGTTTGAAACCATCGTTGCCGAATTGCCGGCATCGGCCCATAAACTGACGCGCCTGATCGGCACCAACCTGGGCGGACAACCGGGCGCGCTGCAACAGATGCAAGCCGTGGCCACCGAACTGGAGCAAGCGACCGCCGGCGCCATCGTGCGCCACGCGGCGCGGCGGTCGGCACCGGCCGAGAATCAGCCCAACATCAAGGTCATGGACTGGGTCTGGGCCGGCTCGATGGGCCTGCTGGGCGCCCTCAGCCAGGCCACCATGGTGCTCTTCCTCGTGTTTTTCATGTTGCTCTCGGGCGACACTTTCAAGCGCAAGCTGGTCAAGCTGACCGGGCCCTCGCTGACGCGCAAAAAAATCACCGTGCATATCCTGGAAGATATCAACACCTCGATCCAAAACTATATGTTCATGCTGCTCGTCACCAATTGCCTGCTGGCGTTGCTGATGTGGATAGCGCTGCGTCTGATCGGACTGGAAAACGCCGGCGCCTGGGCCATCGTGGCGGGGTTGGTGCACATCATGCCCTACTTCGGGCCGCTGCTCATCACCGGCGTCACCGCTTTGGTATCCTTCCTGCAATTCGAATCGCTGCAAATGGTCTTCCTGGTGACGGGCACCTCGCTGGCCATCGCCACCATCGTCGGCACCTTCGTCACCACCTGGATGACCGGCAAGATCGCGCGCATGAATCCGGCGGCCGTCTTCGTCAGCCTGCTGTTCTGGGGCTGGTTGTGGGGCGTCTGGGGCTTGCTGCTGGGCGTGCCCGTGATCGTCATCGTCAAGGTCGTCGCCGAGCGCGTCCAGGGCATGGAAATCGTCGCCGAACTGCTGGGCGAATAGACCACACGCACTGGGGTCAGGTCTCAATCTGTCGGTTTTCATTCAAGAAATGGGCAACCGGAACTCGTGTTCCCTTGTGGTCGGGCAAAGAAACCGACAAGGCGCGACCTGAACCCATTGTTGACCCCATTGTTGCATGACTCTATTGTTACGGTGGCTTAGGGTGCGCGGCGGCTTGCCTGGACGGGCGCAGGCTGCCCATTTGCAGCGCAAACTGGCGGGCGAATTCGGCGCCGAGGAAGAAGATTTGCGCCGAGTAATAGACCCAGAGCAGCAGGGCGATCAGGGAACCGGCCGCGCCGAAGCTGCTGGTGACGCCGCTGTTGCCGATGTAGACGCCGATGACGTATTTCCCCAGCGAGAACAGGGCCGCCGTGCCCAGCGCGCCGATGAGCACGTCGCGCCACGACAGCCGCACCCGCGGCAGCATCTTGTAGATGACGGCGAAGAGCGCGGCAATCACGGTAAAGCTGATCAGGTCGGCCAGCACGGCGAACAGGTAGGCCGCGTCTTTCCAGGTGCCGTTCCAGTAACGCTCCAGCACGGCCAGTGCCGCGCTCACCACCAGCGACACCATCAGCAGGAAGGCGAGTACCAGCACCAGGCCGAAGGACAGCAGCCGGGTGCGCAGCGCGTCCCACAGGCCCGACTGTTGCAACGGCGGCACTTGCCAGATGTCGTCCAGGCTCGCCTTCAGTTCGGCGAACACGCTGGTGGCGCCGAACAGCAGCAAGCCGGTGGCCAGCAGCGTCGCCAGCCGGCCCTCGTCGCGGTTGCTGGCGCCGGCCAGGACCAGTTGGATCGCATCGGCGCCCTGTTGCCCCACCAGGGCGCGCAATTGCGCCAGCAGTTCGCCGCGGGCCGCGTCGGGGCCGTAAAAAAAGCCGGCGATGGCGATCACCAGGATCAGGATGGGCGCCAGCGAAAACAGGGTGTAGAAGGCGAGCGCGGCGCCCTTGCTGGAGGCGCGGTGGTTGAACCATTCCTCGACGGAACAGGTGATGACACGGCGCATGTCGCGGGCGAAGTGGGCCAGGCCGGACAGGGTATGGCGGCGGGGTAGGGCGGGGCTGCTCATGGGCTTCCAATGAAAAAAGGACGCAAGCGTCCTTTTGGTGTGTCAATGGACAGGCGCGCTGTTATTGAACGCGACGTTCGATCGTGATTTGTTCCACTTCAACGCGACGGTTAGGTTCCAGGCATTTGATCAGGTCGCTGCGTTTCTTGTTGTTGCAAACGACGACAGGATTCGCTTCGCCCTTGCCGACGGCGCTCAGGCGGCTTTCCGAAATACCTTTGCCGACCAGGTAAGCCTTGACCGAATTGGCGCGCTCTTCGGACAGTTTCTGGTTGTATTTTGCCGAACCGATGCGGTCGGCGTAACCGGTGATGACGACGTTGTTGACGTCCGGCGCCGCGTTCAGGGCGGCGGCGATTTCATCGAGTTTCGGTTGCGGCGCGTTCAGTCGGGGGCTGTTGAAAGCGAACAATTCGGTCGACGACAGGGTGGTTTTTTCAAAGCGGGCCGGTGCCGCTTGTGGCGCCGGTGCGGGCATGGGCGCGGGTGCCGTTTCAGCAACCGGTTCCGGGGCCGGTGCCGGACGGGCCGCCACTGGCGGTTTGTCGAAGGCGAAGTTCATGCCCAGCGTGAGGTAGTAGTTGTTGGTTTTGCTTTGCGAAAAAGTGTCGCCGCGCAAGAAGCCATGCACGTCGCGGATATCGGCCTGGAACGACACTTGATCGTTGATCGAAGCCTGGAAACCGGCGCCTAGGCTGGCGTAAGGCGAGTTCTTGGTGCGTTCGCCGAAGACGTTGGAATTGTCGCGGTCGCGTTCAGCACCCGCGCCGATCAGGATGAAGGGACGGAAGGATTGGCGCGAGAACAGGTACAGGGCGTCGACGCCCAGGGTGTTTTGCTGGTAGCGCTGACCGTTTTCACGCGAGCGGGCGTAGGTGGTGCCCATTTGCAAATCCCAATTTTCGGACACCGGTTTGCCGAAGCGCAGGCCGGCGCCATAGCCGGTTTTATCGGCGCTGAAATCGCTATCCGGTTTCATTGCGTTCAGGCTCGGCTGGATGTACCAGGAAGGATTGATCTCTTGCGCTTGCGCGGCGATGGAGGAGCAAAGGACTGCGGCGGCGATGGCGATTTTTTTCAAGTTATTCACAGGGAACTCCAAAAGTTTAAATGAGAATTTTTTTTATTTAGTACTCTTTACTGCTGCACAAAGTAGCTCCAGAAGCGCTGCGAACTATGCTTTTGCACTGCTGTTGGATTGGAGAATACGGAGTAGCTTGGGGGTGGTCAGTGCGTTAGCGCACAAACTCTTCGCTTGCCGCGCATACGTTGTGAATTTGGTACAAAAACCTGCCGAAAAGATTTG
>DMYQ01000337.1:0-4333 GCA_003482555.1 Janthinobacterium sp. | reverse complement strand
TTTGCGACTGTTTGTGGTAATTGCGACACGTGCGGCTCTGCGCTTGTCGAGCGGTCCGCTGCAAGTTGCGAGACTGATAGAAACGTGGCGGTGACAGACTGGAGCGGGGCGGCGCACGATGCCGCCTGCCATGGCGCGTGGCCGTCAGCGTGGTCATATCGATGTGTCCGAGCGCGCCGTTGGAGGCACGTCCCGCTGGCGAAGATTGGCGCGGTGGGCGCCGTATGCGAAGCAATGCGGACTGCGGGAAAGTGCTACCGGCCACGGTAGCGCCGGCCCATTGCGAGATTTTATTTGGGTCTAGAGCGAAACCCGCCTGAGGGTGCTTGGCGTACCAAGCGCGCAGGCCAGGCCCTTCCCTCGATGGACAGGGGCGGCGACGGCGGCCCGCTAGGCCGCGGGATGGTCCTTGAGCCAATCGCGCAAGGCGGCGTCCATGCGAGTTTGCCAGCCCTCGCCCATTGCCTGAAATGTTTCAAGAACATCCCGCGACAGGTGAATGGTGATGCGCCCCTTGAGCGCTTGTGGGCCGCGCACGCCGAGCTTTTTCAGCAGGGAGGGCGACAGCACTTCTGCCGCCGGTTTGAAATGCGAGGCGGTTATCCCGGATAGGTCTCCAACTTCTCCGTCGCTTTCAATGACGGGCAAGCGTGTAACCATGGTTCTATCCTTCTCGATGATTTGCTTTCCGAAAGCTGATCGCGCGCATGCCGCTTTCGGTCTCGGCAAAACACAACACATGCAAACGATCATCCAGGTAGCCGATCGCCACGTAACGCGATTCAGGATAAGGTTTGCGTTCGCCCTTCCGGAAGACAGCCGTATTGAAATCAAAATCGGCCGCTCGATCAAAACTCAAGCCGCGCTGCGCGATATGTCGGCTGTTCTTGATCGGGTCATAACTGATCTCCATGTGTCAAAATTGCAGGAGCAAAAAAATAAAAAGTCAAAGATGCCGCGGCGCCGGCTCAGCGGAATTGCTCGCTCGAAATGTCGAAGCGCTTCAGCTTGTCGTACAGCGTCTTCTTGGGAATGTTCAGGCTCTCGGCGGCGGCGCCGACATTGCCGCCGTGGCGGCGCAAGCCATCTTCGATGATGGCGCGCTCAAAGGCGTCGACCTGCTCGGCCAGCGACGCTTCGCGGCGCAGGCCGGACGGCGCCAGGGTGTCGTCGAGCAGGCCGAGCACGAAGCGGTCGGCGATATTGTGCAGCTCGCGCACATTGCCCGACCAGCGCTGCGCCATCAGCGCATGCAGCAACTCGCCGCTCACCAGCGCGGCCGGCTGGCCGTAGCGCTTGGCCGCCTGCAGCACGAAAAATTCGAACAGCAGGGGGATGTCTTCGCGCCGGCTGCGCAGCGCCGGCAGGGTCAGACTGGCGACATTGAGGCGGTAGTACAGGTCGGCGCGGAATTTCCCCTGCTCGGCCAGCAGCATCAAGTCTTCCTTGGCGGCGGCGATGACGCGGAAGTTGACGGAAATGAGCTTGTTCGAGCCGAGCCGCTCGACTTGCCTTTCTTGCAGCACGCGCAGCAGTTTCACTTGCAGGGCCAGCGGCATGCTCTCGATCTCGTCGAGGAAGAGCGTGCCGCCGTTGGCATATTCGATCTTGCCGATGCGCTGGCGCTGGGCGCCCGTGAAGGCGCCTTCCTCGTGGCCGAACAATTCCGATTCGAAGATCGCTTCCGGCAGCGCGCCGCAGTTGATGGCCACGAAGGGCCGCTCGCGCCGCTCGCTGAAGTCGTGCAGGCAGCGCGCCACCAATTCCTTGCCGGTGCCCGTTTCGCCGAGGATGATGACGTCGGCCGATTTCGGCGCCAGGTTGAGTATCGTTTGCCGCACCTTGGCCATGGCGCCGCTGCGCCCGACGATGCGCGCTTCGATCCCTTCGCGCTGTTCCAGCTGGCGCCGCAGCTGCATGTTTTCCAGCACCAGGCGGCGCTTGTCGAGCGCGCGCCGGCAGACTTCGACCAGCAAGTCGGCGGTGAACGGCTTTTCGATGAAGTCGTAGGCGCCCTGGCGCATCGCGCCGACGGCCATGGCGACGCCGCCGTGCCCCGTCACCAGGATCACCGGCAGTTGCGCGTCGCGGGCGATGGCGATCTCGAGCAACTTCAAGCCGTCCATGCCCGGCAGCTTGACGTCGCTCAGCACGATGCCGGGGAATTCCGGCGTCAGCCGCGTCAGCGCCTCTTCCGCCGTGGCGCAGGCGATCACGCACAAGCCGGCCAGTTCCAGCGCCTGCTGGGCGCCTTTGCGCACCACGGCGTCGTCTTCCACGAACAGCACGTGCATGCCTTCGAAGTCATTGTCATGCATTGGCGTTTTCCTTGTCGCGACAGGCGAGTGTGATGGTGAATTGGGCGCCGCCGCCCTCGGCCGCGGCGCGGTTGCGCACGCTCAAGGTGCCGCCGGCGGCGCGCACGATGCCGGCGCTGATCGACAGGCCCAGCCCAAGGCCGTGTTCCTTGGTCGTGTGGAAGGGATCGAAGATTTTGTCGATGCTACCTTCCGGTATGCCGGGGCCGTTGTCGCTGACGCGCAGTTGCGCCAGGCCGCCGTCGCGTTCCACCTCGAGGGCGATGCGCGCCGTGGCGGCGGCCGGCACCGCATCCATGGCGTTGGCGATCAGGTTGGAAAACACTTGCTCCATGCCGATCGCGCTGCACAGCACCACCAGTTCCCGCGCCGGCCAGCTTTCGCTCAGTTGCAAACGCCCCGCGTCGGGCCGGGTGCGCACCTGCAACATGGTTTGCGCGAAGGCCTGGCGCGCGTCGACGGGTTTGCTGGCCTCGTCGCCGCGGCGGGCGAAGCCGCGCAATTGCGACGTGATATAGCCGAGCCGCTGCACCAGGTCGGAAATGGTGGACAGGTTTTCCAGCGCCTCTTCGGTGCGCCCGCGCGCGATGAAGACCTTGGCGTTGTCGGAAAAGGTTTGCAGCGCCGCCAGCGGCTGGTTCAATTCATGGGTGACGCCGGCCGCCATCTGGCCGATGGCGGCCAGCTTTCCGCTTTGCACCAGTTCGGCCTGCGCCAGGCGCAGGGTCTGTTCGGCCCGTTCGCGTTCGCCCACTTCGGCTTGCAGGCGGCGGTTGGCGTCGAGCAAGTCGGAGGTGCGCCGCGCCACCTTGATTTCCAGTTCTCCGTAGGCGCTGCTCAAGACTTGCTGGGCGTTCAAACGCTCGGCGATGCGGCGCCGGCGCTGGCGCGCGTACAGCGTGGCGAGCAGCAGCAAGGCCCAGGCGAGGGCGGCGGCGGTGGCCGCGTTGCGCGCGGCCGCGCGCGCCTGGTCGAGTTCCGCCAATACAGTGATGCGCCATTCCAGCGGCGCCAGCGCGCGGCTGACGGCCAGGTATTCGGCGCCGGCCGGGGCCGCCGGGCCGGCGCCGACGGCGCGACCGAGCGCCAGGTGGGTGGCGCCGTCGGCGAATTCCCGCAGCACCCTGTGCGGCAGGATGGGCAATTCCTGCTCCAGAAACTGGCGCTGTTCGCGCACACTCTTTTGCGCGCTTGGCGACAACGCGGCCAGGGTCTGGAACTTGAAGGCGGGGATGGAAGACAGGATGATGACGCCGTTGGCATCCCTGACCCAGATTTGCTCGGCGACGCCGGCGCCGCGCCAGGATTGCTCGATCCAGTCGAGGCTGACCTTGGTGGCGGCGACGCCGATGATGCGGCCCTGGCGCCGGATCGGCTGGGAAATGAAGTAGCCGGCCGCGAAGGTGGACGCGCCTATGCCG
Source organism: Janthinobacterium sp. (assembly GCA_003482555.1). Lineage (GTDB taxonomy): Bacteria > Pseudomonadota > Gammaproteobacteria > Burkholderiales > Burkholderiaceae_D > Janthinobacterium. The sequence continues at coordinate 594 of DMYQ01000337.1, read as the reverse complement.
TAGAAGCGGCCGATGCCGCCGGCCGCGGCTTGCTTGAAGTAGGGCCGGAAGCCATAGTTTTGTCCGACGTAAGAAGTGCTTTCCTTCCAGTTGCTCGATGCCACGGTGGTGCCGTCGATGGCCAGCACGTAGACCGCGAAGGCGCCGGCGCGGCCGTTGATGTCTTCCAGGTAAGCGTTGGCGCGCGCCACGCTTTGCGGCGTCCGGCCTTGCAGCAGCTCGGCGACGGCGTCGCTTTGCGCCACGGCCAGCGGCAGGAATTCATATTTATCGAGGGCGCCGCCGATGGTGGCCGCGTACAGTTCCGCGCGGGAAGCCAGGCTGTGGTGCAGCTGCTCCAGCTGGTGCCGCTTCACATAATAGTAACTGAGCAGGGTGACGGCGATGAGCGAGCCCGCCGCCAGAACGACGCCGGCCGATTGTTTCGTTTTCCAAGTGTCCAATGCCATTCCCCTCGATACCGCGCCGGGCCGCGCTGGCTCAGTATCGCACGCGACGGCGCGGCCCGGTGACGGCTAGTTGTGTCTCAAGAGAAAGCCTGGATGCCCGTTTGGCGCGCGGCCCAGGATCTGTCTCTTATACACATCTGACGCT
>DMYQ01000305.1:6014-11682 GCA_003482555.1 Janthinobacterium sp. | reverse complement strand
GAATTGAAGGCGTATAACGACGCAATGGGAGCTTAAACGATGGACGAACGCATATATTCATACAAGGCCGGCCAACCGATTCCCACATGGGACTTGCGGCATCGACTGCCGATAGACAAGCCGGTGGGGCCAGAGTGCAAGGATGCCGCCACCATTTTCCGGATAAATTCGACTTTCATGGACGTAACCGACCAGCCATATATGCAAAGACAATGGACGGCGGGAGGAGTGCTAGCCGCCTGCTTTGCTGTGGGGATGTTAATTAGTACTGCTCAATTTATTCTTTCACTCCATCGAACAGAGATGAGCGCGGCAATGATTGGTACATGGGTTATTATTTTTATTTCCATAGCGGGTTTTGGATATTTCGGCGTCAAACTTGGTCGCGATGAGTTTTTCGCTCTGACGCGCCGGCCGATCCGCTTCAACCGGAAAGAGCAAAAGCTCTACACGATACGGCGCCGCCGCTTTTTCGCCAAGGCGGGCGAAGGCGACGTGACGTGGGAAGCGCCATGGAATGCGCAATCAATTTTTTGCATCCACAAAGGCGAGGGAACGACCGGCGATCCTTTTCACATCCGCCATTACACGGTCGACGACCAGGGCAATGTGGTGCGCGCCTTTTCCATCGGGCGGGAGTGGCAAGGCAAGGGCAATCTACAAGGCTTGCTGTCACAATGGAATTTTTGGTGCGAGTACATGAACAAGGGGCCGGCCGACTTGCCCAAGCCTCCGCTGTTTTTCAGCGAGCGCGAGAATATACGCGAAACTTTCTTGTTCTGCTTGTACGACTTTGGCCTCACTGTTAGCAGCGGTTTCCGCATCGCCGTTATGCCGTTCATCTTGTTATGGACCAGCTTCCGCCTGATCGCGCAGTGGACTTGTAGGGCGCCCGTGTGGCCCGCCACTGTGGAGGCTGTCAGCGCCATCGCGCCCGACGACGCTTTCTCGCAGCCGCGCGGCGACACTCCGGTCGGCTGGGCCGAAACCGCCCTGGCTTCCGAGCGCCATGACTGGCCGTTCGACCCTAAAAAGGACGTGGCTAATTGGCATGGAGAGAAAGATCGCGAGAGAAATGGTTCCCTGTGGGCGGCAGACATTCCGCCAAAGCTACCTTGAGACCGGAGAAGTTGACATGAAAGATGCCAAAGGACGCGGCGTGATACGCCTGGGCGACACGACGTCGCATGGCGGCGAGGTGGTGTCGGCCAGCGACAGTTACAAGGTGATGGGCAAAGCCGTGGCGCTGGAAGGCGACATGGCGACCTGCCCCAAATGCCGTGGCAAGCATGCCATCAAACCAGTCGACAGCACTCGCAAGCATCACGGCAAGCCCGTTGCCTACGACGGCGATCCGACCGACTGCGGCGCGACCTTGATCTCGTCGATATAAATGCGAAGTCTAGCCCGAGCGGCCAGTTCGTCGGAACGCTGGTTCGGCGTGATCATGACCAAACGGGTCTTGACATACAACGACGCGATGGGAGCTTAAGCGATGGACGAACGCATATATTCATACAAAGTTGGCCGGCCGATTCTCGCATGGGACTTGCGGCATCGGTTACCTACAGACAAGCCGGTGGGGCCTGAGTGCAAGGATACCGCCACCATTTTCCGAATCAATTCGACCTTCATGGACGTGACCGACCAGCCATACATGCAACGGCAATGGACGGGAGGAGGTGTGGCAACCGCCTGCCTTGGTGCCGGGGCATTTTTAGGTCTTGGCCAACATATTCTTTCGCGTCCACCAGACGAGATAAGTACAATAATAATTTTAATTTATTTACTTGTCGCCGGTTCCATCCTAGGTTTTGGATATGTCGCAGTCAAATTTGGCCGCGATGAATTCTTCGCCCTGACGCGCCGGCCGATCCGCTTCAACCGGAAAGAGCAAAAGCTCTACACGATACGGCGCCGCCGCTTTTTCGCCAAGGCGGACGAAGGCGACGTGACGTGGGAAGCGCCATGGAATGCGCAATCAATTTTTTGCATCCACAAAGGCGAGGGAACGACGGGCGACCCTTTTCACATCCGCCATTACACGGTCGACGACCAGGGCAATGTGGTACGCGCCTTTTCCATCGGGCGGGAGTGGCAAGGCAAGGGCAATCTACAAGGCTTGCTGTCACAATGGAATTTTTGGTGCGAGTACATGAACAAGGGGCCGGCCGACTTGCCCAAGCCTCCGCTGTTTTTCAGCGAGCGCGAGAACATGCGTGAAACTTTCCTGTTCTGCTTGTACGACTTTGGCCTCACTGCCAGCAGCGGTTTCCGCATCGCCGTTATGCCGTTCATCTTGTTATGGACCAGCTTCCGCCTGATCGCGCAGTGGACTTGTAGAGCGCCCGTATGGCCGGCGACGGTGGAAGCGGTCAGCGCCATCGCGCCCGACGACGCTTTCTTGCAGCCGCGCGGAGACACTCCGGTGGGCTGGGCCGAGACCGCACTGGCTTCCGAGCGCCACGACTGGCCGTTTGACCCTAAAAAGGACGTGGCTAATTGGCATGGAGAGAAAGATCGCGAGAAAAATGGTTCCCTGTGGGCGGCAGACATTCCGCCAAAGCTGCCTTGAGACCGGAAAAGTTAACATGAAAGATGCAAAAGGACGGGGTGTGATCCGCCTGGGCGACAAGACTTCACATGGCGGCGAGGTGGTGTCGGCTAGCGACAGTTACAAGGTGATGGGCAAAGCGGTGGTGCTGGAGGGCGACATGGCGACGTGCCCTAAATGTCGTGGCAAGCATGCCATCAAGCCGGTCGATAGCACCCGCAAGCATCACGGCAAGCCGGTTGCCTATGACGGCGATCCGACGGACTGTGGCGCGGCCTTGATCTCATCGATGTAAATGCAAAGTCGAGCCCGAGTGGCTAGTTCGGGCAAGCTGGCATTCAGCCTGGACAAAGCCGCCTTGACCAAGGCTTTCGCCTTCAGCAATACGCCCACCAATTTCGAGACCTTTCAACATCCGCTGGGCGATTCCATCGCCACAACGATGGCACCCAGGCATCTAATCGCCCCTGACGCTTTTCGACGGAATTTTCTGGGGTTCCGGCTTACACCCCCTATTTGTTATCTTGCGACAAGTCGGGCCGCTTGTCCGCGCCAGGGCGCCAGCGCCCCCTCTCAGCCTCTCAGGCCAGTTCCAGCATCATCTGTTCTTCGTCGACATACACGCCATCGACCAGCATAGACTTCCTTTGCACGCCGTAGGCGACGAAGCCGAGGGATTGATACAGGGCTTTGGCGGGCAGATTTTCCGTGTTCACCGACAGCGTCACCACGCGCACCTCGGGGTTGGCGCGACTCTCCGCCACGCTGGCCTCGAGCAGGCGCCGCGCCACGCCTTGTCCGCGGCGCGACGGTGTGGTGTAGACGGTCCTGATGCCGGCCTTGTGCTTGAGCTTTTCCAGCGGCTCGCGGAACACGCCGGCCATGCCGATCAATTCTTCGCCGTCGAAGGCGCCGAAGACCACGCGCTGCGCGTTCGCGGTCAACTGTTCGCCCAACTCTTCGAGCGAGGTGGCCAGCACTTCCGCGCTGTTGAGGGCAAAGGAAGTAGGGGTGTCGAGTACGCCTTCCAGGCGCAGATTCTTGTATTGCAGCGCGTCGCGCGCGTCCAGGCGTCGTATTTTCATTGGTTCGTTTTCGTATTGAAATTAAGCAATAATGACATGAAAGAAATTGCTATGCTACTTTTTCAGGGCCGGCCAGGCGGCTTTTTTGCTCCCGCACCAGGTCGGCGATGGCGTCGGCGACGGCGCTCACGCGCGGCGAGCGGCGCAGATCCGGGTGCAGCACCAGCCACAGCTTGCGCGGCGCCGGGCCATCGACGCCGGGCGCGCGCGCCAGGGCGGCATCGCCCGCCCCCAGAAAGTGCGGCAGCAGGGCCAGCCCCAGCCCGACGCGCGCGCCTTGATGCAGGGTGGCCAGGTCGTTGCTGCGCAGCGCGAAAGGGCGCCCGCGCGCGAACTTTTCCAGCCACAGTTCTTGCGGGGCCGCGCGCATGCTGTCTTCGTAGCCGAGAAACTCCCACTCGTGCTCGGCGCGCCGCAGCCAGGCCGGCGTCGCGTACAGGCCGAAACCCAGTTCGCCGATGGCGCGCGCCAGCAGGCCGGGCGCGCTCGGCCGCGACAGGCGCAGCGCCAGGTCGGCTTCGCGCCGGCTCAGGTTGGCCGCGCGCGTCTCGCCGATCAATTCCAGGTCGATGCCGGGCCAGCGCGCGCGTAGCGGCGCCAGCAACGGCGTCAGGAAGTGGCTCGCCAGCACAGGCGGCGCCGAGATGCGCACCGTGCCGCGCAAGTCCGCCACCCCGAGGGCGGCGCGGCCGAAGGCCAGCGCCTCGTCTTCGACGCGGCGGGCTTGCAGGGACAGGCTTTCACCCTCGGCGGTCAGGCGCCAGCCGCGCGGCAGGCGGTCGAACAGGCGCAGGCCGAGGCTGTGCTCGAGCGCCTCGACGCGGCGCGCCACGGTCGAGTGTTCGACGGCCAGCGCGCGGGCCGCGGCCGACAGGCTGGTTTCGCGGGCCAGCGCCAGGAAGAAGCGGATATCGTCCCACTGGGCTTGCGTATTTTGGCGATCGGGGGAATTTTGCACAGATGGTGGTCGTTTTTTGGGAATTGTCGGGCGATTATGCGCCGGATACACTGGCTGCGCAATCTACCCAAGGAGCAAAGCCATGCATGAAATCGCAGCAAGAATCCACGAATACGGCGACGCCGACGTCCTGCGCATCGAAACGCTGGAACTGGCGCCGCCCGGCCCCGGCGAAATCCAGATCCGCCACACGGCCATCGGCCTCAACTTCCTCGACATTTACCAGCGCAGCGGCCACCACCGGCTGGCGCAACTGCCGGCCACCCTCGGCGTCGAGGGCGCCGCCACGGTGCTGGCGCTGGGCGCCGGCGTGCACGGCTTCCAGCCCGGCCAGCGCATCGCCTACGCCGGCGCCGTCGGCGCCTACGCCAGCGCGCGCAACCTGCCGGCACGGCTGGCGGTGGCGCTGCCGGATACGATTTCCGACGCCTGCGCCGCCGGCGCCATGCTCAAGGGGCTCACCGCGCACATGCTGTTCGCCCATGTGCGTCCGCTGCGGCGCGGCGACACGGTGCTGCTGCACGCGGCCGCCGGCGGCCTGGGTCTGGTGCTGCTGCAGTGGGCCAAGGCCATGGGCGCGCGCGTCATCGGCACCGTCGGCAGCCGCGCCAAGGCCGAGCTGGCGCTGGCGCACGGACTCGATCACGCCATCTTGTACCGGGAAGAGGATTTTGTCGCCGCCACCCTGGCCTTGACCGGCGGCCTGGGCGCGCATTTCGCCGTCGACGGCATCGGCGCCGACACCTTGCCGCGCACCCTGGCGGCATTGCGGCCCTTCGGCATGGCGGCCAGCGTCGGCGAGGTCGGCGGCGCCATCGCCGCCATCGACCCGCATCTTCTGGGGCCGGCCCGCTCGATCGCCCTGGCGCGCCCCAGCGTGATGGGCTTGGTGAAGGATACGGCGCTCTACCAGGAAGGGGCGGCGGCCACGCTGGAGCGGCTGCGGGCCGGCTTGCGCATCCACGTCGACGCCGAATTTCCGCTGCGCGAAGCGGCGCTCGCCCAGCGCCGCCTGGAGCAGGGCGGCAACGCCGGCGTCATCCTGCTCCGGCCGTGACGGCGCGGCCGTGA
>DMYQ01000305.1:1765-5857 GCA_003482555.1 Janthinobacterium sp. | reverse complement strand
GGCCGTGACGGCGGAAGTTGAGTTCCTCGGCGACGGCCACGAAGCAGCGCAGCTTTTTCAGGTCGAGCATGGGGTGGGTACGGGCGCGGCGGCGGACGGAATGCCGACAGCCGCCAGCACCATCTGCGTGATCATTTGCTCGGCGTCGGCGAAGTCCTTGCGGTTGAGCTGTTTGCGGTTCAGCACCAGGGCCATTTGCGGCGCGAAATCGGCGTAAGACTGCGTCATGGCCCAGATCGCGAACAGCAGATGGGTGGCGTTCACGGGCGCGATCTTGCCGGCCTCTATCCACTGCTCGAACACGGCGATGTCCTTGCGCAGCAGCGGCACCACGCGGCTCTGGATTTGCGCGCCGTACAACTGGGCGCCGCTGATCACTTCCAGCGCGTACACGCGCGAGGCCCACGGCTGCTCACGCGAAAAGCGCAGCTTGGCCTGGATGTAGGCGCGCAGCATGTCGCGCGGTTCCTGTCCGTCGTCGGCCAGGCTGGCCATGCGCTCGAGCCAGTCGTCCAGCACGTCGTCCAGCACGCGCTCGTACAGCCCCTGCTTGGTGGGGAAGTAGTACATCAGGTTTTGCTTGGACAGGCCGGCGTTCTCGGCGATGGTGGCGATCGAGGTGCCTTCGTAGCCGCATTCGGCGAACACGCGCACGGCCTGGGCCACGATGTCGGCCTCCAGCTTGTCGCGGTTCAGGGCGCGCCGCTTGGGCGCCGGATTCGGGATGATCGACATGGGGCTCTTTCAACGTGAGTTTGTCGCTCGCTTCAGGCGCGGCGTATCGATTGCAGGAATTCCAGCAACAGGGGCTGGTCGGTATAGGCGACGTTGAAACGGAACCAGATCGTGGCCGGCGGGCGCAGCATGAAAAACTCGTTCGGCGACAGCAGGATGCCGGACTTCAGCGCCAGGTCGGCGATCACCTTGCCATTCCATTCCGGCGTCGGCGCCTGCTCCCAGCCGGCGCTGACGAACATGCCGCCGCGCGGACGCGCCAGCGGCGTCATGCCGGCCTGGCGCAGGCAGTCGATGCTGCGCGCGCGGCTGTCGTCGAGCTGCCCGGTCAGGCGTTCGAGCATGCGCCGGTACGCGCGCGCCGTGAGCGCGTGGTACACCGCGCGTTCGTTGATTTCAGAGGTGGTCAGACCGGCCAGCATCTTCACCCGCACCAGTTCCGGCAGCAGCGAGGCGGAGGCCGAGATGGAGCCGACCCGCAGCACCGGCGACAGGGTCTTGGAAAAGCTGCCGACCCGGATCACGCGGCGCAAGCCGTCCATCGCCGCCAGCGAGGCTTCGCCGCGCGCCGTCAGTTCGCGGTAAATGTCGTCTTCCACCAGCCAAAAGTCGAACTGTTCGGCCAGGGCCAGCAGGCGGTGCGCCTGGGCGTGGCTGAGCGAGGTGCCGAGCGGGTTTTGCAGCACCGTGTTGACGAACATGAGCTTGGGCTGGGTCAGCGCGGCCTGCTCGGCCAGGAAGTCGAGGTCGAGGCCGGCCTCGCCGCGCGGGATGCCGACCGGGACGCAGCCGTGGTGGCGGATCAGCGACTGCAGATTGCTGTAGCCGGGATCTTCGACGAAGATGGTGTCGCCCGGTTTGCTCAGGGTGCGCAAGATCAGGTCGAAGGCGTGGGTGGCGCCGTGGGTCAGCAGGATCTGATCCGGCTCGACGGCGTACAGTTCGTCCGACAGGGTCGCCGCCAGGTGCTGGCGCAGCGAGGGAAAGCCGAGCGGATGGCCGTAGCCGCGCAAGCGGTTGGCGGGGATGCGCATGGCCTGGCGCACGGCGTCGAGGATGGTGTCTTCGCCGTACATGTCGGGCGGCAGCCAGCCGGCGCCCACCGGCAGCGCTTCCGACACGCCCGAATACAGCTCCGGCGTGAGGGCGTCGATGGCGGTCGGGCTGGCGTGCAGGGCCGGCAGGGGCGAGGCCGCCGTCTCGGCGCGGGCGACGAAAAAGCCGGAGCCGCGGCGCGAAGACAGCAGGCCCAGGGTCAGCAGGCGGTCGTAGGCTTCCACGACGGTGAAGGTGGAGACGCCGTTACACTTGGCGAATTGCCGCACCGATGGCATCTTGGTGCCGATGCGCAACTCGCGGCGGGTCAGCATCAGCGCGATGGCCGAGACGATTTGCTCGACCAGGCCGCCTTTCTTGCTGCGCTCGATCGCCAGCATGGGCCATTGCGCGTCCGACGAAATGGCGTCGCCTTGATCTGGCGCAGGGCTGAATTCGTTCATCCATAGTCTCCTTTGTTGCGGTGAACAAAAGTGTAGTGTTTTACTGACCTGTACGGTTGGAGCGTTTTGATATTTGTGTATCTGTGCCATAGTTGATGGCCTGTCTATTATTGCACCATCATTTTGCCAACTGGTAAATTATTTTACGCCTTGTAAAAAATACGCAATCACTTCAGAGGAGAATTGCATGAACGAAACTAGACCTGCATCCATGTCGTCGTTTTGGATGCCTTTTACGAATAATCGCGACTTCAAAGCCCATCCGCGCCTGCTGGTTTCGGCCGAAGGCATGTATTACAAGGACGTGGACGGCAATGCCATCCTGGACGGCACGGCCGGCCTGTGGTGCGTACCCTGCGGCCACGCGCAGCCGAAGATCGTCGCCGCCGTGCGCGAAATGGTCGGCCAGCTCGACTTCGCGCCGACCTTCCAGATGGGCCATCCGGCCGCCTTCGACCTGGCTGAAAAGCTGATGGACTACACCAATCACCGCTTTGGCCAGGTGTTCTACACCAACTCCGGTTCGGAAGCGGTGGACACGGCGCTGAAAATGGCGCTGGCCTACCACAAGGCGCGCGGCGAGGCCGGGCGCACCCGCCTGATCGGGCGCGAGCGCGGCTACCACGGCGTCGGCTTCGGCGGCATCTCGGTGGGCGGCATCGCCGGCAACCGCAAGTCCTTCGGCCCGCTGCTGAGCGGGGTCGACCACTTGCCGCACACGCACAACCTGGAAAAGAATGCCTACACCCGGGGCGAGCCGGAATACGGCACCCACCTGGCCGACGAGCTGGAACGCATCGTCACCCTGCACGACGCTTCCACCATCGCCGCCGTGATCGTCGAGCCGGTGGCCGGTTCGACCGGCGTGCTGGTGCCGCCCAAGGGTTATCTGAAGCGCTTGCGCGAGCTGTGCACCAAGCACGGCATCCTGCTCATCTTCGACGAAGTCATCACCGGATTCGGGCGCATGACGACGCCGTTCGCGGCCGATTATTTCGACGTCGAGCCGGATCTGATGACCACCGCCAAAGGCTTGACCAACGGCGTCGTGCCGATGGGCGCCGTGTTCACCAAGAAGCACATATACGAAGCCTTCATGGATGCCCCGGCCGGCATCGAGCTGTTCCACGGATATACCTATTCCGGCCATCCGCTCGCATGCGCGGCCGCGCTGGCGACCCTGGAAGTGTTCGAGGAACAGAAGATCCTGGAACACGCGAAGAGCGTGCAGTCGTACTGGGAAGACGCGGTGCATTCGCTCAAGGGCTTGCCGCACGTGATAGATATCCGCAGCATCGGCATGATCGCCGGGATCGAGCTGGCGCCCATCGCCGGCAAGCCGGGCGCGCGCGCCTTCGAGGCTTTCAAGCGCGCCTTCGCGGACGGAGTCTTGATACGCACCACGGGCGACATCATCGCCTTGTCGCCGCCGCTGGTGCTGGAGAAAAAGCACATCGACGAGCTGTTTGGCAAGCTGGCGAAGGTGCTGAAGAATCTGGATTGACGCATTGAACCGGCTCCTGACTCATACCAGACGCGGGCGATGGGTCGGGGATAGCGGGGCGGTTTGGCAGGGCGCCAGCCGCCCATCCCGCGAACAACCATAAAAATATCAGGAGAGCGGCATGTTAGTAGGCGTCCCAAAAGAGATCAAGAATCAGGAATCCCGCGTCGGCCTGACGCCGGCCAGCGTGCGCGAATTGGTGCTGCACGGCCATCAGGTGCTGGTGCAGCGCAGCGCCGGTCTGGCCATCGGCCTGAGCGACGCGATGTACGAGGCGGCCGGCGCCACCATCATCGATTCGGCCGAAGAGATTTTTTACCGCGCCGACATGATCGTCAAGGTCAAGGAGCCGCA
>DMYQ01000305.1:0-1662 GCA_003482555.1 Janthinobacterium sp. | reverse complement strand
ACCGCCGCCCTGGTCAAGTCGGGCGCCATCTGCATCGCCTACGAAACCATCACCGGCCCGGGCGGCGGCCTGCCGCTGCTGGCGCCGATGAGCGAAGTGGCCGGGCGCATGGCGATCCAGGCCGGCGCCGCCCACCTTGAAAAATCCAAGGGCGGCATGGGCTTGCTGCTCGGCGGCGTGCCGGGCGTCGCGCCCGGCCACGTCGCCATCATCGGCGCCGGCGTGGTCGGCACCAACGCGCTGCAGATGGCGGTCGGCATCGGCGCCCGCGTGACGGTGCTCGACAAGAGCGTCGACCGCCTGCGCCAGCTCGATCTGGTGTTCGGTAACCGCATCGTCACCCAATACTCGAACGCCCACACGATAGAGGAAGTGGTGCTGGACGCCGACCTGGTGATCGGCGGCGTGCTGGTGCCCGGCGCCGCCGCGCCCAAGCTGGTGACGTCGAACATGATCGCGCGCATGAAGGCCGGCGCCGTGGTGGTCGACGTCGCCATCGACCAGGGCGGCTGCTTCGAAACCTCGCACGCCACCACCCACGCCGACCCGACCTACATGGTCGGCGAGGTGGTGCACTACTGCGTGGCGAACATGCCGGGCGCCGTCGCCCGCACCTCGACCTTCGCCCTGAACAACGCCACCATCGGGCACGCGGTGGCGCTGGCCGACAAAGGCTGGCGTCTGGCCATGCGTGAAAACGCGCACCTGAAGAATGGCTTGAACGTGTGCCAGGGCCATGTCACTTATGAAGCGGTGGCCCGGGATCTGGGCTACCTGTATGTAGCGGCCGACGCCGCGCTGGCTTGAACCTTGCGCCGGCTTGAACCCTCTTTACTGTAAAGCGAATATCATGAGCAATCTCGACACCATCACCCATTTCATCAACGGCGCCCCGGTCGATACCGGCAGCGGGCGCTACGCCGACGTCTTCAATCCGGCGCTGGGCGAGCCCGTCGCGCGCGTGGCCCTGGGCACGGCCGCCGACGTCGACGCCGCCGTGCGGGCCGCCGCCGCCGCCTTTCCATCGTGGTCGGCGACGCCGCCGCTGACGCGCGCCCGCGTCCTTTTCAAATACCTGCAACTGTGCCAGCAGCACACCGACGAATTCGCCGCCATGCTGACCCGCGAGCACGGCAAGACCTTCTCCGACGCGCAGGGCGAGGTGGCGCGCGGCATCGAGATGGTCGAATTCGCGGTCGGCATTCCGCAACTGCTGAAGGGCGAGTTCACCGACCAGATTTCGCGCGGCATCGACGCCTGGTCGATGCGCCAGTCGCTCGGCGTGGTGGCCGGCATCACGCCGTTCAACTTCCCGGTGATGGTGCCGATGTGGATGTTCCCGGTCGCCATCGCCTGCGGCAACACCTTCATCCTGAAGCCGTCCGAGCGCGACCCCTCGGCCTCGCTGCTGCACGCCCGCCTGCTCAAGGAAGCCGGTCTGCCGGACGGCGTCTTCAACGTGATCCAGGGCGACAAGGTGACGGTCGACGCGCTGCTCGACCACCCGGTGGTGCAAGCCATCAGCTTCGTCGGTTCGACCCCGATCGCCGAATACATCTACGCCCGCGGCAGCGCCGCCGGCAAGCGCGTGCAAGCCCTGGGCGGCGCCAAAAACCACATGGTGGTGATGCCCGACGCCGACATGGAGATGACGGTGGACGC
>DMYQ01000034.1:720-3809 GCA_003482555.1 Janthinobacterium sp. | reverse complement strand
GACCGGACGGGCTTGACCCGGCTCGCGCTCTTCGCGTCCGCCCGGCTTGCCGTTGCGGTTGCGGCCGCGCGGGTTACGGGCATTGCGGTCGGCACGCTCGGCGCTGGCGCTGCTCACGACTTTCGGGGGGGCCACGACGACAGGGGCGAGCACGGCTTCTTCTTTCTTGCCGCTGAAGAAGCTGACGATCTTGTCGAAGAAGCTTTGCGGAGCCGGTGCGATGACGACAACGGGGGCCACGGCGACGACTTCGACCGGCTTGCGCTCGACCAGGGGCGCCGGTTGATCCGGGGTGATGGTCTTGACGACGGCTTCCTGGCGCGGTTTGGCTTCTTCCTTCTGGCGCTTGCTGTACGCCATGTCGGTTTCGGCGCTCTCGGCCAGGTTGTAGCTCGCTTGCGCGTCTTCCAGGCGGGGATCGTCGTGCTTGATGCGTTCCAGCTTGTAATGCGGCGTTTCCAGATGCTTGTTCGGGATCAGGATCACGGCGATGCGGTGGCGGTTCTCGATCTTCAAGACTTCGCCGCGCTTTTCATTGAGCAAGAAGGCGCCCACGTCGACCGGCACCTGGACGTGGATGGTGGCCGAATTTTCCTTCATCGCCTCTTCCTGGATGATGCGCAGCACCTGCAGGGCGGACGATTCGGTATCGCGGATGTGGCCCGTGCCCGAGCAACGCGGGCAAGTCACATGGCTGCCTTCGGAGAGCGATGGACGCAGGCGCTGGCGCGACAGTTCCATCAGGCCGAAGCGCGAAATCTTGCCCATCTGGACGCGGGCGCGGTCGTGGTGCAGCGCGTCTTTCAGGCGCTGTTCCACTTCGCGCTGGTTCTTCGCCACTTCCATGTCGATGAAGTCGATGACGATCAAGCCGCCCAGGTCGCGCAGGCGCAACTGGCGCGCCACTTCTTCGGCCGCTTCGCAGTTGGTGTTGAAGGCGGTCGTTTCGATGTCCGAGCCGCGCGTGGCGCGGGCCGAGTTGACGTCGACGGAAACCAGCGCTTCGGTGTGATCGATAACGATAGCGCCGCCGGAAGGCAGGGGCACGGTGCGCGAATACGCGGTTTCGATCTGGTGTTCGATCTGGAAGCGGGAAAACAGCGGCACGTCGTCGCTGTAGCGCTTGACGCGATGCACCATGTCGGGCATCACGTGGCTCATGAACTGGTGCGCCTGCTCGTAGATGTCGTCGGTGTCGATGAGGATTTCACCGATGTCGGGCTGGAAGTAATCGCGGATGGCGCGTATCACCAGCGACGATTCCTGGTAGATCAGGAAGGCGCCGGAAGCCGATTTGCCGGCCCCTTCGATGGCGCGCCACAATTGCATCAGGTAATTCAAGTCCCACTGCAATTCGTCGACGTTGCGGCCGATGCCGGCCGTGCGGGCGATCACCGACATGCCTGGCGGCAGGTCCAGCTTGTCCATGGTTTCGCGCAATTCCTGGCGCTCTTCACCTTCGACGCGGCGCGACACGCCGCCGCCGCGTGGATTGTTCGGCATCAAGACCAGGTAACGGCCGGCCAGGGACACGAAGGAAGTCAGGGCCGCGCCCTTGTTGCCGCGCTCTTCCTTTTCAACCTGGACCATGATTTCCTGGCCTTCGCGCAGCGCTTCCTTGACGGAGGCGGTGCGCACGTCGACGCCTTCGCGGAAGTAGGTGCGGGCTACTTCCTTGAATGGCAGGAAGCCGTGGCGGTCTTCGCCGTAGCTGACGAAGCACGCTTCCAGCGAGGGCTCGATGCGGGTGATGACGCCCTTGTAAATGTTGGATTTGCGCTGTTCGCGCCCGGCCGTCTCGATATCGATATCGATCAGTTTCTGACCGTCGACAATCGCTACGCGCAGCTCTTCTTGCTGCGTAGCATTAAACAACATGCGTTTCATTTTTATTAACTCCGCGGCACTAGGGCCATCTCAATGCCGCTTCCGTGGAAGCGGCGTTCATACACGGATATATGCGAGAACGGGAGTGGTTGCGGGGGGGTATGCCCAGGCGTGCGGCGCAACAACGCTGGCGTTGCGGCCGCAACAGGGCGCAAATGATGTCGATCGTCATGCCGAGTGCACGCATCACCTGCGACTCGTGATGCAGCCCGAGAGTATCGGGGGCAGAGCATGCAGGCGGTGGCAAATCAAGAGCCAAATCGTAGCCCGGTTTCATACTGCGATTGCGATGCCGAGGCAGAACCTCAGCCTTTCATCGGCAACCCGCACTATTTCAACTTGCTACATGGGGTTTGGCGAAAACGGCAAGCGTTATCAACTTCATCAACCTGCCAGCGCGGCCTAAAACAGCCTTGCTGGCGGGAACTTATCCTTACAATCCAAACACTCTCATCCAGCACCCTCGCAGCCTATCCGATTACAACAACGGTGCAACCTTGATGCGCGCGGAGGTGGTGCATATACATTTTTTCCACCGAATTTGCAATTTGGCGAGGCCGGTGGAGACGCCCCTGTGTAAAATGTGCTTTTATTGTTACACCAGCCGCAGTTTGAACCGCAGCGAAAACAATTATATATTCAAAATGAAGGACTTAGAGAGATTTTCTGGGAAGACAGAGTAAATGAAGATGCAAAATGATGTTGTCCCCCCTACGGGCGCGGCACAGCCGCAAGCCCAGTTCGTCACGATCGGTGAGGAAGAGGCGGGCCAGCGGATCGATAATTACCTCTTACGAGTGTGCAAGGGCGTGCCGAAAAGCCACGTCTACCGCATCTTGCGCTCCGGCGAAGTGCGTGTGAACAAGGGCAGGATAGACCAGTTGTACCGCCTGGTGGAAGGCGACGTGGTGCGCATTCCGCCCGTGCGCATCGCGGAAAAGACGGCCCCGGCGGCGCCGGCGGCGGAATTCCGCATCATTTTCGAGGATGCCCACCTGCTCGTGATCGACAAGCCGGCCGGCACCGCCGTGCATGGCGGCTCGGGCGTGTCCTTCGGCGTGATCGAGCAGTTGCGCGCTTCGCGCCCGGACGCCAAGTTCCTGGAATTGGTGCATCGCCTGGACCGCGACACGTCCGGCCTCTTGATGCTGGCGAAAAAGCGCTCGGCCCTGACCAATTTGCACGAGCAGATGCGCGACGGC
>DMYQ01000034.1:0-591 GCA_003482555.1 Janthinobacterium sp. | reverse complement strand
GCCATCGCCGGCGACGACAAATACGGCGATTTCGCGCTCAACCGGGCGCTGTTGAAGGCGGATGCGACGCGCGGGGCGCTCAAGCGCATGTTCTTGCACGCCCACCAGATCACCTTCACGCACCCGGAAACGGGCAAGAACGTGACACTGAACGCGCCGCTGGCCGCCGAATGCGAGCGTTTCTTGGTAAGCTTGGGCAAACCGCTGGCGCACATCTAATATCTAATTTCTAGTATTTAGTGTTGCGCCAAAGTGCGGCGCGGCGGCTGGCGCCGGCGCGGCACCGTTTAATCATTCAAGGAGCCGGCGGAGATCGCCGGAATACATGGCAAGAAAGCAATTTGACCTGATCGTCTTCGATTGGGATGGCACGTTGATGGACAGTACTTCGACGATCGTGAAATGCATCCAGGCCGCGGCCCGGGATCTGGGCTTGCCCGTCCCGCGCGACGAGGTGGCGTCGCAAGTGATCGGCCTGGGCTTGCAGGAAGCCATGCAAGCCGTGCTGCCGGACGTGGAAGCCAAGCACCACGCGCGCATGGTGGAGCGCTACCGCCACCACTATTTGTCGCGCGACCACGAGCTGACCCT